>JAQCLE010000183.1 GCA_027592755.1 Bacteroidota bacterium | reverse complement strand
CCATTTTATAGTCATCCTGAATATCAGCACTTGGCTCTAAAATATTAGAAAGGAGATAGTCAGTGTTTGTTCGATTGGAACCCGTTAATTCTGGCCCCAGAATGCCCCCTTCTCCATACATCTGGTGACATGCTCCACAAGTCTTTGTAAAGATTACCTTTCCCTTTATGACATCGGCTCGTTGTAAATTTTCATTGGTGAGGAGTTTTCTGTACTTATTGTACTGTACCTCTATATCTGCGGGTATGTCATCGATTGGTCCCCAAACTTCAACAAAACCATTTCCCATCACTCTCCTTAATTGCCGGGCGATATACGCAGGAATTTCACTTTTTGAAATCCATTCTTGCCTGATTGCCCTTGTCAGAAGACTTGCATAGACTCTCCGGGAGGCTAAAGTCATCAGGGTCTCAAATTTTTGATCTGCATTAAATGTCCCGTATTTTCCTAATAAAATCTGCCCCAATTGACCGTCATTGAAATTACTGATCGCTCGGATTGCCTGAATAGTCAAATCCGGATTATCTATGAACTCGGGTAAACGAGGTGTCAAACCCGGCCAGGCACGACTCGCTAAACCTGTAAGGGCTGCTTGCCTATCCTCAATATTGGCGGCTGGGTTTTCGAGAACTGCCATTAATTGATTGGCTGCCTCCGCACTACCGAAAAGTTGACCAATTTCCAGGGCAATTGCTGCTGTAGCTTCATTCGATCGCAGGATTTCATAGGTCTTATCCCAATTGGAAGTAGGTTTTAGATCACTGTTATTTTCCAGTTCAGCCATAAGTCCCTGGAGTAAACTCATTTGGTTAGGTGAACGCTTCTGAGACGCCGCTAACAATTGTTCAATACCATCTTCGTCAATTACCCGACGGGCAATATTTTCTGCAATCACAGGAATCTTACTGTTAAGTCCTAAATCCAGGGCTCTTTCTATATCTGTTGCAACTGTTGGCTCTAAACCAAACCAAATCATCTTAGGTATGTTGTGATCGTCTTTATCCTGTGTATGGGAAGTCAACGCTGTGCTAATATTCCAACGATCGTTAATCGGTAGACGCTGTAAAACCGCCGCCAGATACAGCCTGACAATTGGAGATTTATCCTTCGACGACATGGCTTCCAATTGCTGAATAGCCTTTGGAGAGAGCTTCATATCCTCCCCCAATAATTGAATAGCCCATCCCCTGACATATTCATCCGAATCGCTAAGTGCAGTAAGCAAATCACTTTCACTTAACTGGCCGGTAACGTGGAGCGCCCAAAACCCTCTGAGTCTTAAATCAACATTACTTTCCTTCTGGTAAATGTTTGTAAGTCGATTCGTAGCTTCTTTAGATATTGTCCCTTTTACGGCTCTTCCCTGCAGAATTACACGTGCTCTTCGTGCGTGCCAAACGCTGGGACTCAGTTGGAGTTCTGCAAGTTCCAGGTCTGAAAACTGGCCTAAATCTGCATACCTTCCCTTCCATTCTTTTGCCTGGGATTGCTCCGGCATGATTCTGTAAATGCGGCCGGTGTCCTTGTGGACTACATCATTGCCGCAGATATCGGCATCATGCCAATCCAGAACATACAGACCTCCTTCGGGCCCGATTTCCATACTAAAACCAATCCACTGGGCATTATTCGCCATCACGAAATCTTCCCCATGCGATGCAACAAAACCTGATCCCCTCGGCTCCAGAATATCTGAGAGTACAGCGTGCTCATGCATATTGGCCATAAATATCCGATTTTTTTGTTCTGCAGGAAAAGCGTCAGATAAGTAGATCCTCGCTCCCCCGTGGGCTGAGCGATGACGATGGTCGACTATAGTTTTAATGTCGTCGTAAATGTAGGAGCTGAAGTGTTGCCCTCCCTGGCGATGATAGATACCTCCGGGAACGACATGAAAAAGATGAGGTATGACGCAGGCACTTATAAACAACTGACCTTTTGCGTCATAATCAATACCCCATGGATTGCTAAAACCATGAGCCACTGCTTCAAAACGGTCCTTGGTTGGGTGATATTTCCAAACACCTCCATTTATATCCACGCCCTCGGCTTCAAGGAGGTCAGCGGGAAAGGGATCATTGTGCTTATAAATCTTGCCCTTTCCTATAGGTTTTCTGATTTTTGATGGAGTAGCAAATCCCTCCAGTCCATAAAGCCATCCATCTGGTCCCCAATGGAAACTATTAATGGTTTCATGTCGATCTCTTATGCCCCATCCGGTTAACCGCACCTCAATATCATCCATCTCGCCCTTGTCATCTCCATTTCGATCAGGGATGAAAAGCAAATTGGGAGGAGCCCCAACAAATACACCATCAAAGCCTACCGCCAGGGCAGAAGGAAAAGGAATCCCCTCCGCAAAAACTTTTCTGCTGTCGGCAACGCCGTCCCGATCTGTATCTTCAATAATAAGAATCCGGCTATCACCGGAACCTGAGAACCCACTGCGTCTTGTTTCGTAGTCTCTGTTCTCAGCTATCCACAAACGACCCTTATCATCCCAGCAAAACGCTATAGGTTGTGTGATCATGGGTTCTGAAGCCCAGGCATTCACCTTGTAGCCATCTGTTACAGTCATTTCCGCTACCTGTTCTTCGGCGGTTAGAAACTTGGCTTGATAACCCTCCTCCTTGGCAATATTCCATAAACTTGCTGTTGAATAGGGGCTGTCGTCCTCAACATATTGTTGCCACTTTTCGGTTAATTCGATATCATTTAACGCCCCGGTGTAAATAACGAAACCATGTTTAATTATTTCCGTCTCACCCTTTGGAATCTTCCAATCACCCATTATCGCCCTGCTTGGGCCTATTCCTAATTGGCCGTCAACTCGCCAGGTTTGCGGAAATCCTGCATTTTCCGGGTGGTCAAATATGGCTACGTGAGCCAAATCTTCCCGACCTTCCACCGCCATTCCTACATCGGTCCATTGTGCTCTCTGACCCTCTGCTCTTTCATTCTTTTGTCGGGCCATGTTTACCACCTCCCCCTTAATTCCCTTTTTCCATGGCATCCGCAGGAATAAACCTCCATATGACATCTCTCCTATAGTGACATCTTCAAGGGCTTTTCCCTGCCACTCCAGTTCGAGTAAATATTCTCCATCATTCTCTCGTGCCGACCAGATTTGGGTTTCTTCCAGAAGCGGTTCACCATTTTCGGCCAGCATATGATAGACCGTTTGCCAGCTCACTTTTTCTCCAAGGGAATCAATCACATTAAAACTGACTCTTTTCCAAAAACCTTCTCCCGGGTTATGAAAATAGTCCCTGCCTTTGATCCTTTCCTGTTCAGCTGTTTTATTCGGATTATAAAAGAATCTTATGAGGCTATCTTGATTGACCGGTTCTCCATTGACACGGGTGAAACCCCAGTACAAACCAGTTTGATGCTTATGATGTCCAGGGCTGTACTCGGTAACCAAACCCTTACCGTCAGGAGCTGCGATCGGATGCAAATAGGGTCTGTGCTCCGGGCGAGCATTTTGAACCACTATTGGTTCCTTTTGGTTACCCCTGAAAACTGAGATAGTTCCTTCAGCAAGGTTAATGTCAGCACGTAACTTCTGCTCCTGGACAGGGTTGGATGGATCACAACCAACTATTAAAAGTGCAACAACCAGAAAAACCCGAAATTCATAGTTTTTCATAAGATTAAAATTTACTTACGTGTTACGTAAGTATAATATGCCCCAATAGTCCCCTGTGAAATTATATTAAAGAAAGTGTGCAAA
>JAQCLE010000182.1 GCA_027592755.1 Bacteroidota bacterium | reverse complement strand
AAATGGGGATAGATCATGAACGACTAACTTTTAAACATCAGGGAAGGCGATATCGGTTGACGGATGTTCATGGAAATGTTGTGAAAGATATCATAGCTTGATTCATCATCGACAAATGTTGCAAGATTTTGAGATGGGAAATAAAAGAGTAAATTCACAAATTCGATAATATTTTATGGATACAACACTTTTTCTAGGTCGCTTTCACCCTTTGGTAGTTCATTTGCCAATCACGCTGATTTTACTTGGAGGCTTTATGCATTTTCTCTCCACAAAGGGGAAATACAAGTATTTGGATTCAGCAGTTTCTTTTGTTTTACTTCTGGGAGCCGTTTTCGCGATTGTGGCCGCTATTTTGGGCTGGTTCGTTGCTGAGGATCGAGGCTATGATCCAGATACCTTATTCTTTCATCGCTGGTTAGGAATTGCAGTAAGCATTGGATCCATAATTTTGTGTGTAATCAGGTTTCAGTTATTTCAGGTAAGTGAGAGACTGTTTCCCATATTAATGATTATAATAATGTGTATGGTAGGTTTCACAGGACATCTCGGTGGAAATTTGACACATGGGGAAGGCTATCTGACAGAATACGCACCAGATTTCGTAAAGGACATTTTCCAGAGTGATAGTAACGCTAAGATGTTGTTTGCAGAGATGACTGCTCAACCTGATTCGATTATCGTTTTTGACGATATTATTTTACCAATAATTGAAGCAAAATGCGGCAATTGTCACAATGATTCTCAAAAGAAAGGAGGCTTAAATTTGATTACTGCCAATGGGCTGGAAGAAGGTGGAGATAATGGGGAGGTATTTGTTGCGACAAAGCCCTTTGAGAGCGAATTGATCCTTCGAACAACTCTACCCCCCGGACACACCAAATTCATGCCTCCAAAGGGAACCCCTCTATCCTTTTCAGAGATTGAATTGTTAAAATGGTGGATTAATTCGGGAGCTTCATTTGAACAAAGATTCAGCACTTTAGAATCGAACTCTACCCTGGCAACCTTATTGAAGCGAGATTTTGGACTGGATACCAGAGTCAAGCCCATTTATGAAATGATCGCTGTTGAACCCGTAAGCAATGAGGTCATGGAACAATTGCAAGAAAATGGTTTAATTGCCCAGCAAATATCTCAGAATAATAACTATCTCGACGTTAGTGTATCTCCTGATTTTAAAGAACTTTCGGCTGAAAATCTGGAGACACTTTTATTGGTTTCTGATCAGGTAACGTGGCTGGATCTAAGTGATGCAGGCATTACAGATGCACATATGGAGACGATTGGTCAATTAACGAAACTTACACGACTAAGGCTCAACTCAAATGAGATATCGGATGAAGGACTTCCGCTTTTAAACAAACTAAAGTACCTGGAGTCTATTAACCTTTATGATACGAAGGTTAGTGATAAAGGACTTGCGGCTCTTGAGTCTATAAATTCTTTAAAACGAGCTTATTTATGGCAAACACTGGTAACAACAGATGGAGTGAGTGTATTAAAAGAGAAACTACCCAACCTGGCAATTGATATTGGTGCTGTTAATTAATGCTGAAGATGTTGCTATTGCACATGTAAAATTGGCAGATAAAATTGATTTGCTTCAAATCGTTAGCAAGAGCAAAAAGCGAAGTGTGTTTCAAATATCAATACCGGGTAATTTGATCCACTCTATAGAATATTGTTAAATTACATTATGCAGATAAAAGTGCCCCTTTTCGTGATATTTTCTATGGCCGTAATAATTTTACTTGCGGCATGCCGCACGGAAATACCTGGAAATATCAAGACTCAAATGACGAGAGTGCCGGAGGTCATTGATTTCAATTTTCATGTCAAGCCCATTCTAGCTGATCGTTGTTTTGCCTGTCATGGTCCGGATGTTAATAAGCTAAAAGCTGATTTAAGACTGGATATTGAGGAAAGTGCTTATGCAGCCCTGACCAGTGGCAATGGCCATGCCATTGTACCCGGAAATTCCAGCAAGAGTCAATTGGTTGACCGTGTTATATCAGATGAGAAAGACTTTGCCATGCCTCCTGTAGAGTCTAACCTGACGCTGAACGATACGGAGAAAGCAATTCTGATCAAATGGATTGAGCAAGGGGCTAAATATCAGCCTCATTGGGCGTTTATTAAACCTGACCAGCCATTGGTACCGGTAAATGAGGATAACTGGGGGATCAATGAAATTGATTATTTTATTGCAGATAAGCTAAAAAGCCACGGTCTGAAACCCGCTCCGGAAGCCAATAAGGAACAGCTTATTAGGCGGTTGTTTTTCGATATTACAGGTTTACCACCCTCTATCAATGATTTGGATCGATGGTTAGCAAAATCCGAGCCTGATTATTATGAGCAATTAGTCGATAGTCTTTTGAACCAGCCGACTTATGGTGAAAGAATGGCAGCCCACTGGCTCGATGTGGCTCGATTTGCTGATTCTGAAGGGTATCTTGACGACTTCCACCATACTTTCTGGCCTTACAGGGATTGGGTGATTAAAGCGTTTAACGAAAATATTTCCTATGACCAGTTTATTCTGTGGCAGGTAGGGGGAGACCAAATGCCAAATGCAACATCGGAGCAAGTATTAGCCACTGCCTTCAATCGAAATCACAAGCAAAATTCGGAAGGAGGGGTCATTCCGGAGGAGTTCAGGGTAGAATATGTGGTGGACAGAACAAATACGCTGGGATCAGCCTTTATGGGGCTCACAGTAGGTTGTGCAAGGTGCCATGATCATAAGTATGATCCCGTGAGTCAAGAAGATTATTACAAACTATTTGGATTCTTTAACTCTGTAATAGAACGTGGAGATGCAATTTTTAGCAACAACTCAGTCGAAAATGGGCAGATGGTCCCAAACAGGGAGTCCATGAATTCCGGACCGGTTTTGCCTTTGCTTGACGATAAAACAGAGGCTATCCGTCAATTTCTGGTAGAAACGATCAATTCCAAAGAGGGCGATCTTAAACAAAAGGAAAAGAGCAACGAAGAAGAGTTTCAGCGGTGGTTAAAAGGCCAGACAAGCGATAAAGTGCTAGCGGCAGCAGTAGATAAATCTACGGTTACACACCTCACTTTTGACGACATGGCCGATGGGCAGGTCACAGATTTAGCAAAAGGGGCTAAAATGGCTAAGTACAATGGAAAAATCGCTCCCGTTCCGGGTAAAAAAGGGCTGGCTGTAAGGAGTGATGCCCAGGGACAACTCATAATGGATGGCAGCAGGGTGGTTTTCGAGCGAATGGACCCCTATACCATCAGTTTTTGGATTAATACGCCGAAAATGTTTGAGGATGCCCATGTGATGTATAATGGTAACAGCAGGATCCAGGGTTATCGCGGATGGGATGTTACCCTTGATTCCGGTCGGGTTCATTTCAGGCTTAATCATGCGCATCCCTACCAGTCGCTGGACATACGTACTCCTGATCCGCTACCTATAGGTGAGTGGGTGCACTTTGTTTGGACCTACGATGGTTCCAGCAATGCAGACGGGATGAGCATTTATCGCAATGGTGAGAAAATACAAATGGACATTGAGCGCAATTATCTCTATAGATCCGCCAAAACCTACCTCAATGCTAAAGAAACAGTCTACATGACTTATGGCGGATTGATCATTGGAAATCGGCACTATGACCAGGACTTTACCGGTGGAATGGTGGATGAAGTTCGTATTCTCAACAGAGAGGCGGATGACTATGTTGCGAAATATCTTTTCGATACTGAATTGGGAACATCTGCCTATACCCA
>JAQCLE010000181.1 GCA_027592755.1 Bacteroidota bacterium | reverse complement strand
CAATATAAGCAATTTATGCCTGTTTTTATGCCTTCTCCCTAACTGTTTAGTGAATTTTTCGGGTTAAGTCTAGCCACTATGGTATTATCTCAATTTGGTAGCATTTGAAAATCAGAGCTGCAATGAAAGCTTATTTCACTACTCCGATGTGCATAATTGCGTCTCCCTGGTGCATGATTGGATTATTATTTAATCCAATTACATACCCAGATGCTGTTGATTTTACAGATACCTTAAAATTGCTTAAAGGATCTGCGACATGCCCCACCAGTTGATTTTTATCTACCTTCTCACCACTGGAAACCAAACTACGGAACATACCCGAAATAGATGCCCGGATCCATGAAGAGCTCTGAATTGCGTTACTCTCATATTCAGGTGTTACTGTTTCTGCTGAAGTCATCCCCAGGTGTTTCAATACCCTGATCGTTCCGTTAACACCTTCACGAATTGCAAATTCATCAAACCGAGCCGATTCCCCTCCTTCATAGACAAGAATTTTTTTCCCCAGTTTAGCAGCAGCTTGTCTTAATGATTTGGGTCGGTACGGGGAATGGAGTGTGAATGGGGCATGAAAAGCATTTGCGAGTTGCTCGTTTATCGGATCATTCATCATACATCTGACCTGTGGATAATTAGTGCGATCCGCTCCACCGGTATGAAAATCGATACCATAATCTATTTTAGGGATGATATCCCTCATTAAATAATATGCTATCCTGGATGCAAGAGATCCATTCTTATTGCCTGGAAAGGATCTGTTTACATCCTTGCCATCAGGAACATATCTTGAAAAATAAATGAATCCATAAATATTGATAATTGGGATACAAATTACTGTGCCAGATGCTGCCAGATTAAGACCTTGCTCAATTATGCGACGTAAGATTTCTACACCATTGATCTCATCTCCATGTAACCCTCCCATTAGCAAAACAACTGGCCCCGGATCATGGGATCGTGAGACAATAATAGAAATATTTATGGGAGTATGCGAAGGGAGTTTTGCAATCTTCACATCAATTTTTTTATTTTCCCCGGGAAGTATTTCTATATTATTGATTATCATAACGCCTACAGATCACGCTTTTACTTTATCCTTGGGCTTACGTTTCTTCGCAACCGACCGTTCAATATATTCTACAATTTTACCAGTAATATCTACTCCAGTCGCAAATTCAATGCCCTCAAGACCAGGGGAAGAATTAACTTCTAAAACCAGTGGGCCTTTCTTCGATTGAAGCATGTCCACCCCGGCAATTGCCAGCCCCATACTTTTTGCCGCACTCAGAGCACTGGTTTTTTCAGCACGGCTCAGTTTAATGACATTTGCCTGTCCGCCACGGTGTAGATTTGATCTGAATTCACCTTCCTTTCCCTGGCGTTTCATTGCACCAACAATTTCACCATTTACAATGAATGCTCTAATATCTGCTCCTCCAGCTTCTTCAATAAATTCCTGTAGAATAACCCTGGTTTTAACACTATCAAATGCTTGGACTACCGATTTTGCAGCCTTGTTAGTTTCAGCAAGAACAACGCCAAGGCCTTGAGTGCCTTCCAGAAGTTTAATTACCACTGGCGCCTGGCCGATGTGTTTCAAAATATTGTTTTCCTCTTTACTGTAGTTAGTAAAAGCTGTTTTTGGCATACCAACACCTGATCTCGATAATATCTGTAAGCTCCTCAGCTTATCCCTTGATCTGGTAATGGCCTGTGATTCTACAGCGCTAAATACATTCATCATTTCAAACTGTCGAACAACAGCAGTTCCATAGAAAGTAACCAAAGCCCCGATTCTTGGAATAACAGCATCAATATCTGTTAGTTTTTGACCTTTGTGAAATATTGATGGTCCCGTATCGTCCATGATGATGTCACATTTGAGGTGATCAATAACGGAGGCTTCGTGGCCTCTTTCTTTGATTGCCTCAACGAGTCTCCTGGTAGAGTACAATTTTGGATTTCTTGATAATACTGCAATTTTCATAAATTTTATTTTTTTCGTTCGAAGGATAGATCCTTAAGACGAACATCGACTAAGAATCGGTTTTTAAGAAATTTTCTGCCCAGTAAGACCGGATATTTCATTCTATTTCGGTCAGTTAATGAGAATTCAACTCTTCTTTCTTTATTAAAGATTATCAACCCCGTCTTCACGGTATACCGATGTTCTGTTTCACCACTTGAATTCTTTACTAATTTGTCATTGAAATCCTTAAAAAAGTACAACTTGTCTTTGTACTTCGGATGAGCAGGATCCAGTACTCTACATGACAGGATCTCTTCACCTTTTTTTTGAACTATTTCTATGTGATCACAGTGCAAAGCGCATCCATAGGCTCCTGTATCTATTTTGGCTTTGATATTGAATAATCCCAGTTCCGGTAAATCAATCCTATCTTTTCTCCCGATAGTGATCATAGGTTATTTTTTAGACTGACAAATTCGGAAAAGTCACAAATCAACTGGAATTCTGAACAATGAGGCATTTAATTTAAACAAATAAAAGAAGCTGTAAGCACATACTCTAGGAGATGATATTGTGTGACAATTCAAAAGTATAATATATCATTACAAAACATGAAACTTTTACTATAGCTTAAATTTGAGAAGAAATAATCGAGAGCCCAGGTTTAATTAAGATTTATAATATGAAGGAATGGAGTGAACTATTGATTGATGGGAGTAATTCCAAAATACTCCTGACTCTGGCCATCATTCTGATATTGTGGATTATTAGAACGCTTTCTCAAAAAATAGTTTTCAGAAAGGTCGATTTGGTTTAATGAAGTTGGCTCCATTTCCACTTTTCTTGGATTGGTTTCTGCTGGCTTAACTATAGCATTAAAGGATCCTATTGTTAATATAGCTGGTTGGCTTTTTATAATTATTCGTCGCCCGTTTGAAGTGGGTGATCGAGTGGAGATCGGAGAACATGCAGGCGATGTCATAGATATTAAAATCTTTCAATTTACAATCAACGAGATAGGTAAATGGGTGGATGCTGATCAAGAGCACGGGGCGCATCGTCCATATTCCGAATGGTTTCATTTTTGTACAAAGTCAAATAAACTACAACCAGGGTTTTAGTCATATATGGAATGAAATCGGGGTACTTGTCACTTTAGAAAGCGATTGGAAGAAAGCCAAAAGCTTATTACAAGAAATTCTTAAACATCACGGCAGTGACCTGACTAATACAGCTCAAGCCAAGTTGATTGAAGCATCAAAAAAATTCATGATTTTTTTACAAGACCCTTGATCCCATTGTTTATACCGCTGTAAAGGATATTGGGGTAATGCTATCCATGAGGTACATATGCAATCCACAGCAAAGACGTACTTCTGAAAATGCTATCTGGGAAGAAGTCCTAAAGGTTTTTGCCCAACACGACGACATTGATTTTGCTTATCCGACCAGCAGGATTTACTATAACCAGAAGGAGGGTAAATTAGGGACAAGAAGCAAAATATAAATAGTGATTATGTCTTCACATTGTCCACCTTTAAGGCCATTTACAAATCGAGTAATAAATTTTACAGACATAATATGAATAGTTTGGTTAAAAACAACGTGATTATTAGGAGTAAAACCGATAAAGATCACGTTCTTGATAAGATCAATTTTAATCCTGATCAAATACATTCGAAAATATGATCCTCCTCAAGCCCAGAGGAGAACAAATCAATTAATATCATACAAACGAGAAATCATGAAACTACTGTTCATTTTGGTATTACTACCAATGGCATTAACCCGCATTATTCATAGGCTAACATTTATTCAATCAA
>JAQCLE010000065.1 GCA_027592755.1 Bacteroidota bacterium | reverse complement strand
GTCCAGTTTATCAACTACTTTATCCTCAATAGACCAATAAATAATATCAAACATGCTATCTTTTAATTCACACAACAGGTTGATTTATATAAAAACATGACTATGTCTCTATCGTTTTATGATGAATGTTCGGAAGGAACAAATGAAAATGTTCAACGACTGCTTATTTTTGTAAATGGCCTAAGTTTTAAATCTTGATGAGAAAATTGAATTTGATAGGTTTCTTTATTGCTACTATGCTGGTGATAAATGATTCCAGGGCTCAGGAAACCACCCTGTTCTCTTTATTGCCACCGGAGCAAACAGGAGTAGATTTTGAAAATACGGTTAAGGACTATAAGGAACACAACATTCTCATTTACTCAAACTACTACCAGGGAGCTGGTGTCGGGGTGGCGGATTTCAATAATGATGGCCTTCAGGATTTGTTCTTTGCTGGTAATCTTGTCGACGATAGATTATACCTGAACAAAGGCAATCTTCAGTTTGAGGATGGTACCAAACTAAGTGGAATTATTGATAATGGTGGCTGGTCATCCGGTGTAGCAATTGCAGACGTCAACAATGACGGATGGCTTGACATTTATGTATGCCGTGAATTATATGATGACAAACCAGATCTTCGTAAAAACAAGCTTTATATCAACACCGGACTATCGGGTCAAAATGATGAAATTCCGCTTTTTAAAGAATCATCAGAGGAATACGGCGTCGCAAATGACAAAAGAACAAGGCAGGCAACTTTTTTTGATTTTGACAAAGATGGCAACCTCGATTTGTTTTTGCTGAATCAGCCACCAAATCCAGGTAATTTTTCAGACATGCATGGTGTCAAACCTGGCCCGCAGTTTTCACCAACCCTGTATCGGAATAATGGAAACGGAACTTTTTCAGATGTGTCAGATAAAGCCGGTGTATCCAAAGCCGGTTATCCAAATAGTGTTTCGGCCACAGATTTTAACAATGACGGATGGACAGACCTGTACATCACCAACGATTTTGATACGCCGGACTTCCTCTATTTGAATAACAGTAACGGAACCTTTACTAATGTTATTGACGAGGCCATGAAACATATCTCGTACTTCAGCATGGGCGTCGATGCAGCCGACATCAACAATGATGGCTGGATGGATATCATGGTTGTGGACATGGTTGCTGAAGATAACTTCCGACTTAAATCAAACATGAGTGGCATGAATCCCCAAACCTTCTGGGATGTGTTCAATGCAGGAGGGCATTACCAATACATGTTTAACAGCCTTCAGCTTAACAATGGCGTAACCCAATCCGCTCAGGGGGGGACAGTTAAGATTAATTCTTTTAGTGACATAGCCCAGATGACCGGAATGTCAAGTACCGATTGGAGCTGGTCGAACTTAATTGCAGATTTCGATAATGATGGCTTCAAGGATGTCTACCTGACCAATGGTTTATTGAGGGACATAAGAAATACGGATTCCGACAAAGAATTTTCGAAGTATGTCGACAAAATTTCGTACGACTACATTGAAGCTCATCCCAATGCAGGAGCAGTCACGATATGGGACATTATAGACGTGGAAGAAGCACTCAAAATAGTGCCCTCGCAAAAGATTGCCAATTTCGCTTTTAGGAACAAGGGGGATCTTTCCTTTGAAAAAATCACGAAGGAATGGGGACTGGATTACGAGACATTTTCACATGGCTCGGCCTATGCCGATCTTGATAACGATGGAGATCTTGATCTCGTTGTGAGCAACGTTAATGACGTGGCCCATATTTATCGAAACAACAGCAAAGCCGGGCGTGATAGCAATCATTTGAGGATCAAATTAAACGGAGGCACTGAGAATACTCCAATTTTTGGAACACGTATTCAAATTGAAGTCGGAGATCAAAAGCAATGGTATGAAGTGACGAATGTTCGTGGGATGTTCTCCACAAGCGAATTTATCGCACACTTTGGCATTGGAACGGCCCAGTCGGTAGATAATGTTACTATCTCCTGGCCATATGGTAAAACATCAGTTTTAAAGAATGTAAAGGCAAATCAACTGTTGGAGGTAACTATTGATGATGCCATCAGCATGAAAGACAATTCGAAGCCAGGTGCACCCGAGACGCTGTTTGAAAAGTCAGATGTAATTGCTTACAAACACACAGAGAATAATTTTGATGATTTTGAAAAGCAGGTGCTTATGCCCCACAAAATGTCTCAATTTGGACCTGCTCTGGCTATTGGTGATATCAATGGAGATGGCCTGGAAGACTGCTTTGTTGGTGCAGCTGCAGGTAGTGTAGGAAAACTTTTCATCCAGGATAAGAGAGGAAACTTCAAAGAATTGAAGAGTTCGGAACTCGACCGGGATGCGCTTTTTGAAGATTTGGATGCAGCATTTTTTGATGTCGACGGAGACAAAGATCTGGACTTGTACGTTGTTTCCGGAGGAAATGAATGGAAACCACAATCGAAAGAATATCAGGACCGGCTTTATATCAATGATGGAAAGGGAGGATTTAAAAAATCAGAAAAAAGCTTACCTTCTTTTAAAGAAAGCGGATCTGTGGTCAGGCCATTTGATTACGATCAGGATGGAGACCTTGACCTTTTCATAGGCGGCAGGCATGTGCCCTGGTCTTATCCGTCGCCCGAGACAAGCAGAATTCTCGAAAACGTCGGGGGAAATTTCAAAGATGTGACCACATCAATTGCTAAAGATTTAATAGAAATCGGATTGGTTACCGACGCAGTTTGGACGGATTTCGACCAGGATGGATTTACCGACCTGGCCATTGTTGGTGAATGGATGCCCATTACCTTCATCAAATTTGATGGGAGGAAATTTGTTGATGTTACAGCCACTTATGGAATAGTCAATTCTGAGGGGTGGTGGTACAGCATTGAAGCCGCTGATATGGATAACGATGGTGATCCTGACCTGATCGCTGGTAATCTCGGATTAAACTATAAGTATAAAACCAATCTCAATGAACCCTTCGAGGTGCATTATGATGACTTTGATAACAGCGGCTCCAAAGACATTGTGTTGAGCTATTATAATTTTGGAGAGCAATTTCCATTACGAGGGCGTTCCTGCTCCACGCAGCAAGTTCCGGTAATTGGTGAGAAGTTTAAAACTTATGATCTTTTTGCCTCAGCAAATCTTGTTCAGGTTTATGGCGAAAATAAACTGGAATCGGCACTGCACTACGAATCGCACTCATTTGCAAGTTCCTATTTTGAGAATTTGGGAGCTGGTAAATTCTCAATGACCAATCTGCCAAATCTGGCGCAAATCTCCAGCATCAACGATATGATTGTAGATGACTTCGACAATGATGGTAACAAGGATATCTTGTTAGCCGGAAATTTATATCCTGCGGAAATTGAGACCACACGAAATGATGCAGGGATTGGATTGTTTTTAAAAGGTGATGGCAGGGGCAGCTTCAAGGGGGTACCCTCATTGCAAAGTGGTTTTCTTGTCCCTTATGATGTCAAGAAATTAGCTGTTATTTCAACTCAGAAAGATAAACTTATCCTTTGTGGGGTTAATAATGCTGAAATGCAGGTTTTCAGGATCAAAGAATAACCAAAAACTTCGTTAATGCCTATCGATTATTGCTCATTTCCCTATCGATAATTTTCTTATGCTTGCGACCCAGGGGTGCAAAGAAATCCCTGGGATACTCGTTAATGTGGTTCAATAGACTATCCAGGTCGAGGAGGGTCTTGTTCATGCTATTGTAAAGTGCCTCATCCGTCATGAGTTTGTTGAGAGTTCCCTCGCTCTCGTTGAAATTCTCTAACGTTTTGTTAAGTGTTGCGGCCAATTCTTGAAAACGATCTAGCGTTTCCTCTAATTCAAGTCGGTTGACTTTGTCGAGTGTGTTGTTGGCATTGGAAATGAAAGTCTTTACCTGGTCACCAGTTTCACCAAGGGATTTCGATAAATTCTTAAAACTTTCTAATGTCTCGCTTACCTTGTCCTCGTTATTATCGATGGCTGCGTTAATTCGATTCAAAGTACCTTTAAGGGCAATTATACTCGCCTTAATTTCTTCACCACTGCCTTCCATCCCCAGGAGGATGTCATTGATTCTGCCGATGGTAATCCCGAGATTGTTTATCTGTCGTTCGCTGCTGCTGATGATTTGACCAAACCTGTCCTCCAAATCAGAATCAAGCGTGTCACCATCACTTAGCACCTTATTAACTGTTTTGATGTCAAGTTGAATGCCTTTGCTTCCAAGAAAATCGACATTGTAAAGTAATGCTTTTGTTGAATCACCTAAAATAACTTCATTGTTAACATCCAATTCGACAAGTATCTGATTTCCCCGATCCTGTAAAATTTTAATCCTGCTTACGCGACCAACGGCAAAGCCGTTTACAATCACGGGATTTGAAACCTGTAAACCATCGATGTTATCGTAAACAGCATAGTACTTATTGCTCTCTGAAAGGAAGTCTGCTCCTTTGAGGAAATTAAAGCCAATGTAAAGAATCGCTCCACACACCAACGCCATCATTCCAACCTTAAATTCTTTGGATATAGTCACCAGCCGTTAATTCATTGATTCGATTTCGCTCTTGTAGTCCCGGAATGCCCGATAAATACCTGATGCAATATAGGTTTGGACGAGTTCATCATTTAATTCTCTTTCCTCACGTTCGTTGCTAAGATAGCCTGTTTCTACTAATATGCTAGGCATAGAAGTTTGCCATAATACCAGAAAACCAGCACTTTTCACACCACGACTTTTTCTTCCAGCCCTTTCTCCAAACTGCTTTTCAACATTTTCAGCAAGCATCAGGCTGTTATTGACGTAGGCGTTCTGGGCAAGTGAAAAAAGAATGTAGGATTCAGGTGAATTTGGATCGAAGCCATCGTAGTTCTCCTTTGAATTTTCCTCTAGGTTGATCACTGAATTTTCACGCATGGCAACATTCAAATTCGCCTGGGTTTTGTGCAGACCCATTACGTAAGTTTCAGTGCCACGTATCTGTGGATTGGATACCCAATTGGCGTGGATGGAAATGAATAAGTCCGCTCCTTCTTTGTTGGCAAGTTCTGCCCTCTTGTATACTTCAGGATAAGTATCACCTTTTCTTGTGTAGATTACTTCAACATCGGGTAAATACTCATTAATAATTTTTCCTAATTTAAGTACAACGTCCAGTGCTATATCTTTTTCTTTTGAATGAGCACCTGAAGTTCCCGGATCTTTGCCACCATGGCCTGCATCCAAAACGATTTTTTTGACACGGTAATCCGGCCGCTCAACGGTACCGAATGAGCCCAGGATAAGCATTATGGTCAAGCTTAGAGCAACTATAATATTTCTCATAGCATTACAGTTGTAATACGGTAACGGTTAACTTTACCGCAAAAATTGCAAATTTTTATAGAAACTGAAAGAATTGGTGATCAATTCCAAATATGCTGCACTCCAGCTTATAGTATTTTGCATCATTAATTTTGCAACAGGACAGGTCAAAAATGATACCACTTTTAACCGGCAACAACTAAGAGAAATAGCAGATTCAGTCAGAGTAACAGTCGAATCATTCATTTCCGCAGACTCCATTCAGATACCATTTATATTATCCAATACGCCACCTCCGAAGGAACTTGATTCCCTTTTATTGATAAGCCGAGATTCTCTTTTACAAACGGATTCTCTGCAGAGAATGGATAGCTCAATAGTAATAGTTCCTAATAGTGATATTAATACTACAATTTTATACAAAGCCCGAGACTCAATCTATTTCGATGTTGTCAATCAAAAAGTCTTTTTGTATGGAGAATCGGATATTGACTACGGCAATATAAAACTTACAGCGGATAGAATCGATATTGACTGGAAATCTGACCTGTTAACTGCAAATTATACAGTAGATACATCGGGTGCAAAAGTTGGCGTACCCGTTTTTACTCAAGGGGCTGAAAGCTACGAGGCCCAGGATATGACGTACAACTTTGTCACGCGTAGGGCTGTGATCAATGGCATAGTAACACAACAGGGTGAGGCTTACATGCATGGTGAAAAAGTAAAAAAGAATGAAAAGAATGAGATGTTCATTAGAAATGCAAAATATACCACCTGTAACCTCGCCGATCCGCACTTCCATATTTCTTCAAGCAAGCTCAAAGTTATTCCGGGAAATAAAGTTGTAACAGGGCCTTTTAACCTACATTTTCGTGATATTCCAACCCCCCTTGGGTTCTTTTTTGGAATGTTTCCAGAACCTAAAAAGAAGACATCCGGGGTCATATTCCCGTCTTATGGAGAAGAACGGAGGAGGGGGTTCTTTTTAAGAAATGGTGGTTATTATTTTGCCTTGAACGACTATATTGACATGGAGACAACTGCCGACATTTACTCCAAAGGAGGGTTCGGTTTGCAACTCAATAGTCAATATAAAAAGAGATATGAGTACAATGGTAATTTGAACTTAACCTATAATGAGTTTACAAGTGGAAATGAAGAAGACTCTCTGAAGACAAAAGATTTTTGGATACGATGGTCACACACGCCCGAGGCCAAGGGCCGCAGCAGCAGGGTATCTGCCTCTGTGAATGCTGGCAGCTCCACTTTTAACTCCAACAGAACCAATGCTGATCTACGGGTAAATCAAACTGCCCAGTTCAGTTCGAACGTATCCTATTCCAAAACATTCCCAGGCTCACCATTTAATCTCACGGCCAGTATGAGGCATAATCAAAATGTCCAAAGCAAAGAAGTAAGGCTCACACTGCCTGAGTTAGCATTTAATGTCAACAGGTTGTATCCTTTTGTCAAGAAGGGAAGATCGGGTAAGGGGGCAATTCAAAAGATTAGTCTTTCACACAATTTCAACTTCAGAAATGAGCTGTCAAATTCACCGACACAAAAGGCGCAATTTCCTGTATCCAACAGAAGTGAAAAGGATGACAGCCTTGTTTCGTTTTCTCCAAAGAATTTCAGCACCCTTATTGACCGTGCAAAAATTGGTGGCAGACACACAATCCCATTATCTACATCCCTTACGTTGTTCAAATATTTCACGGTGAGTCCATCTGTGAATTACACTGAATTATGGTATCCCAAGGAATTGAGGTATGAGTGGGAAGAGGAACAACAGGCAGTTAGGGTTGATACGCTAAGAAAATTTTCCAGGTCAGGCTTTTATAATTTCAGTGCAGGCACCTCTACCAGGTTGTATGGCATGTATTATATCAATGGGAAGAAGGTTGAAGCCATTCGGCATGTTATGACACCGACAGTCAGTTTTAGCTATACACCAGATTTTACTGAAGGCAACTACCAGGAAGTTCAGATCAATGCAAAAGGAGATAAGAGATTTCTTTCTAAATATGAAGGTTTTGCATTTGGGAGCCCGTCCCGCAACGCCGCTGCCAGTATGAGTTTCAGTCTTCAGAATAATATTGAAATGAAAGTGAAAACGCCAAAGGACAGCGTAAATGCCAGTAAAAAAGTGAAACTAATGGATAATATTTCTTTCTCTTCGGGGTATAATTTTCTTGCGGATTCATTCAAACTTTCTGATATAAGGGTTTCAACAAGAACTTCTCTCTTTAACGGAGTACTTGGATTAAGCGCCAGTGGGGCACTTGATCCATACGTTTACATACTCGACAGTGTACAGGAAACAAGAACAGGTCGTCGTGTGTTTCAGCGACAGATTGATGAATTCACATGGAATCGAGGGAAAGGTCTCGGGCAGTTAACAACGGGAACTGTATCTGCGGATTTCAGGTTATCACCAAAGAGCTTTCAGAAAGCGAATTCCAAAGATCTGAACAAAGAGGAAGATAAAACCGGGTTTAGTGCTCCAGAGGAGTTGGGGACACCAGAAGAACGGGAATTTATTGCGAATAATCCTGATATGTACGTTGACTGGAACCTTCCATGGAGCCTGACTGTGGGATACAATATGAATTACTCACGGCGAGGATACGATGATAGCAGAATTACCCAAACACTACGCTTCAGTGGAGATTTGAGTATCACGGATAAAACCAAGATCTCCTTTTCTTCGGGATATGACTTTGAAGAGAATGATTTTACCTCTACCAGGCTATCTGCAAGTCGGGATTTGCACTGCTGGGTGATGAATTTCAATTGGGTTCCGTTTGGGAGGTATCAAAGCTTTCTGGTGGAAATAAAGGTGAGATCATCAATTCTTCAGGACCTGAAAATTGACAAGAAGAGCCAGTTTTTTTAGGGAGATTATTAGAACTTAGACGCAAGACAAAAGACAAAAACTACTTTTTACTTGCGTTGAAAAGCTTTTGCTTTTCGTCGGACGAAAGGCTTTCATAACCAGACTCTGAGATTTTGTCTAGAATTGTATCAATTTCATCTTGTTCGCCGCGGGATACGTTAGAAGACGTTTTGGTCCTGGATTTTTCTTTACGACTATAGCTGACTTTTATTTTAGGCTGTCGGACAAAGAAGCTTTTGACCCAATTCATGACAGCAGCTATAGGTGTTCCCCAGTCGTTACCCTTATGCAGCTGTTTGATGTATACAAAGCCCATGATGGCACCCCCAAGGTGGGCAATCTCACCCCCGGCATTTGCCCCGGCAGATTGCAAAAAGCTGAGTAACACATAAAATATTGCGATGTATTTAATCCTAACGGGCCCGATGAACAACAACATCAGGGTGTAGTTGGGCATGAACGTAGCCGCACCAACGACTATTGCAAATACACCTGCGGAAGCACCTAATAGCCTTGATTCATGAACAGAATCCTGAAACAAGGGCAGGAAATTATAAAGGATAATATAAAGCAATCCTCCGGCGATAATACCGAGGAAGAAAATGCTTAAGACCCTTTGGCCGCCAAGGTATTCTTTGATCAACTTCCCAAACCAGTAGAGGAAGAGCATGTTGAAAAGTATATGCAAAAAACCATGGTGAATGAATCCATAACTAATTAAAGTCCAGGGCTTGATTACAAAATCTTCGACGTTTGAAGGTAAAGCGAGGTAAGGCATAACGAAATTTGATTCAAAGGATCCTACCCGCGACCAGAGACTGAAAACATTGATTATGCCAAACCCAATAAATATGATAACATTGATTATAATAAGTTGAATCAGGCCATTGTCAGGGCGATTCCAAACGTTTTTAAAATCATCAAAAAATCCAGAGTTCATTATTAGTAAAAATCTTTTTTGCCCTGTTGCCAGAATTTTAGAATGATGTAAGATACTATTATGCCACCTAAATGTGCAAAATGTGCGGTGTTGTCACCGGGATTTTCACTGAAGCCTGAATAGACTGCCATTCCACCCAAAATTAGTACGAGATATTTAGCCTTGATAGGAATTGGCGGGAAAAGGAGCATCAATTCGGTATTTGGAAAAAGAAAGCCGAAAGCCATTAGGATGCCATAAATAGCCCCGGAGGCACCAACCATGGGTATATTAATTTTGAAACTGTAAATCTGTTGAACAACTTGAACGGCCTGCGCTCTGAGGGTTGAACTACCAGGATTGTCAGCGTACGCTTCGTAAATTCTGTAGCTCTGAATACTGCTGTAATTATCGTATTCGGATATAAATGCATAAAATGATTCGGGATCGGGACTGTATAGAAACAAGTCCATCATTTCTTTCATTGGAGAAATTTGAAAATAACTTAAACCGAGGTAAATAAATCCAGCTCCAATACCGGTAAGTAAATAAAAAGTCAGAAATTTCTTTGCCCCCCAAAACTGCTCAAGCAATGGCCCCAGGAAAAATAGACCAAGCATATTGAACAAAATATGAGTAAATCCACCATGTGAAAACATATAAGTGAAAAACTGGAAAGGATAAAAGTAAGGAGAGTCGAAATAGTACAAGCCCATCAGTCTGTTCATCCCGCTCAAACCAAAAAGTTGAGCAATAACATATATGATCACATTAATCAGTAATAAGTTTTTGACTGTAGGTGTCAATCTGTTCATCATCTGCCGAAAAGTCCCTCTATTTTTTGGTGGTCCAATATAACAAAAGTCGGATTCCCCGATGGGGTGTAGTTTGCGTTTTGACAAGCAAACAACTGATCAATTAAACTTACCATTTCATCAGGTGTAAGTTTTTGACCTGGAGGTGTGGCTGACTTCTTGGCAATCGCCCTAACAAGATTTTCACTTTTATCCAATTGCAGGTCTTTTTGGTTTTTTTTAAACTGCTCAATAAGGCCCTCGAAAAGTGCTTCCTCGTCCCGGCCAAGTGAATCAGCGGGGATGGCATTCACAACGATGACGTTGTTTCCAAAAAACTCAAAGTCAAATCCCAGTGCTTTGATCTCGCTTTCCATTTCAGTGACCAGGCTGAAGTCTCCCGGATTGAATTCAATTTGGCTAGGGAAAAGGAACTGTTGCGATGATCCATTGTTCTGTTCTATTCTCTTCTTATAGCGTTCGTAAAGAATTCGTTCGTGGGCGGCGTGCTGATTTATCAATAATATTCCAGACTTCACTTGTTTCAAAACATACAACCGATGCACCTGAAAAGGGATATTCGTTTCAGTTTCTACTAAATTTTCGATTCGGTCAAATCTGCTGGAAATCGTTACTGTATTGTCGGTATCCCCAAGCTCTTTTTGAAGATCACCCGGATCGGTTTCAGATTCATTTTTTGCTACATCATAAAGTTTTGACCATTGATCAACATTGGATTGTTCACGCGAAGTTGACTTGAATTGTCCGTAGTTCCTGTCCGCCTGCGAAATTCGGTCACTTTTGCTCAAGTATGCCATGGCTGAATCAAAATTCACATCGAAACCGAAATCCAATGATGGACTCACATTGTGGGCACCCAAAGCCTGTTTCACTCCTGATTTGATGATGCCATAAATCAACCGTTCATCTTCGAATTTCACTTCAGTTTTAGTAGGATGAACATTGATATCTATCCTTTTTGGGTCAATTTGAATGAATAAAACATAAAACGGATAATAGTCTTTGGCAATTAGTCCTTCATAAGCATTGGTGACTGCATGATTCAGGTAATTACTCTTAATAAATCTATCGTTTACGAAGAAAAACTGTTCTCCCCTGGTTTTCTTTGATGAATCCAGCTTACCAATGTAGCCCGTGATGGTCACTAATTCGGTCTCTTCTGAACAGGGAATGAGCTGTTCCTGGTAAGATTTACCAAAAAGACTAACCACTCGATGACTTAACTTACCAGCAGACAAATGATAAGTTTCCAGATCGTTTTGGTGCATCGTGAACGAAATTTCAGGTTTTGCTAACGCCACTCGTTGCAACTCCTCAATAATATGACGCAGCTCCACAGGATTCGATTTCAAAAAATTGCGTCTGGCGGGCACATTATAGAATAAATTTTTCACCGAAATAGAGGTGCCTTTTGGATGTGCGATTGGTTCCTGTTTTTTCAATTCACTGGCCTCTATGCTGATAACTGTACCAAGTTCGTCTTCTGCTCTGCATGTTTTTACTTCCACCTGAGCCACAGCTGCAATCGAAGGAAGAGCTTCACCCCTGAAACCCATTGTTTTGATTTTGAACAGGTCATCTGCGGATTTTATTTTAGAGGTTGCATGTCTCTCCAGACTCATCCGGGCATCAGTATTACTCATCCCCGTTCCATTATCGATCACTTGTATCAAGCTTTTTCCGGCATCTTTTACGATCAGTTGAATATTTGTGGCACCAGCATCTATGCTATTTTCAAGTAGCTCTTTGACAACGGAAGCAGGTCGTTGAACTACTTCTCCTGCTGCAATTTGATTGGCAATAGCATCTGGTAACAGGTGAATAATATCCAATCCCATATCCAAATTTTAAAGGACTTTCCTGAGTCTTAAAAACAGGTATACAGGTATAAATGCTGCCAGGATATAGAGGATGATGTTGCCATAAAAAACCCAACCGACAAAACCGCCAAGAAGCAATAGAAAGATGATAAGTTGCAGAAAACCCGGAGCTGTTGCTGTTGTATTTGACTTACGATTTCTTGTAAAAGCACCGGCGAGATTTGGCTTATAGTCCACATTTTTGTCTGCTTCCATTTCACTTTTTATCAGGGCAATCCGGTTTTCGATATCTTCTTTTACCGGATCATAATACCTTGGCTCAAAGTCGAAGCGTTGGTTTCTTGGTAAACGGATTAATGATGGAAACTTTTTCAATTTGATTTAGATAATTGAGTATTCAATATTTTTTAAAGCCCGTGATATATAACTGATTGTAGAAATTAAATGCTATAATCGAGCAAATTTAAACCATATTCTGTATATGGTAACTGCAAACGAAGCGATGGTCAAAAAAGTTATTGGACTTGGATTGTTGGCTTTCACATTTACTTTTTTGAAAGCAGAGATCAATTCACCGCCTACTTCAAAGAGAAATATATGGGTAGACAGTGTTTATTCTACTCTTTCTGAGAATCAGAAAATAAAACTACTTCATTTCCAGGAAATTGACGGCTCGGATAGTCAAGTTTTTGATGGCATTGGTGGCACTATTGAGATTAACGGGCCATATGAAAATATCAACACAGGTGTTTTTCCACTAATTCGAGGCCTGGGATTTAAAGAAGAAATCTTTGAATTGCTAGGACTTCCTGGAAATCTCATAGCCTGTATCAACGACCAAAACACGCTTTTACAAACTGGCAAAACGACGGGTTTGTTGCTTAAAAATAGAGGCTATCAGTTTATGCTGACGAATCCTTCAGCCACTAAAATGAGCGTCCAGCACCATGTTGCTTTGATGACCGGTATCAATGAATTGGGAGTATCAGTTTGGGAGTGCAAGGAATGCAAAAAAGTCAACAATCCATTTGATGGACTTAGCATAGAGAGTTTCATTCAAAAAAAGGGTTTTGTGCCGGATGAACTATCCAAATCGGATATCAGAAAACTTAGAAAGGAATTACAATACGAAAAACGACTTATTTATTTTCTGAAGGATGATGAAGATCAAAATCAAACGCTAACCCAATTGGCAGATATTACCATCCTTCGTAAGGATTTTGAATTGCAAGTAGAGAAGTTTCATGAGCTCTTACGAACAAAGAAGATCAAAAAGGGAGATTTTGAGTACCGGGTAAAAAAGATTCTGACCTTGAAACACAAAATTTTAAAAGGGGAGGTAAATAAACCAGGTCAGAAAGCAGATAGAATACTCATTAGGAAGCTCTGGGAGAGTGGGATCGTTTTGGCAAAAGATGATCAGCAACTCATCCCGATCAAACGACTTGATGACCGCAGCTTTGCATCCCTCAGCCTGGGACCTTTTGAAAACGAACCTTTTCAGCAAAGCCTTGACCATTATACCTTCTTTAGCCATTATGGTGAAGCTGATTTTATTGATAACAGGGACAGACTAAAGACAGTTTTAAGCTATTACAACTATGTTGTGGTGGGATTTTCCTTTCCAAATTCTGCAGATCCAAATAATGCAGACATTTTCAATCGTCTTGAGTTTATAAAAGAGCTCTCGCTCCAAACAAATGTTGTCGTAGTGATTTTCGCGGATGATAAATGGCTGGATAGCTTCGACTTTTCATCTACTGTACTTCTCACCCATTGCAATTATCCCGATCCGCTTAACGTAGCCCCACAAATTATTTTTGGTGCACTATCCGCCCAGGGCATGATTGTTTCCAAAGATGGATCATCAATAAAAGGTGTCGAAACTGAAGCTATCGACAGGTTAAAATATTCCTTCCCGGAGAACGAGGGTTTTGATTCGGAATTGATTCAGAAAATCGATCTGCTTATAAAAGGAGCGATCGAGAATCAGGCTACCCCGGGATGCCAGGTTTTGGTTGCCCGAAATGGTGACGTTGTATTGGAGCATGCTTACGGTTATTTTACCTATGACAGTATCCAACCTGTATCAACTGAAACCATCTACGACCTTGCATCGATTACCAAAGTGATCGGAACTTTACAATCGACGATGTTTTTGCAAGGCATGGGCGCATTAAATGTTGACCATAAAATCAGCAACTATTTGCAGGAGCTCATCGGAACAAATAAGGAAGATCTCATCATTAGAAAGATTTTGACACATCAGGCTGGATTGCTTCCCTACTTTCCCTTTTATAAAAAAACCTTAACCGGTGATCGATTGAATCCGGATTATTATAAATACCATGAGGAACAAGAATTTAACCAGGCTGTTGCCCCGGGAATTTATGGTCACCAGGCACTGGAAGATTCTATTTGGCGTTGGACAATGGAGTCAAGTTTGCTGAAACTGGAAAAAGATCAAGACGATTACGGATATAATTACAGCGATCTTGGTTTTTTGATGATGAAGAAACTCAATGAGAGACTTTTGAATCAACCTATGGAAGAATTTCTTGATCAGAATATCTATAGCCCACTGGGAATGTCTTCAACCTGCTATCAGCCATTGTGCAAGTTTTCATTACATGAGATTGCTCCCACTGAAGTAGATTATGACTTCAGGAATTCTCTTGTTTGGGGTTTGGTACATGATGAGAATGCAGCACTTACCGGTGGCGTGGGTGGTCATGCCGGATTATTTTCAAATGCGAATGACCTCGCCATTTTGTTACAGATGAATATGCAGCATGGCAGTTATGGGGGAACCCGTT
The DNA here is from genome assembly GCA_027592755.1 of Bacteroidota bacterium. Lineage (GTDB taxonomy): Bacteria > Bacteroidota > Bacteroidia > Cytophagales > Cyclobacteriaceae > JAJCYL01. Next base: position 8,245 of record JAQCLE010000065.1, on the reverse strand, counting down.
TTTTCCCAGAAGGCACCGTTTCACAATTTGCAGAAAAACAATTTCCTGAAAACCGTCGAGGGCTTGGCTGGGACAAACCTGAATATCTCGATGGCAGTGGGAATGCATCGAAATATAGCTCCAGGAACACATATGGGCATCTTGGCTTTACTGGAACTGCTGTTTGGGTGGATCCGGATTATAACCTGATCTATATCTTTTTGTCAAACCGGGTGCATCCGGACAGAGAAAATAACAAACTCATGATGGACAACATCCGTAGTAGAATCCAGGATATTATTTACGAGTCAATGCCCGAGTTTAGACATGATTCATAAAAGCACATATAAAATATGAAAATAGGAATCGTATGTTATCCAACATTTGGTGGTAGTGGTGTAGTTGCTACGGAACTTGGTAAGGCCCTGGCGAAGAAAGATTATAAGGTTCATTTCATTACTTATTCTCAGCCCGCAAGACTGGATTTTTTTAACGAAAACCTTTATTATCACGAGGTGACTTTCACTAACTATCCCCTTTTTCAATATCCTCCTTATGAGTTGGCCCTTGCGAGTAAAATGGTGGAAGTGGCGCAATTCGAAGAGCTGGATTTATTGCATGTTCATTACGCCATTCCACATGCATCTGCAGCCTTCATGGCCCGTGAAATCTTAAAAACCAGGGGAATAGTCATTCCCGTTATTACCACCCTTCATGGTACAGACATTACACTTGTTGGGAAAGATCCTTCATATGAGCCTGTTGTCACTTTTTCCATCAATCAATCGGATTCAATTACTGCCGTTTCTGAAGATCTTAAAAAAGATACTTACCGACATTTTGATATTAAAAAAGACATAACTGTAATTCCTAATTTCATCGACCTTGAGCGCTTTGCAAAGAAGAGCATGGATCATTTCAAGAAAGCGATTTGTCCCAATAATGAAAAGTTGATTGTACATACTTCCAATTTTAGAAAAGTAAAACGCGTGGAGGACGTATTAAAAGTTTTCGAGATAGTTAATGAGTTGATAAGTTGCAAGCTTCTTTTGGTTGGTGATGGCCCTGAGAGGACTAAAATCGAAGGTTTATGCCGTGAAAGTAAACATTGCAAAGACGTTCGGTTTCTTGGAAAACTGGAAGCCGTTGAGGAAGTTCTTTCTGTTTCAGATCTCTTTTTAATGCCATCAGAAAAGGAGAGTTTCGGATTAGCAGCACTTGAAGCAATGGCCTGTCAGGTACCAGTTATTTCATCAAATGCGGGAGGCATTCCTGAATTGAATGTTAATGGACAGTCCGGATATGTTTGTGAGATCGGCGCTGTTGAAGATATGGCGCAAAAAGCACTACACGTTCTTAAGGATGAAAATCTACCCGCCTTTAAGGCAGGAGCTCTAAAAAGGGCCAATGATTTTGATGTGCACAGGATTTTACCGATGTATGAAGAAGTCTATGAAAAGACACTTGCTTTGAAGGCTGGAATGATTGATGTTTAATTCTTTAATCGTAACTCCCATTTTAACAAATTACTCTAAATTTGAACGGTCAAAAAATTGATTTGAGATGTCAACAACAGCTATGAAACTAGATAAACCAAGTAGCGCAACAGGCCGGCTTTTCGATAATCCATTTCTCGAAAAGATCACTCGAACACGTACGGTAGTACCCATTACTTTATTTTTCATTATTTCGGGAGGCCTTTTATTCTGGGGCTATTCAAGAGAGTTTTTGGCCATATCAACCCTTATTGAAATGTTTTTAATGGGCTGGCTGGTGTTTTCACTCATTGAATACGCTGTTCATCGGTATGTCTTCCACATGGAGACTAACACTATCAGAAGAGTGGAAATCCAATACAAGGTTCATGGCATTCATCATGATTATCCGAAAGACAAAGAGCGTCTGGCCATGCCTCCGGTTTTGAGTCTGCCAATTTCTTTGATTTTGTACTTCATTTTTAATGCATTGATGGGCAGTGCCGTATTTGGATTCCTTCCCGGATTTCTGGTTGGTTATGCCTTGTACTTATTTGTTCACTATGCCGTTCATGCGTATCAACCACCGAAAAACTTTCTAAAAGTTTTGTGGATAAATCATGGAATCCATCACTACAAAGACCATGAGAGGGCATTTGGTGTATCAACGCCACTGTGGGATTACGTCTTTAGGACAATGCCGAAAAGAAAACAAGAATAGTATAAAAGTTCGGAGCAGTTCTCAAAATGAAGCTTTAGTCTTCGAGAACCTATAGAATAAAAAAATCCTTAAGTTGCTGATAAATTATCGGCCAATATAATTGATAATGTAAATCGTAATTTTTAAGTTGAGTTATGAGTATGATGATGGAATAATACAATTATGATAGGTAATCGATTTACAGAATATATCCCAGAAAAAACTACCGGGCAAAATGCGTTTGACAATTTGTTAAATATCTTTTTGCAATTGATGGTCATCACGTCAGGTGACGTTGCAGAAGCCTTAGCATGGCTTACAAATCTTGATAAGAGATACAATTTGACCAATGAAGTGTATGGCATTGGTGACTTTATTGACGAGCTTAAATCAGAGGGATACCTGACTGAAGAAGGTAAATCTGGAAAAATAGTGTTAACAGCCAAGAGTGAACAATCAATTCGTAAAAATGCACTGGAGGAAATTTTTGGAAAGCTTAAAAAAGGCGGGAAAGGTGAACATCAAACAGGTCATAGTGGGCAAGGGGATGAAATAAGTTCGGATAGAAGACAATATGAATTTGGAGATAGTATAGAAAATATTTCTGTCACCGATTCTATCAGAAATGCTCACATTAATCATGGGTTTTCGGAATTCATGCTTACGGAAGACGATCTCGAAATCGTTGAGTCAGAATACAAATCACAGACCTCCACAGTTCTCATGATTGATATTAGCCATTCAATGATTCTTTATGGTGAAGACCGGATCACTCCGGCTAAAAAAGTGGCTATGGCACTTGGTGAATTAATCACTCGCAAATACAAAAAAGATACGCTTGATATTATAGTTTTTGGTAATGATGCCTGGCAGATAAAAATGAAGGATCTTCCTTATTTGCAGGTTGGTCCATATCATACCAATACTGTGGCTGGATTGGAACTGGCCATGGATATCCTGCGGCGAAGAAAAAATCGCAACAAACAAATTTTCATGATCACCGATGGAAAACCTACATGCATGAAGGTTGGCATCAAATACTACAAAAATGCCTTCGGGCTTGATAGTAAGATTCTGAACAAAACATTAACTCTTGCTGCACAATGCAAGAAATTGAATATCCCGATCACAACTTTTATGATAGCCTCTGATCCTTATTTAAAAGAGTTTGTTAAGGAGTTTACAAAAGTGAATATGGGCAATGCTTATTACAGTACCCTCCAGGGTTTAGGAAATCTTGTTTTTGAAGATTTCAAGCATAACAGGAGGAAATCTTTTTAGGGAACAGACTTAAAGATTGAACAATCATTCACATGAATTTCTACGAAGTTACGGCAGAGAAACGGCTTTACATCAAGACACTTGGCGAGCTGAAATCAACAGGTTACCAGGTTAGGTCTATTAAAGATGAATTGAGAGCTAACCTTATAAAATCTCTCAAAGAAAAAAAAGAAGTATTCAAAGGAATTTGGGGATATGAAGATACAGTGATCCCTGATATTGAGAGGGCCATTTTGTCTCAACACAATATCAATCTACTTGGGCTCAGGGGTCAGGCAAAAACCCGAATTGCCAGGCTGATGGTTGAACTCCTTGATGAGTATATTCCTGTTATTGAAGGTTCTGAACTAAATGATGATCCACTTAATCCTGTTTCAAGGTACGGCATTGAACAGATCAAGCACCATGGCGATGCCACGCCCGTGAGCTGGTTACATCGCGACAATAGATATACCGAAAAGCTGGCTACTCCCGATGTCTCCATAGCGGACCTGATTGGGGATGTAGACCCAATCAAGGCGGCATCGCTCAAGCTGCCGTATTCTGATGAGAGAGTCATCCATTATGGTTTGATTCCGAGATCACACAGGGGAATATTTGTGATTAATGAACTCCCGGATTTACAGGCTAGAATCCAGGTGGCACTTTTTAATATTTTACAGGAAGGAGACATCCAAATCAGGGGTTTCAAGTTACGCTTGCCACTTGATATCCAATTTGTATTTACAGCTAACCCGGAAGACTATACCAATCGAGGGAGCATTGTTACTCCTTTAAAAGACCGGATAGATAGCCAGATCATCACCCACTATCCCAAATCTATTGAAACCGGAAAGAAGATTACCACACAAGAGGCGAAGATTAAAAATGAACAAAAGGAAAAGATTCATGAATTTGAATTGAGTCGTGATCTAATTGAACAAATAGCGATAGAAGCCAGAACCAGTGAATTGGTCGATGCGAAAAGTGGTGTTTCAGCCAGACTCACTATTTCGGCTTATGAAAACCTAATGAGCGCCGCAGAGCGAAGAAGTCTCATTAACAATGAAAAGGAGACACATATAAGGATCGGTGACTTCGTCGGGGTTTTACCCGCGATCACTGGAAAAGTTGAACTGGTGTACGAGGGTGAACAGGAGGGTCCAGGGATAGTTGCCAACAACCTGGTTGGTAAAGCCATTCGGACACTTTTCGTTGATTATTTCCCCAACCCGGATGATTTTCGGAAGCAGAAAGAGAAGCCAAACCCTTTTAAGCGAATTGTTGATTGGTTTGGTGATAGTAACATGGTTGACCTTGTTAACGACGCTCCCAATTCTGAGTATTTCAAGATTTTAAAAGAGGTGCCAGGACTTTCTGATCTCGTGGACAAGTATCAAAAGAACCTGGATAAGGAAACTAAAATTTTTATGATGGAATTTGCCCTTCATGGATTAGCAGAATTCAGCATGCTAAGCAAACATCAGTTGGTTACAGGTATGCAGTTCAAGGATTTGCTTAGTAGCATGTTAACGATGGACAAATTTGAAGGAGAAGAAGATGAAAGATTTTGATCTGAAATAGTATGAATATCAGGGATGTAAGAGATCTTGTTGCTGAAGGCGAAGGTCAACACCTCGAGTTCAAGAGAAAGATAAACTACCCTGAAAAAGTAGTTCGTGAAATGGTAGCTTTTGCAAATACCAGCGGTGGTTGCTTGTTGGTTGGAGTTGATGACAACGGCAAAATCCCAGGTCTGCGATACCCTGAAGAACATGACTATGCTCTTAAGAAGGCCATCCGTGAACTTTGTGTTCCTGCCGTAAAATATGAAAACCTTATTATTCCGGTGAGTGATGAAAAGTCAATACTATATTATGCGGTTAAATCGGCAAAGAAGAAACCACTTTATGCGAAAGACCAGTCAATTGATAAATATGGGAAGGCATACGTAAGAGTAAATGACAAGACATTGAAGGCCAGCCGTGAAATGACCCAAATTTTACGGCGAAAAAACCCATCGAAAAATGTGAAGTTCACTTATGGTGATAAAGAGGGTATTTTAATGAAATATCTTGATAAACATAACCGGATAACCCTCAAAGAATTTAGAGAAATAGCCTCACTTAACAAATTTCAGGCTTCTCAGACACTGATTCAACTGGTATTAGCTGATGTGCTCCGCATTATTCCTAAAGAGAAAGAAGATTTATTTGAACTTGAGAATATTTAAATAGAGTTCATCAGAATTTGATGGTTTAACAAGTAACTTTGCCTCATTCGGCCTGAAACAAGTATTGCTAATTCAAATTTGAAATTCTAATGGGGGGCAGGCAATTTCCTCAAATTTTGCTATCATTTTTATCAGGTTTTAATCTTTTCCTTAATGGCTAAATCAACGAAGGATTCTAAGATATTCGTTTTAGACACCTCGGTTATTCTCTATTCTCACGATTCGATTATGAATTTTCAGGAGCATGATATTGGTATTCCAATTACTGTTCTTGAAGAGTTGGATAATTTCAAAAAAGGGAATGACATCAAAAACTTTGAGTCCCGGGAGTTCATCCGGTTAATCGATAAACTAGCTCATGGCCATATGCTAAGTGAGTGGATTCCACTTAATGGAAAAACCAGGGGGAGTTTTAAGGTGATTATGAATTCCTCATCTACCATTGATGCAGAGAAAATATTTGATGATGACAAACCCGACCATAAAATTCTGAATGCCGCACTTGCTTTAAAGGAACAAGAAAAGGACAGGAATGTTATTTTAGTGAGCAAGGATATTAACCTGAGGCTCAAAGCCAAGTCGCTAAACCTTGCCGCAGAGGATTACGAAACCGGAAAAATTAAGAACATCAACTCACTCTATACAGGCTGGACGGTTGTTGAGGATGTTCCTTCTGAGGCTATCAATGAGCTATATAAAGTCAGCCAAATTGATCGAAGAAAAATTCTAAAAAAGAAAAAGACCAATATGAATGGCTTTTATATTCTGAAAAGTGATAAAAACTCCATTCTGGCGTATGAGAATTCAGCAGCTCAGTTAATTGAAAAAGTTGAAAAACGATCAATTTATGGCATTAAACCGAGAAATGCGGAGCAAACTTTCGCGATACATGCCATTCTTAATCCTAATGTCAAACTTGTAACCATTAATGGTGTTGCAGGGACGGGGAAAACATTGTTGGCACTTGCTGGGGCACTTGAGCAGCGAAGGGATTACAAACAGATTTATCTTGCCAGGCCAATCGTGCCACTAAGCAACAAAGATATAGGGTACCTTCCCGGTGATATCAAATCCAAGCTAAATCCTTACATGGAACCTCTTTCTGATAACCTTAAGTTCATACAAAACCAATTCCAAGAGACTGATAAGGATTTTATTCGAATAACGGAAATGCTGAATCAGGAAAAACTGATGATTCAGCCCCTTGCATACATCAGAGGCCGTAGTCTTTCCAATATATTTTTCATCGTTGATGAGGCTCAAAATCTGACCCCTCATGAAGTGAAGACAATCATTACCAGGGCTGGCGAAAACACAAAAATTGTATTTACCGGGGATATCTATCAGATTGACACGCCTTATCTTGATTCACAAAGTAATGGTCTATCCTACCTGATAGATCGCCTTCAGGATCATGAATTGTATGCCCACGTTACACTTGAAAAAGGGGAGAGATCTGAATTAGCAAATCTGGCAAATGAACTGTTATAGATTGTATTCAATTAAAATTGTCCTGGAATTCAATCGTCAACTTTGTTGAAATCAAACTCCTCAAGCAATTTACTTGCTTCATGGGTATTTTGGAACTGGTAATCTTTAACTTTTCCATTACTACCATGGATCTCTATTTTTACTGCTTCTACCGAATGGTCTGATAAAGGGTTCACAAATTGAGGGCGATCTGGGACTTTAACAGATGTGCCTATTTTGGCGATCGTTTTGGATTGTCTTTTAATCCTGTTGCAATAGGTGCATTTGTAGTGCTGAATAAGTTCACCTTCCTCAAATTCGGTAGATTCTTTTATCAGTTCTTCCCGTTCCATCTTTAACGTCATGAAATTGCAGCGGTCGCATTTTAAAGCGGTGAGATGCCCCGAATATTTTTCAACTGTTGTATCCCCAGTTGCCTGGTCTATCCAAACGTCGTAGTCAATTGAAAACGCATCTTCTTCTGCACGCTGACCTTCATCAAGGTATACGTCTTCCTCATCTTCGCTAAGCAACTGCATTTTATTTCCCGTTTTTGGGTTAATCCGCGGGGTATAACGTAATCTCTTTAATTTCCGTGATAGTCTTGTAGGATAATAAAATTTCAAAATCAGGCTTGCAATATACCCATAAATTGTTCCAGCAATTATTGTGATTGCGAGTCGAATAAAGAATAGAATGAAACCATCTTCATGGACGATACCCCCATCATGGATCAATTCGGGTTTCAGCGAATTCAGATGCATTCCTATTGCAACAGCAATGAGGATATGCATGGTTTGATGATACTTTATTTCGTATTTGCTGGCAAAATTATATTTATCGCGGAGTTCTTTTTGACCCCAATATTTGATTTTATATAAAACCAATGTCAAAATCGCAAATAGCAATATTACGAATGACCCAAAGAACATCATTTCATGAAAAAGGTGCATTTCTGATCGTTTATTTTGATGAATGTTAAATAATTCCCAAAGCCAGAGAAAGCCTAAAATTAGTGATATAAATAATGACAACCCAATTTGGTAAAACCCTATATCACCAGAACTTTGTGTTATAATTATTTATTGAAATAGGCACTTAATAAATAAATATTTTGAACAAATAAAC
>JAQCLE010000180.1 GCA_027592755.1 Bacteroidota bacterium | reverse complement strand
TCAATATAAGCAATTTATGCCTGTTTTTATGCCTTCTCCCTAACTGTTTAGTGAATTTTTCGGGTTAATATTATCGAATATCCTACCGGATCTTCATTTAACTCTATGGGAGTTATTTCAAATCATGATCCAATGGAAAATATCTATATCATGAAATTGATGGAGGCTACAAAGCATAAAATGGAGACACTCATCTCTGGAAAAGATTTTAAAGATCTTAAAGTAGATTTCAAAATTACTTTCGGAAATCCATTCCATCAAATTGAAGATGAAATGGCGAATAATCCGGCGGATCTTATCATAATGGGCTCTCGAGGTTCAACTGGAGCGGCTGAAGTTTTGCTAGGATCGAATGCGGAAAAAGTGGTTCGGAATAGCCAAGTCCCAGTAATGGTACTGCACTCCAAAATAAAACTTAATGATATTAAAGACATCGTTTTTGCTTCAAGCTTTCTAGAATCCGATGACAATTTGGCTAAACATCTTTTGACATTGCAGGATTTTTTTGATGCAAATCTCCATCTTCTTAAGGTAAATACACCAGCTTACTTTGCCCCGACGAGATACGATAGGCGCAAAATGGAGGAATTTGTAAAAGATAATTCGCTAAAACATACCACTATCAATATCTACAATGATGAGCAAGAGGAAATTGGAATCCGACATTTTGCTGAGGACATTGATGCCGATTTAATTGCTATGGCTACACACGGAAGAAAGGGATTAGGACATTTTCTTCTTGGAAGTGTTACAGAAGATGTAGCTAATCGAACATCAAAACCAATATGGACCTATAAAATGTCGAATTGATTAATTATAAATATTCTAAAACCTTTCCAGGTTTTGAGGGTTAATAGATTGGTAAAAAATTGAAGTGTATTGCACTTACCATTTTATCAACTTAGCTTTGTTTAATAATCCTGCAACGTAGATGAGTGAACCCATCAAACACGAATGTGGCATTGCGCTGATTCGCCTTAGAAAACCCCTCTCTTTCTACACAGAAAAATACGGTTCTCCTACCTATGGGATGAAAAAGCTGTATATTCTAATGGAAAAACAGCATAATCGAGGTCAAGATGGCGCTGGGGTTGCAAATATCAAATTAGACATAGAATCAGGATATAAATTCTTCAGCCGTATGCGTTCGGTTGAACCGATGGCTATCAAAGATATTTTTGAGAAAATAAGCAAGAAATACAGGAAAGCACTCCGTGATGGGGGGGACTTATTTTATGATTCTGAATGGCTAAAAAAGAACTGCGAATTTACCGGTGAAGTCTGGCTAGGGCATTTGCGATATGGCACCCATGGTAAAAATAGTATTGATAAATGTCATCCCATGTCACGCCAAAATAATTGGCGCAGCCGAAATCTTGTAGTTGCGGGAAATTTCAATCTCACAAATGTCGATGAGCTTTTTAACATCCTGGTTGATATCGGTCAAAATCCCCGGGAAAAAACGGATACCGTAACCGTAATGGAAAAAATCGGCCATTTCCTTGATGAAGAAAATCAAATCATTTTCAACGAATACAAGGACAAATATTCAAATCGAGAGATTACTGAAATCATTGAAGATCAATTGGATCTTCAAAAAGTACTTCAAAAAGCTTGTAAAGATTTTGATGGGGGATATGCGATGGCCGGGCTAATCGGGTATGGTGCTTCATTTGTCGCTCGTGACCCAGCAGGAATAAGACCAGCGTACTACTATGCCGATGACGAGGTTGTCGTTGTGGCTTCTGAAAAACCAGCCATAAAAACAGCGTTTGATGTTGACTACAATCAGATTAAGGAAATAAAACCTGCGCATGCGTTAATTATTGATAAGTATGGGAATTACTCTGAGAAAAGATTTATTGAATCGCTTCCAAAGAAATCATGCAGTTTTGAAAGAATTTATTTCTCAAGACCTTCCGATCCGGATATCTACCAGGAAAGAAGAACCCTTGGCAGCCTCTTACTCCCGCAGGTTATTAAAGCTTGTAATTTCGATCTAAAAAACACAGTTTTCTCCTATATCCCGAACTCAGCTGAAACAGCATTTCTTGGTCTGATGGGTGGACTGGAAGATTATTTAATTAAGAAAAGAAAAGAGGTAATTATTGAAGGAAAACCTTCAGTCGATTCATTGGATGAATTACTTTCTTTCAGACTAAGAGTTGAAAAGTTAGTCATCAAAGATGCTAAACTAAGAACTTTCATAACAGACGATGATCATAGGGATGAAATGGTTTCTAATGTATACGATACGACGTATGAGGTAATAAGGAAAAATAAGGATACGATAGTGGTTATCGATGACTCGATTGTTCGGGGAACAACACTTGAAAAGAGTATCCTCCAAACGCTCAACCGACTTGAACCTAAAAAAATAGTAATTGTTTCTTCAGCACCCCAAATAAGATATCCGGACTGTTATGGAATTGACATGTCCCGGATGATGGAATTCGTGGCCTTCAGAGCTGCGCTTTCACTTTTGGAAGAAACTGGCCAGGAGCACATAATCGATGAGGTGTACGACAAGTGTGCAGCCTCAGAAGGTAAAGATAACGCTCCTAATTATGTGAAAGAGATCTACAAGCCATTTCCTTATGAAGAAATCTCAAGGAAAATAGGTGAAATTGTTCGTCCAAAAGATATGAAGTGTGATTTACAGGTAGTATACCAAACTGTTGGGAATCTCCATAAGGCATGTCCCAATCATACGGGAGATTGGTATTTCACTGGTGATTATCCAACAAAAGGGGGCAATAAGGTCGTCAACCAATCATTCATCAACTACATGAGGGGGATTACCGTTAGAGCGTATTAAACCAGACTGTTATTCAATTTCAAAATATTGATTCAAAATCTCTGATTCCACAAATCCATCTGGATCATTAGATTGAATAAGTCCGTCCCATACATGTTTGGGGACTTTAATAAAAATCAGAGTGTCCTCATCTAAGAACAACTTGAGAAAACCGGTAGCATGATCACATGAATAATAATTACCCGCCCTAACCCCTTTTTTCCTGTTAATCCTGAAATTTTGAGAGTCTCTGAACTCCTTTGATTCAATTTCATTTAGAGCTGCCTGTTTAGAAATGAATATGTCCGACAGTGATGAGCAGTCTTTCTCATTTTCAATCACAAAGTTTTTCTCCTGTCCAAATGATTGTATGCCAACTGTTAACAGCTCCAAAAACCAAATAACAACAAAAAATTTCATATGAGGCTTTAACAAAAAAGGCTGCCAAAATTTCGACAGCCTTCTTCAATATGGTTTTTTTTTAAATCTTATTACCTCGATATCACAAAAACCCAGGTACCTGTAATTCCCTGGGTTCTTCCTTCAACAATATCAAATGTCAAAGATAATGTCGTGGCAGAAGTTGTAATGCTTATCTCAATACCATCACTTCTTGATACTTTCAGTCCATTGGAATCTGGTACAAATGTCCAGTTTCCACTACTCGGCCACACAGATGCATCCGCTGCACCTGTAGTACTATAAGCCCCTCCATCAGCATTACCAGTAATTGTAATTGAGAAATTCTCCCATCCAGCAATGTCAACACCATCCAGTTTGACGCTTGATAATGCTGTCCAGGGAGCTACCAATTTTCCTGCAGAAATTTCCTCCGGGGTTTCGGGAGTGGTATCATCGTCGTCGTCACCGCCCCCGCATCCGACAAAGATCAGAAGCGCTGCAAACAGGCTCAGTGTGAATAATTTGAATAACTTTTCCATGTTGTTGTTGTTGTAAATTAAAATATTTCACAACTATCCGAAAGTCTAATTTCAAAAAACGGATAAAATAGCGGAAAAAGTTCAAACCTTTG
>JAQCLE010000179.1 GCA_027592755.1 Bacteroidota bacterium | reverse complement strand
GAGACCTCAAAGGTTTGAACTTTTTCCGCTATTTTATCCGTTTTTTGAAATTAGACTTTCGGATAGTTGTGATTTGTTTTGTTCAAATTATTGCTACATCCTCTCGGGCACTATTATCCCCAATAAAGTCATTCCTTTTTTTATTACCTGAGTTACCGCTCCGGAAAGCGCCACACGGAAACTGACAATGTTCTGATCTTCCTCACCGAAAATTGATAGTTCAGCATAAAAACGATTGTATTCTTTGGCAAGATCATATACATATTGAGCAATTACAGATGGTGAATAGTTTTCGCCTGCCTCCCTAACTTTTAATGGATATTCTGACAATAATCTTATTAGTTCTCGTTCAGGTGACTGAAGCGAGATACTTTCAGCATTAAAGTCTTCAACTACATTCAATTCTTTGGCCCTTCTTAAAATAGCAGCAATTCTTGCATGGGTATATTGAATAAAAGGACCTGTGTTTCCCTGGAATTCTATCGATTCGCTTGGGTTAAACAGCATCCGCTTTTTGGGATCAACTTTCAGTAGGAAATACTTCAACGCACCCAATCCCAACACTTCGTAGAGTGCTGTTGCCTGCTTCGTTGTAAAACCTTCAATTTTGCCAAGCTCTTTTGTTTTGGCTGTCGCTGTCTCCAACATATCGGCAATCAATTCATCTGCATCGACAACAGTACCTTCACGGGACTTCATCTTTCCAGATGGAAGATCAACCATGCCATAGGATAAGTGATGAAGACCATCGGCGAAATCTTTACCTAACTTCTTCAAAATGAGGAAAAGTACCTTGAAGTGATAATCTTGTTCATTCCCCACTACATAAATACATTTATCAAAAGGATAATCCTGATGACGCATATCGGCCGTACCCAGATCCTGGGTCATATAAACAGAAGTGCCATCCGAACGCAACAACAACTTTTTATCCAGTCCATCTTCTTCCAGATCGATCCAAACCGATCCATCATCATTCCGATAAAGTACTTTGCTTGACAGACCTTGATCAACAATGTCCTTTCCAAGCAGGTAGGTGTCGGATTCATAGTAGTACTTATCGAAATCCACTCCCATTTTATGGTAAGTGTCGTCAAAGCCTTTGTAAACCCAACCATTCATTTTTTTCCAGAGATCGACCGTTTTCTGGTCTCTCCTCTCCCATTTTTGCAAAGTATCCTGAGCTTCCAGGAGAATTGGTGCGGTTTTTTCAGCCGTTTCCGAATCTTTCCCAGCTGCAACAAGGGCCTGAATTTCCTTCTTATACTCCTGATCAAACTTCACATAGTATTTACCAATGAGGTGGTCTCCTTTCGTGTTCGAAGATTCAGGTGTTTCACCATCACCAAATTTTTCATAGGCCACCATCGACTTACAAATGTGAATGCCCCGGTCGTTGACTATTTGAACCTTCATCACTTCATACCCATTGGCTTTGAGTATTTCGGAGACTGAATACCCTATGAAATTATTCCTCAGGTGCCCGAGATGCAGGGGCTTATTGGTATTGGGAGACGAGTACTCCACCATAACCTTCTGTCCATTGGCGGGTAGCTGACCATAGTTTTCATTCTTTCGAAGATCGTTGAGACTGGAAAGCCACACGTTATCAGCGATCACCAGGTTGAGGAATCCTTTTACCACATTGAAATCCTGAACGATATCAGAATGCTGGCGGAGGTATTCCCCTATCGCCTGTCCTGATTGTTCAGGGCTTTTTTTTGTAATCTTCAGGTATTGAAAGGTCACAAAGGTGTGCGAACCTTCAAATTCCTTTCGTGTTGGCTGAATGGCCACTTCCTCTGGTTTCAGCTTAAAATCAAAAAGTTGATTAAATGCCTGTGAAACTTCCTCCTGCAACCGTTGTTCAATACTCATCAATCGATCATCAAAAATGAAGGTGCAAATGTAGCCGCTCAGCCCATTTTACACTACTGAGGGCCTGAACTTATCCAGTAAGTGGACGACTTTTAGGAGTAACAGATGAAAGCACTAGGTGGGCAATGAATCCTTTCGATGCCATAAGAAATCCATTAGATTTACCATGACATACAAGGCAGATATAGTCAACAATCCTGACTATGGCCAATTGTTGGCTGCAAGCTATAACAAACTATCGAGAGAAATTATGAAAAAACTAATCGTGCTATTTTTTTTAATTCCAATGGGATTATTTGCGCAAGAAAATCCATTGTCAATTTTCAAACCGTTAGAAAATTATATTTGGAACGCAGAAGGAAAATGGGGTGACGAAACTTTATTCAAGCAAGAAATCAGCTTGGAATTCTCTTTGCAAGACAAAATAGTAAAAGTAGACTCAAAAGGTTTCACCAATATGGAACAGACTCAATTTGGCTTAAGAAATCACGGAATCAGACAATATGATGTGAACGTAAAAAAAATTCGATTTTGGGAATTTGACGTTTTTGGAAATATAACAGAAGGAACTGTAGAGAAAAATGGTAAAGATATAATCTATAAATATGACTATGGAGGAACGTTTGTTACAGAAATGTGGAAATATATAGATAAGTTGACTTACGATTTCATAGTAGGAGTTTACGAAAATGGAGAATGGAAACAAAAGTTTCTTGAAACTAAATTTGTAGGCGAATTGAAATAAAAAGCCTGACAGCCAGTCGAGTAAGCTAGGGGAATTTCACCCCTAACTTCTCTCAGAACCGTGCATGAACCTCTCGACTCACACGGCTCTTCACAAATACTCTTTTCTTAAGCTCATCCCACAAGTGTGGTTGGCAAAATAATCAGAATACTCATGTGAACCCCTTCGCTCCACTCCCATTATAGAAGCTTCAGCACTACTACGGGTTCATCCGCCACCTGCAGGAGCTTTGGTAATCGCCTTGAGGACATGTTCCCCTTGTACTTTCCCTTTTTGCATCCCTTGCAGGCTTCCTGTGGTTCCAAAATAAAGCCTGGATAGAAGTCATGCCACCTTTATGACGGTTGCCGCATAGACAGTAATTAGGTTGCCTCTATACTTGTCCCTGACACCTCGATATAGATCAGGTTTTGACAACAACTGCCTTACCCCACCTATGCCGAGCAAGACATTAGTGAAAAAACAGACCTGCTCTTCAACTACTTCAAAATCCGATATGCTGATTATGGTAGTCAATCAGCAGCTTGAATAAAATGAAAGATTTTATAGGGATTGAAACCTACTACTATAATGGTGACACTGGAGTCACTTAATCTTACGACCAGTGCTGGGAGTATTGCCTTTTATCACGAATGCTTTTGATGTCCATCCAGTTTCTGAAGAAGGAGCTTCACTTTCATCATTCTTCTTTGCCCTCCGCAACATTACCGATTGGTTGTGAGACATTTGTTCCATCTCCTGATCCATCTGCTCTTGACTTACTTCTTGTGAATTGATCATCAATGGCTGAGTCGATTCCTCTTTCTTCGAGGACTTCTTGTGCTGCTTTTTCTTGTGATGCTTTTTCATAAATACGTTTTTTTTGATGGAACATCCGCATCGTTTTACCACCGTAGAACGTACTCTCGGTTGGTGTCCAATAGGACTCTTGATGCCTTGTAAAGGTATGGAGTTAGTTGATTTTAAAAAAATGAAATGTAATGACTAAAAGCTAATGGTCTCTGAGAAGCCATTTAACATCCCATGATTGCGTTGTTTTTTGTTGGATGATAAGTTTCTCATATAGAGATCAATAATGCCCAGATCAGTCCATTTTTGGCTATTGAGTTTTGTTATATGGGACAATACCCAACATTTGATTAGCATTCAAAACCCATTAGATTAGTGATCACACAATGGAAATAACATGACCTTTGGTCATGTTATCCAATTGTTATCATGTCATTTCTGTAAGGTGTGATCTGTAAGGTGGAAAAG
>JAQCLE010000064.1 GCA_027592755.1 Bacteroidota bacterium | reverse complement strand
AAAACGTGGCAAACATTAAGCATTACGGGATATTGCAACTTTATTCATAAAGGTTCGGATGAGTGTGTCATAATAACTGAGCTGGGATACCAAAATCCGTAAAAGGTTTTAAAAAAGCAATAAAAATTTTTGATTTGATGGCATTTATGACTGGAATCATATACTTAGGTATCTTTTTGTGCCTTCATCTCTGGAACTAAGACCAAATTAATCCTTTAGTCCCCTAATTTGCTTATGATTAATATTACGGCATGTTCAAGACCATTCTAAGATATTTCTATGCATTCTTATTTAGGATAACGGGCTGGGAAGTGACTGGTCGGTCGCCTCACCACGTACCAAAATTCGTTATGATTATTGCACCCCATACAAGCACCTGGGATTTTTTTGTGGGGATAGCAGCCCGGTCAATTGCTGAGATAGAATATGTAGGGTTCATTGGTAAAAAGGAACTTTTCAAATTTCCCCAGGGTATCTTGATGCGTGCATGGGGTGGATACCCTGTTGATAGAAGCAAGAATAACAACCTGGTGGAAAGTGTAGTGGAGATTTTTAATGGAAAGGAAAGGTTTGCCATTGCCCTGGCTCCCGAGGGCACACGGAGAAAAGTGAACCGGTTTCGGTCGGGGTTTTATCACATTGCGAAAAAAGCCGGGATTCCCATCGTAATGGTGGGATTTGATTTCAGGAAAAAGCAGGTTGAAATAGCCGAGCCTTTCGAGCCGACCGATGACTATGAGGCTGATATGAATCATATATGGAATCATTTCAAAGGAGTGACGGGTAAGAATGCCGAATTAGGGATTGGTTGAGGCCAATTGAAGAACAAAGACAAAAGATAATAGATAATAGATAATAGATTAGACCATTTAGCTCATGCTCGATTGAATCCTGCCTCGCTGGTCACGCATTCGTGTCATGACGTCTGATCATCACGTGTTCCTCCTTTTTCGTCATTCCTTGCATAGTGAAACGAAGACAAGGAATCTCTATTGGTCTATAACAAGCATATATTCACCGGAACTATCGTCTGGTAGGCAACAAAGACGTGGGATGCCGTTTCTGGATTGGATTAGAGCCTTAACAGGTTAGAGGCCATTCACTTTTTGAGAAAATTCTTCCTGCACCACAAACCGGAAACCAAGTTCAATGCGTGGATCATTAATATCTTTAATGGAATCAGCCGGATAAACGACCATACGGTCCAGGTAGGTTTCAATGGCTTCTTCTTCGGTAAATCCTTCGCTCACCCGTTTTGCAAGACTTGCAACAGTTCTGTCTACATCAGCCGGAACCAACCAGATGATGGTGTAGGAAGTATTGAAGATTTTAAAATCGGGATTGTCATCATAATGATCTGAAGGCAGATCAGTGAAGTACCCGGATTCAGGGTTTACGTCGCCAAACTTAAATTTGAACAATTCAACTTGCTCAGGATCTGACGGAAATTCAGGTTTGGGAATTTGATGTTGTAACTCAGGTAAATTCTCCGAATAAGCAATGAACTGACCGCTATTAAATAATGGGTCTTCCCGGTATCCTTCCTGGAAACTCATGTCCTTTAACAATACCAACCGTGGTATAAGGACAATATCAAGGGCTTTGTTAAGGTTTTTCATCTGATGTGTTTAAAAAATTAAGCCCCTGTAAGGTTGCCTCACAAGGGCTATTTTGTTTGAGGTCGCGAGCGGACTTCATTTCGTTAATATTAGCAATCATGTAATAATGTAAAATCACTCATTTAGATACTTTATGGCTATATTTGTGTTAATAGTAATTAATATCAGTTAAATAAATTAGGTAACTCTGGAGGTAACTCTTCAAATAAATTAGGTAACTCTGGAGGTAACTCTTCAAATAAATTAGGTAACTCTGGAGGTAACTCTTATACTAAAACAGAATTAACGATGGCAAGTTACAAACCGAGTTTCGTTTTCAAAAATAAGGCCGATGAATCATTGGTATTATTTAGAGCCAATTCAAAGTTCATTCGAGGAGGCCGCTTTCAAATCAGTACAGGGCAAAGGGCAAAGACTAAAGGATTCAAGCCTACCACTGAGATGAAGAAAGTTGAAGCAGCTTTCGCTGATGCATTTGATAACCACCATACCGGTAATGAGTTGAGAGAGCCAGCCAGACTCAAGGAATTAGTAACCAATATTTTGTTTCCTGATTTAGCAGAGGCCAGACCGCAGAAGAGAGAAATGACCGTTGCTGAATTTATTGCAGATTTTATTGAGAGGGAAAGCGATACCGTTTCCGAGGGGACAGTAAAGAATTGGAAAAGCCTTTATAACAACCTAATGTGGTATGATAAGCATATCAGGTTTAGTGAAGTATCTGAGACCTGGATAAAGGATTTTAAGAGATGGCTCAGAGGAGAGCACAAAATTACTGGCACCAGGGGTTATAATAAGGGTAAAAAATTAGTTTCCTCTGGAATCAATGAGCAAACGGCATGGAAATATGTAAGGAATCTTAGAAAGATGCTGAAAGCCGCTGACGATGATGATGAGCATGACTACAAGGTTAACCCAGGTTATAAGAAATACAAGAGAAGCAAGAAAGACCAAGACGAATCAAAAGGAAGTAAATATAGTGGTGTATATCTATCCATTGAAGAACAGAAGTCATTGAAGAATTTAGTCCTTTCTGAAAACAAAGCATTGGTAAGGGATTGGATTCTGATCGCTTGCAGTACCGGGCAGAGATATTCTGATTGGAATAAACTTCGTCCAGAGAATGTCACCACAACTCCACAAGGTGATATAATAGAATTGACTCAGCAAAAGACAAATGCAGAGGTAGCAATTCCTATGAGCGAAACAGTAAAAAGGATTTGGAGCAAATACCCTGACGGAATGAAGCTACCCTCAGACAACCATATAAGAATTGTCATAAAGGAATTATGCAAGACTATTAGTTTGGATAATGTTATTGAAAGCAAACCAAAATACAAGCATATAGGCACCCATATTGGGAGGTATTCCTTTATCAGCAATGGCATCGATCAAAACATTCCAGAGCGAACCCTAATGGCTATCACAGGCCATTTTGACAAAGCCGTATTTTCTCAATACCTCCATATCACTCAACAGAAACTTGCAGAGAAAGCAAAGAGTTATCCAATGTTTAGCGAGGCATTATGAGCAAGGAATTACCTAATAAAGAAAGAGAAATACATCAGCTAAAGCAGGAGGTGCATAACCTCAAGCAAATCATAGCAGAGGGTAGTTACCGATCAAGTCCAATGATATTGGAAAACCAGGCTCTGGAAAAAGAAGTAAATGAGTTAAAAAAACAAGTTACTGATTTGGTGATCGCTCTCAGCGCTTTATCACCCAAAGAGACAGATAAGGAACTTTTAATAGAATTATTCGAGATAGTCAGTACAAAAGAAGCTCAGATAGCAGAGAAAATTGGGAAGCTAATGGTGCCAAGACTTCAACAGATAGAAAAAGAACACGCAGAACTCAAACAGAAAGAGCAGAAGCATCAAGATGTGGTGACAGGTAAGAGGAAGGAAAGGAAAATGGGAAAGAGCAATGTTCAGGGTTTTATCAATGATTATGTTAAGAAGCATCCTGAGAAATTGGAAGCATTCGTCAGCGGCGAATTGGATGAATGCAATTTTCAGATTGAAATAGAAAACTCGTTCAGAAAATTTTTGGATGATCCCGACTACATTCTTATTGACCGCACCTGGAGTAGGTGGAGAAAAAAAATAGTTCATAAGAATAAATAATTTACCTAATTCGGACACGTAGACTCAACCTGTCCTCCGCTCCATTTAATAGGTTCTAACTTCAATCCATGGATCATTTACAGAACATGGAAACCGGAAACTTTGTGCTAATACCAAGATCAGATTTGATGAATCTATTTGGTGAAGCACTCGAAAGAAACAACGAATTGTTGAGAGAATCGATTCTCAAAGACTTACAAAACAAACCTAAGAACCACACTCGCAAAAGAACCTGTGAGCTATTAGGAGTCTCGCATGTAACTCTCTGGAAACTCGACAAGAAAGACGAACTCAAACCAATAAGAATTGGCTCCAAAGTCTTGTATCGAGATGCAGACATTCAAGCCTATTTAAATAAGTGTGAAGTCTCGAGAGGACTCCATAATAAGGCAATTTAGAGGCTTATGGAGGCATTATTTCATATAGCGACCACGCAGTTACCTAAAACACATAAAAAAAGTGCCACCCAGGAGGGCAACACTTTTATCACACTTAAACCAAACCATGAAAAACGAGTTCCCTAATATATAGGAATAAATATCAACTTCAAAAAGGAAGTGAGCGAGCGCACCGAAATACTAAATCTTTTTCAAATAAATGGCTAAAAAACTGCCCTAAGTGAAGGTGTGCAAAATATGAAAGTTAATAAAGACATTATTAAGGGAAGGAACATGATTTATTACAATGTTCCTGCAGCTATTCCCATCCATGAGGACTTCCGAATACTTACCTATTTGAAGTCAACATTCAAGGTTGGTTTCTTTCCAAAGTCAAAACTCCAAAGTATTTCTAAAGTGATAAACAAGGACAAAAGAACAATTAAGAAAGCGGTTGACAGACTAGCGAAAAAAAATCTAATTGGAGTAGATGAGATGATGATCTATCTAAGAAGCTGGCGATATATTCTCAATGATATTGAAGCAAGAACATTCCAGGCGTTTCAAGTAAAAGAATCCGAACTCATATCAAAGAGAATATTTGAATCAACATTATTAAGTGCCAAAATTAAAGTATTACAGAAAGCTAACCGGTTGGCTTCAAGAGAGCGAACAAAGACACGCTCATATCAAATTGAATGTCCAACTGGTTCACTTTCTGCATTATGCAAAGTTTCCTGGGGTAAAGTTAGTAAATTAAAGCAACATTCTAAGAATCAGCGACTTATAAAAATAGAACCTCAATTCAAGATTCTATATAAGGGCATATCACCAACAATTTTAAAATATATCGAAGAGCCCGGAGCATTCTACTGTGATGGTAATATCTTCCAAAGAAAGCCTGATTTGTTAAGCTCCAATATTTCAACATTCAAGAAAAGGTTTTGGCGTAAATATTAACACACTTAAATATTTAAGAAAATGAAAAAGCATGAAATCAATACTCCGGTGGAAAGAGTACTACTATTCGAGGAAACAAAAATTATAGACGAGTTCACCTTCAGGATGCATGGCTTTGCCTCTTCGGTTGAGGACTTGCGAACCATCCAGCCATTTGAATCCTGGGATGGTCTTTATGAGTTACGCGATGAGTTAAATCAACATAAATCTAACGATGGGGTTCAATAGTCAAACGGCATCCGCAGCAGGCAAGGCCAGCTCCAGGATGAATAAACCTAACAAAGAGACTCAGTTACTCCGGGAGAGGGTGAGGATTATCTTAGATGATAACTGGGATGAAGTATGTATTGAGATTAAAGCACTCAAGGGCAAAGACTTAATTGACTGTGTGTTGCGCCTTTTGGAGTTCTCTTTGCCTAAACTAAGCCGTACGGAGGTACGCGATGTTTCTGACATTGAAACTCTTTTATCGATGAGTCCAGAGGAAAGGCAGGCAGAAATAATGAGGTTAAGAAAATGACAGACGATAAGAAGCTAAAATTATTAATCACGATCCAGGCAACAGAGATGATGCAGCGGAGATGTCTAAGGTTATTCTATGATCGTATTGATAATGAGATCTTTTTAGATGAATCATTAAGGTCTGTTATGGAGCTATTTGAAATTCCATATAGGTTAACAGAGCATAAAGGCGAACCACATATTGCAATTGATATTAATAATTATCATTATCAGGACGAGACAAATTATCAGTTAGGTGGCACCTTCACCTTTGCTCCTAATTGGTCAGTTTTTTTAAGTAGTTAAGTTATGACAGACGAACAGAGATTAAGATTTTTAGAAAGTATTGAAGGCATTGATCTTCTAAAGGGTGAGCTTCCATTATATTATGACTTAGTAGATGGAGAGGTGCATTTGAGTAAAGCATTCATTTCCGTTATGGAACTTTATGAGATACCATACAGGCTTATCGAGGACGAAGGCAAGACTATAGTTGCCATGCCTCTCAATGGAAATTTCACACCAGAGAATCCAGATGATCCTCGTTGTGGTGGTGTGTTTTGTTTTAGTGAGCAAACAGTCTATCCAATAGAGGTTTATTAATAGATGCAACTTTTTTAAACGGTGGCCTTATTTTTTTGCTGTCAATTTATTAAATTGGATTGTTTTCTAAATTATATCTCATGATTAGATTATCAATAGTCCTCATTTTATTGTGCTCATTCGCCAATGCTCAAGAAAATTTTATTTTGAGTAAAGTAATTCAAGCAGATAATACAAGTAAAGATGAATTGTTTACAAAAATAAATTTATGGTTCGGTAAAACTTACAATTCAGCCAAAGATGTCATTCAGATGAGTGACAGAGAAGGTGGGGTAATAGTGGGGAAAGGGCTATTTAGTTATTCATTTGGTAAAACTATTTATGGATGCTATGATGGTAATATTGATTATGCAATCACTGTCCAGGTTAAAGACAATCGATTTAGGGTTGAGCTATCCGATTTCAACCATGGTGATTCCGATCCAACAAATCCCTTTAAGTGTGCTTTAGGGTTAATCACCACTGCCGAATTGCATAGTGAATCTGGAATCTCAAAGAAGTATAACAACGCTGTCTGGAATGACATCAAACTGAAATCAGAAACATATTCCAATGACATTTTTCAGTCAATTGAATCTTCATTAAAATCTGATGGTGCAGATTTTTAAGTAATCTATAAAAAAAAGAAGCTCTAAATGTATTTAGAGAAATTCAACAAAGCACGAGAGGCCATCTCATTAGCTAATTCAGTAGATGAATTGGCATTAATAGCAGATCAGGCCGAAGCATTAAGATATGCTGCACTCCAGGCAAAGCAAAGTATCAATGTAGTCAATGAAGCCTCTGAGATTAAATTCAGAGCAGAGCGAAGAGCAGGTGAATTAATCAAAGAAGGACAGGAACGAGGAGACATTAGGAATCATGGGCAAAGGGGGTCGAGTTGTACCGGGGTGGAACAACTCGGAATAACCAGGAAACAATCATCCACCTTCAAGAAAGTTGCATCTATTCCAGAGGTGGAATTTGACAAGCAGATTGAAAAGATGAAGCGTGACAATGTTGAGATAACCCGACAAAAGTTAATTAATGTAGTCAATGAGGCAATGAAGCCGGAGCCTACAAGATTGGAACCTAAACCTTTTAAGTCTCTTGAAATAGGCTTTGATGATCCAGTTTTAAACATCCTTAGAACTGTTTACCGTCAATCGGAAGGAATGAATATGAAAGACTTTAGAATTTGGTTAAATGATTTAATAAACATTAAAATTAAAAATTATGAGTATCAAAAGCGAGAAGGCACTTAATGCCATTGGAACTTTTAGGAGTTCCACCGAACACATGGAAGCCATTAAGGCTGCGATTCAAATCAATCTAAAAAAAGCGTTTGAAGCTAAAAAGACAATCTTCAGTCGATCTGGTTGAAGAGGGAACAGGAGCTAGGGTATTACAGGTAACAGTTAACGATCATCAGGCAATTAGTCTTTGAAAATTAATACTTTGAACATAAATCATTCAACAATGAAAAAAGGACTTATTAACAGAAGAAATTTTATGATGTCTGGCGGATTGGGATTAGCCGGATTAGGGCTATCGGTGCCAGGTTTAAGTAAAACCAAAGAAAATGTACCCTTAAGTAAGAGTGATTTGCCTATGGAGGATGAAGATTCCGATCTCCACTATCATCTCATGCACCCGGGTGGACCTTCCGCACCAGGTGACCCAAATGCTGCTTTTTTTCTTGATGGCACCTGTCATTTACACTATATCCTACGCCACCCATGGAAGGACAAGCAATCTTTCTCTTTCGTTCATGTCTCCAGTCGCGACATGTTGCATTGGGAGTGGCATAATACCAAACTTCAACCTTCATTTACAGGGCATGGTATGTTTAGTGGTACTGGTTTTATTACAAAAGAAGGAAAACCGGCAGCTATCTATCACGGACAAGATTCCGGTAGAAATCAGATTGCAATTGCAAAAGATAACAAATTATCTGCCTGGGAAAAGCCATACCCGGTGAAGGTGCTGACAAAAGATGGAAAGGAACCGGATATGAATCATTGGGATCCGGATTGTTTTCTCATTGGTGATACCTACTATGCCATCTCCGGCGGGCAAAATCCTCCTTTATTCAAATCGAAAGATCTCAAAAATTGGGTCTATGTAGGCGACTTCCTGAAATATGATTCACCCGACGTAGCGATAGGTGAAGATATCTCCTGTCCTAATTTTTTCAAGATCGGTAACAAGTGGATGATGCTGTGCATCAGTCATCCTTTCGGATGCCGATACTATCTGGGTGACTGGGATGCTACTAATGAACAATTCGTACCTCAAATTCATGAACGAATGACCTGGCGACGGGATGATCAATCATTCATTGATACAACCTATAGGGATTTCTTTGCGCCTGAGAGTGTGCTTACCCCGGATGGCAGGAGAGTCATGTGGGCGTGGTTGGTTACACTTAATGATACCATCAAGGATAAATCCATCCAGTCGCTCCCAAGGGAGCTTAGCCTGGCAGACGATGGCACCTTAAGGATTTCACCTCTTCGTGAACTGGAGTCTGAGCGCTATGAAGCACAATCCTTTAACGATGTAGATGTTAAAATGAAACCGATCCACAATGGGGGTGATTCATCTGTGAAGATTACTGATCTGGAAGGGGATGCTTTCGAGATCAAAGCTACTGTATCACGCGAAGAGGCCGCAAATAAACGATTGGGATTCCATCTTTTTTCCGATGCTGAAAAATCAGGATTCCCGGTAATCATTAATCCGTCATCAAAGGCAATTCATGTCGGTACCGTTGAGGCCCCTTTCTCTGTTGATGATCTGCCTTCGGGTGAAGACCTGGAAATTCGAATCTTTATTGATAAGTACTTAATCGAGGTTTTTGTCAATGACCGTCAGGCGGTAGTTGGTGCTTTCATGGACTATAAGGCGAATAAGGGTTTATATGGTTATACATATGGTGCTGGTACCCTCATAAAGGAGATAACGATATGGAAAATCAAGCCGACCAATCAGGGGTATTTCGAGGCGAAACAAAATCGTATTTGGGAAATAGATACTGAATAAGGTCGCTAAATAAAGCTACCTTTTGATACATCAAGCCAGCCGCTGATGTTTACTTCATATATTTTCCTCTGATATTAGAAAGACATAAATAAACAGAAGAACATTTATTAAAAAAGGAACATAATCCGCTGTTGAATAATGGAATTTCACAGGCTCATTATGCGGAACGAAAAATTGAGCCAATTCCCTTTGATCCGAATCGCACATACTCAAAAAAGCACCTAATTAACGAGTCTATGAAATTGTTCGGATTTAAACCAGAGAGTGGGGATTGTGTTGGGGATGCAATGCCTTTCTACCATGGGGGGGAATGGCATGTATTCTACCTCAAACCGCCCAAAGATGCCTGGGATCCTATTGAACGATCCCTAACAACTATGGCGCATGTCAAATCCGCCGACTTACTGAATTGGATCGAGATGCCTGATTGCTTTGGTTTGGGGAAGGAAGGGGACGCCGACGAGAGGGGTTGTTGGACCGGATCAGTAATTGAACGCGGCGGTATATTCCATTTTTTTTATACAGGTTATGACCCAAAAAAGGGCCAGCAAAACATCTGCAAAGCATTGAGCTCTGATTTGATCAATTGGGACAAAATCACTACCAATCCGATTCTAGAGGCTGACCCGGAACATTACGAGCTGGGAGATTGGCGAGATCCCTTTGTGTATTGGGATGAGCAGATTGGTTATTATCGAATGCTAATTGTGGCCAGAAGCAATCAAGGACCTTTCTGGTCAAGAGGTTGCATTGCCGTTGCAACTTCGAACGATTTGGAAAGTTGGCAATTGCAGAAACCGGAAGCTTCACGGTTCCCAAAGCATCAGACTTTTTGCCCTGAATGCCCGGAGATCTTTCAGTTGGGAGATTATTGGTATTACGTTGTTTCACGATTTTCAGAGGATCAGCAAACGATCTATTTTGTTTCCCAAAATCAGGATGGCCCCTGGGAGAGACGACGTTTGGATACCGTTGAAGGCCGACGGTTTTATGCAGCTAAATCAAGTTCTGACGGTATACGGCGAGTTACTTTTGCCTGGATTCCTTTCCGTCAGCATAAGTCAGATAATGGGACTTTCTGTTGGGGCGGAACCTTCGGTTCTCCTAGAGAGTTGGTGTCCAACCCTGATGGCACTCTGACCATGAGAATGTTACCGGAAATATATGAAAGCTACACACAGGCAATTCCTCTAAGATTTGCTGGAAAGAAATGGGGACAATGGGAAGAGGAGGATAATATCATCAAAATCAAAGCAGAAAATGAATATGCCTATGGATTGATGAGTGTTCAGGACGTCGAAGATGTTTTAATGGAAACCATTCTTTCTGTGAAACCGGATGGAACGAAAGCTGGCCTATTGATTGAAGCTGATGAGGACATGAGGAGTGGCTATTTCCTGAGCATTGATCCTCTGAGAGAGCAAGTAGTGCTCAACAAATGGCCTCAGGATCAGGATTTTCATTGGGAAACCTGGTTAACCAAGACCACCCCTGAATTGCAGTTCAACCAGGAGAAAAACAATCCTCTTGTTCATAGGACCTTACCTTATTTACCCGATAACCATAGATATAGCATTAAGGTATTGAGAAAAGGCAGTGGAATTGAATGTTACGTGGCAGACCAGGTTTGCGCTAGTTTCAGGATTTACAAAAAGTCCAAAACTCCGTTCGGCATTTTTGTGGAGGGAGGGGTGGCCGAATTTGATTGCCTGGAGCTTCGAAGAGGTTGACCTAACTGCCCTTACTCAAAGAATTATTAAGTTGAACCAATGCCATACCTCACCTTATCATATCAAAAACTTGCTCGAATAATTTTTATAGGTTCGGTGTCAGCGCTGGGTGGTTTTGTATTTGGCTATGATGCGGTCATTATTTCAGGCACGTTGAGCTTATTTAAGGCCCAATTTGAACTAACAGCGGTACAGGAAGGCTGGTTTGTTAGCAGTGCACTTATCGGTACCGCTTTAGGCACCTTGCTTTCAGGTAAAGTCAGTGACATTTACGGGCGAAAACCGGTATTACTTTCTGGAGCCGTACTCATTATTATATCGGTAATTAGCTGCGTAGTGTTCAATACATTTCCCTCCATTTGGACCGCCCGATTCATCGGCGGATTTGGCACTGGAATGACAACAATGGTCTGCCCTCTTTACATAGCCGAAATTACACCAAAAAGGATCAGAGGCATGATGGTTAGCCTAATCCAGTTTTCTATGACAGTTGGAGGTGCCACTGCCACTTTTGCTAATGTTTATGTCTTTGAAAACTCATTGTCCCAAAAATATTTTGAGTCTGGTTATGTGGGTTTAAGCTCAGCTTTCATGAACAAAATTATAGTTGATGAAAGTTGGCGGGCAATGTTTGGGACTGAATTGATCTTCGCGGTCATCTTTTTTGCCCTAATTCCTTTGATTCCTGAATCACCCAGATGGCTTTTGTCCAAGAACAGAAAAAGACAGGCCAAGGTGATCCTTAGTGGAATCACTTCTGAAAGTGAAGTAAAAACATTGCTAACGGAATTTCAGGACTTAGAGATGAAAAAGACTAATGACGGTATTTCTGAGCTTCTCAAGTCGCCGTTTAAAAAGGCATTATATCTCGCCATGTTTTTCTGTTTCGCCTCTGAGATAAGTGGAATTACGGCAATAGTGTATTATGGCCCCACCATACTTGAAAACGCAGGTTTTACTTTGGGGGGTTCCCTGGGCAGTTTTATTTACATGTTTCTAACCAATCTCTTCGGATGCTCCCTTGCAATATTTTTTGTCGACAAACTAGGCCGGCGCCCTTTTTTGCTGGCAGGCACCATCGGGGCCATTGTAGCGCTGGTGACTTCTGGGTTGATGCTGACTCAAAATATTCAAGGATTCCCGATCGTTTTGGCTATTTGTGGTTACATCTTCAGCTACTCTTTTGCTATGGGCCCTATCAAGTTGGTTTTTGCTTCCGAAGTGTTTCCAGTTCGACTACGTGGACTGGCTGTAGCCATATCCATGAGTGTGATCTGGTTTACCGGTGTTGTAATAAACCAACTTTTCCCGATCATCCGGGACGTCTTTTCAATTGATCTCATATTTTATCTGTTCGCTTTCTTTCTGATACCCCAGATCTATGTGGTCATTAAATTTATGCCGGAAACAAAATCAAAATCATTGGAAGAAATAGGGCAAATGCTTATGCGTGGATAATACGTTGTAAATCAGGGGGCTCTCTTTCACGGAGATACACAAATAACTGAAGGGAGGTTTTTCCAAACTCGGAAATATGTATGATTAGAATTAACTTAAATGTGAAATAATGGTCGTTCAAGTCTAATTTATCCCTCCTCATCACTATTTAAGATCAACCAAGAAACCAAATGACGCAACCTCACCAATCAGTAAAACAACCTGGAAAGCACCGTACCGGATCCCAGTTGCCAAAGAGATTCAACTTGTTATTAATGGCCACCATCATACTTATCGCTTGCCAAACCACCAGGGATTCTGGTAAAGAGAAGGCCCAACCCCCTAATATTGTCATTATATTCACTGATGACCAGGGTTATGGGGATCTCTGGTCTTATGGTTCAGAGACGATTCGGACTCCCAGAATCGACCAACTGGCAAAGGAAGGTACCCGCTTCACCAGCTTCTATGCCCAGATCGTTTGTGGTCCATCCCGATCAGCATTACTTACGGGTCGTTACCCCGTTCGTAGTGGAGGGTGGTCA
Source organism: Bacteroidota bacterium (assembly GCA_027592755.1). GTDB lineage: Bacteria > Bacteroidota > Bacteroidia > Cytophagales > Cyclobacteriaceae > JAJCYL01. The sequence continues at coordinate 10,269 of JAQCLE010000064.1, read as the reverse complement.
ATGCCTGCCAGCGAAATAACAATGGCGCAGCTCTTTCAAAAATCTGGATATCGAACCGGCTGTGTTGGAAAATGGGACGTATCTAACCGCAAGGCAATCATAGAGCGCATGCCAAACGCCAAGGGTTTCGATTATTACTACGGAACCTAGGGAGCTAACGACGATGGCAGTGTGGTCTTTCATGAGAACAACGAAGAAGTCGACAACACGGACAATATGGCCAGTCTTACCCGGATCTATACCGATAAAAGCATCGAATTCCTTCGAAAGAATAAGGATAAGCCATTTTTCCTGTACCTGGCCCACACTATGGTGCACTCTGTTATAGACGCCTCCCCGGATTTCAAGGGAAAATCTGAAGGCGGCCTGTATGGAGATTGTGTGGAGGAAACTGGACTACCACACCGGACGTGTGCTCGATACAATCGAAGAACTTGGCCTGGCAGATAACACACTCATCATTTTCACCCTGATAATGGGCCATGGAACAACATGGTAGAGAATCTTAGCGAGAAGCACAACGGGGACATAGCCTGGGGTTCATCCGGCCCATTGAGGGAGGGGAAAGGATCCACCTACGAGGGAGGACTTCGGATTCCCTCAATCGTGCGATGGCCGGGTAACGTACCTGCAGGACGGGTAAGCGATGCTATTTTTTCGACATTGGACTTCATGCCGACCTTTGCCAACCTAGCTGGATATGAAATGCCTTCGGATCGGATTATTGATGGTATCGATCAGACCGAACTACTTCTGGGTCAGAGTGAAAAAGGCGCAAGGGAAGATTTTTTCTACTTCTGCCAAAACGAGATGCACGGTGTTCGGACAGGAAAATGGAAGCTGATTCTTCCCGACCGCCAAAAATTCTACAATTATGTGGATGATAAGGGATCAGGACAGATAGAATTGTATGATCTGGATTCCGATATTGGAGAGTCTACCAATTTAGCCAGTGAAAACCCTGAAATTGTCCAGGAGCTGCTTGAAAAGACCCGCGACTTCAAATGGCCCCAGAAGATGCAGGAGCACCGGATATTTTTGAATAACTGAGGGGAAATTTCATGTCACGCGTTACCAGATCGTTGGCAAACACAAATTCCATGAGGACAGTGCTAAAACTAATTAGGTTTAGATTTGGGTAGTTGGGAATTTTCTGGAGTTTGGGATTTAATGTAATTGGAATTTTGAAAATCGTCAAGTAAATGCGTTAAATGGGATTCTTATGGGGTACGAAGTTGTAAATTAGGGGATTTATAAGGAAAAGATGAGAAAATTAATTCTTGGTTTGGTCGTGATTCTTGCTTTGGGCTGTAGAAAGCAGGATGACCCTTTTGTTGATCCATTAGCTGGTAGGGCTACCTATAACTTCGAAGAGGGATTACAAGGATGGGAAGGTGGTTTTGCAGATTTTCCGCTGGATTTCGAAGACTCCGTGATGTTTGAATTAGATACGGCGATCCTTCCTGTCGGCACTCCGGAAAGAACGGTGCGTTTGTCGGGGAATGATGTCAATCGCGACCTTTTCATGTTTATAAAACAGAAGATAGGACCACTCGATCCAAACACGGCATATAGGATTACTTTCGTGATGGATATCCTCGCTCAGAATCTGGAAGAAGTTGAAGAAATCAACACAAACCCTTTCATTGTCCCTAAGGTGGGGGCCTCGACTATGGATCCTAAGTTGATAACGACCGCGGACACCGATGAGCTTGGTTACCTGGGAATGACGCTTAATATTGATAAGGGGAATGGTAATTCCGGTGGTCTGGATATGATTGCATTAAGTCCGGTGGAATTATCAACGGATCCTGGAGCATCAACATCCCCGGCGTCCATTAATAGTGGTTCGGAAGTCTTTCGGGCTACGACCGATTCGAATGGGGAGATATGGCTTATTATTGGTACGGATTCAGAGTCAGGAATGAAACACGCCGTCTACCTGGACAATTTATTAATTGAATTCTTTACAAATTAGTAGATGGCAACTGAATCTGTTTCGTCTTAGGCAAGCAAAATGAGGGAGATTCGGATTTTCGTTAATAGAAAAATCACACTGCTTTACTTTATGTTTAAACTTAACTTATTTATTTTCTAAAAATGTATCAACTCCAATTCAAAAATTAATGCGGCATTGGGCGGTATGTTACTTCCATTTCCTAAAAGTCCATAGCCGATTTCAGATGGCATATACAAAATCCATTTTGATCCCAGGGGCATTAGTTGAAGAGCCTCCGTCCAACCCTTAATTCCAGCATTAACAGGCAATGTTACCGGCTCTTCACCTTGAGTGCTTCCAAACACCGTACCGTCCACAAACGTACCGTGGTAATGCACTGTGACTTCGTCATAAATTGTTGGGAAAGGTCCGGCACCCTTTTTAATAATCTTATATTGAAGTCCTGATTCAGTTGTATTAACGTCATTTTTTTGCTTGTTCTGGTCCAGAAATTCTACACCTTCATCGTATATCTTCATCAGCCTTTCTTCCTTTAGATCATTATACCGCTGATCAAGAATTAAAAGGGCCTCTGTAGTAGGGATTAGAGTCGGGCCTTCGGTTAGCATGGTTGACAGGGCAGTTGTTATTATCTCCATATCAAGTTCCGTTTCTATCTTTTGTTGTATCCCCATTTGGAGATAATTGTTTCCTAACATTAAACCGATACAATAGTTGAGGGTGTCTGCTTTAGAAGCAAGAGTAATGGCGTTTGAACCTATGTCTTGACTTTTTTGAGCACACGAAAGCATCATGGCAATGACCGCAAAAGCGATTATTTCTCTTATGATTTTCATGTTCTTTTATAATTTCATAAGATTATGCAAATGAACTAAGGCATGATCTGCGATAATCAATAATTTTTCAAAGATAAATTTATTTTTGAATGCCTAATGGATGTAGTAATTAAACATAATGTGATAACCACCAGGTTAAGTTGGGGAATATACGAAGCAGCTACAATTCCATGTATTGCATATTTGCAATCTTCTTCCTTAGTCTGATGGTGATTGGATACACCCCCAATTCGAGAATTAACTATTCCATAAAAAATGTCACTGTCGGTTGAGGAAAAATGAAGGCCTATTTTTTTAATATATTGACCTTTTGTCTAAGTTTCAAGAACGCTTCCGGGCTTTCTCAACTATCAGTGCGATAAGAATTAAGATACCGAGAATTACCTTTTGAGTGTAGCTCTCTATCCCAATCAAATTCATTCCATTTTGTATAACTCCAATGATGAATGCTCCAATCAGCGTTCCCCATATCTTTCCCTCACCCCCCATGAGGCTCGTACCGCCGATAACCACTGCCGCAATTACCGAAAGTTCATAGGCCAACCCATATGTTGGGGAACCACTGTTCAGTTGAGAGGCCAGGATGATACCACCAACTCCGGCCAACAAGCCACTTATTGTGAATACTATGGTAACTATTTTATTAATGGGAATGCCGGAAAGCCTTGCGGCTACTTTATTTCCACCAATGGCGTAGACATACCTACCAAAGACCATTTTTGTCATTAATATATTAGCGATTACATAGAGAATGATCATAATGATTACAGAAACCGGAATTCCACCTATTCTTCCACGACCAAGCCAAACGAAATTATCAGGAACATGATAAATTGATTGTCCTTCTGAAATCGTATAGGCCAGGCCACTGGCAATCAACATCATAGATAGTGTCACTATAAAGGGAGGAATTCTAAAATAGGTACTAAGTAAACCAGATAGTAGCCCTATCAACCCACACATGACCACTGCAATGAGGCCTGCCAGTACCATTTCGAATTCAGTTGCTGCTTCGGCGCCAAAATAACCCTGGATCAGTTTGGTGATCAATACAGCAGAAAATGCCACAAGACTACCAACAGATAGATCAATTCCTCCGGTGATGATCACCATCGTCATGCCAATGGCCATTATGGCTATTACAGCAATCTGATCAGCAACATTGAGGAGGTTTTCCCTTTTAAGAAAATTTGATCCTTTGCTTGATTGCGGATTGATCATAGAAACGACGCTCAATTCCGGGAAATGATTTGAGAAATCTTGAAACAAAAGCCACCTAGAAACTTTGGTGGAGGTTACAATCATTTTGGGCACATCGCCACTTTCAATATCTCTTTCGATTTGATTTCTCGTTGCCGGTGGTCCCTTATCAACAACGATGATCTGATATTGACTACCAAGATTCGCTTTAAAAGCTTCTATTAAATCCTGATCATCTAAACTTTCTGATGTCACAAGTAATATTTTTCCTTGTTTGCCACTTTGGGTAACTTCTTTTGCAAGAAATATTCCGGCGGCTGCACCAATAATGTTTTGTTTTTCAATGGTTAGAACACTGAAGAAGATAATTAGGCCCATCAAGATGAAGATGATACCGTAATCTGATAATAGTACTTTCCAGCTACTCATTTATTTTAAAAACATAATTGCATAATATCTTCTTGACTCACATCGGTTAAGTCATCAAACTGCCCCACTAAGTGACCTTCTTTCATAACTATTATTCTATTAGAAATTCCGAGGAGTTCGGGGAGCTCTGAACTCACCATCAAAATTGATTTACCCTTTTGTAATAGCATCATCATTAATTCATAAATCTCATATTTTGCACCAACATCTATTCCACGAGTAGGTTCATCAAAAATGAACAGGTCGCATGATCTCTCTAACCATTTTGCGATCACGACTTTTTGCTGGTTCCCGCCACTTAAGTTTTTAATTTTTTGTAGGGAACTGGAATATTTAATAGACAACTGCTTTTTATAGTCACCAAGTTTTTTCTCCAATTTTGTATTCCAAACCCAACCATAGCTGGAATGGGATCGAAGATTAATCAGGGAAAAATTTTCTAAAACAGATTGCTCTATGATCAAGCCTTGATCTTTCCGATCTTCCGGGATATGACCAATCCCCTCCTTCATGGCATCAGCAGGACATTTAATTACTGCTACCTTACCATTGATTTCAATAGAACCGCCCGTTGGCTCCTCTGCACCTGCAATTAATCTGACAAGCTCTGTTCTTCCAGCTCCAACCAATCCAGCTAAACCAACGATTTCACCTCTTTTTACTAAAAATGAAACATCACTGATTATTTTCTTGTATGAAAGATGCTCAACCTTCAAAAGAGTCTCTCCGGGTTCAGAAACAGAATCCGGAAATTCACTCTCTAGTTTTCGACCCACCATTTCTTCAATCATTTGATTCCTGGTGAAATCATTCTTGTCTTTGGTACTAATATGCTTACCATCCCGCATGATGAAAACACGATCAGCCAGCTCCTCGATTTCTTCCAGTTTGTGACTGACATAAATAACACTTAGACCCTCACTGACTAGCTTTTTTATCACTTTGAAAAGATGCTCCACATCATGACCGGTAAGTGATGCTGTTGGTTCATCCATGACGAGGACATTAATATCAATTAGCAGACTTTTAGCTATTTCAACCAGTTGTTGTTGAGCAATACTCAGCTCCCTGCAATATTGGCTCAGTTTGAAATTGGCCCCTAATGTATCAAGGATTTCCAGGGCTTTATTTTTTTCGTTTTCACCTTTAATCAACCCAAGACCGGATTCACTACCCAAAAACAGATTATCCTGAACAGTGAGACCGGGTATGATGTTTAGTTCCTGATAAATAATTCCAATTCCATGTTTTTTTGCGAATGAGGGATTCGGAATGCTAATTTCCGTCCCCCCGTAAATAATACGGCCACTATCTGGTTTATGAACTCCTGCCAAGACCTTGATCAGGGTACTTTTTCCTGCACCATTCTCTCCTATCAATCCCAAAATCTCGCCTCTCTCCAATTCCAAAGAGACCTTATCCAAGGCCTTGACTCCTGGAAACGATTTTTCGATTGATTTAAGTTCTAGGATCGACAATGGGTGCTGATTTAATGGAAATCTTTAATATCAGGATCATTTAATCCGTCCTCTTGTCGGTAAAGGGCTGTTTCAATCAACTGAGTCTTCTCGACCTCGTTGCCATTGAGATATTTCATGATTGTTTGAACCGTCTGCCTTCCAATCCTTTTAGGAAACTGTATCGGATCAGCATAGATTTTTCCGTCACGGATAGCTACTTTTCCTTCGTTTTGTCCATCGAATCCGATAATCGTAATATCATCCAGCCGGTTTACTTTTTCCAGGGCACCCACCGCACCGAGTGCTCCCGGGTCATTAATCGCAAATATTCCGACTAGATCAGGATGAGCCTGAATGACGTCACTTGTGGCTTTGAAAGCTACATCACGCTGTCCGTCACAAGGTAGTTGTGTTACAATGTTGAATTGATCGAGGGGGTTTGCCAGGTTATACTCTCCAATTCTATCCCTAAAGCCTGCTATCCGTTTTACACATGACTCCGCCGGTGGAAAATCAAGTATCATAATTTTTTTATTGCGTGACCTGACCGCTTCTATCATCGCATCCCCTGCCTGACGTCCACCCATATAGTTATCCGTGGCTATATGGGCCACGACATTTGCAAGGGAGTCTGAAGTAGCTAAATCAGCAGTGAAGACCGGAATGCCCATCTCATTACACTTTCGAACTGAAACACCACTGGATTTTGAATCTACAGGGGTGAGTATGATAGCATCAACATCTTTAGTGATAAAATCACTTATTTGATTGCGCTGTTTTGAAGGATCGAAATCGCCGCTGGCGATAATTACCTCAAATCCAAATTTTAAGGCCTCCTCCTGAGCTGCCTCTGCCAGCTCCTTAAAATAAGGATTACTCAATGACATTACCGTAATTCCAATAGTACCTTTTGATGTTTTTAATTGGTTTTCACTACATCCCCATACAATCATTAGGATACCGAACAGAGCTATGTTTGCTAGACTTTTCATGCTCATTCTACTACTCACTGAAATTGATTTATTTGTTTACATTAATCCGAAAGAAACCAATGCAATAATATATATATCTGAATGGCCATCTATTAAACTTTTAAAATAATGATGGTCATTTCTGAACTCAGCATTTTATATCATGAAATTAAGGACTTGGGTGAAAGATCAGCAGAGGTATTGCCATCTTTAAATTGTCAGGGATCCAAAAATATTCTGGCACGAACCTACAAGACGTTGGGTGATGAGTGTTTACGATGTAACAAATAACGGACAGTATATTCTTTATAATTCCAAGAATCTAATAGAATGGACGGAGACCGGAAGTTATCAGGCCGCGGGTCATGAATGCCCTGATATGTTTGAATTGCCAGTTGATGGTGATGCGTCTAATAAGAAGTGGATAATCTGGACCGGAAATGGGAATTACAGGATCGGGAGCTTTGACGGAAAAGTATTTATACCTGAAACTGAAAGCATGAGCAGTTATTATGGAGATTCTTATGCTGGTCAATCGTTCAGTAACGAACCTGATGGCCGCAGGGTAAACATTGGATGGTTGAGGGATCACAGACCCGGTTATGACGCCGGACATATAGGGATGCCATTTAATCAACAAATGTCCTTACCACTGGAACTAACACTACGTACTGGCACCGGAGGATTACGTCTGTTCATTAACCCTATTGATGAATTAAAAAGTCTTCGAGGTGAGACCACCTCGTGGGATAACCTCTCGCTAAATCCAGGGGGTAATCCCCTGGAGGGCACTCAAGGTGATTTCTACGAAATAGAAGTGGAATTTGACGTTCAGAATGCTGAAGAATTTGGTTTCACGCTACGTGGAAGGACCGTTAAGTATACCGTTAGTACAAATACCTTGAATTGTGACGGGAAAGAGGTAACTATCTCTCCGAAAAATGGGAAATTAAAACTTCATTTATTTTTAGATGCCACTTCCATCGAAGCAGTTGTTAATGACGGATGGGCTTATATCAGTTCTTTCCGGGTCTTTGATAGTGAGGATCATGAAATTTCTCTATACGTTAAAGAAGGCACCCTGAGAATCAACTCGCTGGAAGTACATGAGATGAGGTCTGTATGGGATTAGATGATACTAAACCTTTAAGCAAAAGGATAGGGTCGAACAACGGTCGACTTGGGTCCGACAGATAATTAGTAACATCTCGAGAGTTGGGCGCCCTTCCATCAACCCTTTCCAGTACTTCCGAAGATGTCCATTTGCTGACCAACAACTTTGGTAACTGCCTTTTTTACTTCTTCTAGCATTTGTGGGTAATCATTATAAGTTTCACCAGGTCTTCCCAGGTATTCAGCGCTTGCTGCTATAGCAGCTTGAGATATGCCCGTAAAAAAATTGATCTTGGCTATTCCTAACTGAATCGCATGTTTGAAATCCTGATCAGATATGCCAGATCCACCATGCAATACAAGTGGGATTCCGGTTGCCTCTTTTAAGGCTTTCAGCAGGTCAAAATCCAAATCAGGCTTACCCTTATACTTACCATGGGTATTGCCAACAGCCACGGCCAGGAAGTCAACATTGGTTTCCTTGACGAATAACTTTGCTTGCCCTACATCAGTGTATTTGCTAGGATCGGCTGCGCTGTACATTGCTCCACCCTCAGAACCTTCGGCACCTCCTACCGCACCGAGTTCAGCTTCTACACTTATTCCATGTTCATGACAAAGATCAACAACCTCTTTCGTCTGTTGTACATTGTCCTCAAAATCAAGATGGGAGCCGTCGAACATGATATTGGTGAAACCGCAGGCCATGGCTCTCTTTATTCCTTCCATGGTTAGACCGTGATCCAGGTTCAAAACGATATCAACATCATATTTTTCTGCAATAACTCTAATGGAGGGTGTAATGTGTTCTGGAGTTACGTAACAGAAATGGGCTTCTGCGATGTTTAAAATCACAGGAGATTTTTTTTGAACTGCGGCAGCGCATACTGCTTCTAAGAAATTAAGGTTGAAAATATTAAATGCACCCACTGCATAGTGGTCGTTGTAAGCCCGCTCCAAAACCGGCTTCATGGAATTTAAAGGCATAATAATTTATTTTAAAAGTTAACTCAAGGTATAATTCTTACCCCGAAAATGTTTGTCTTCGATTTACTTTATAACTGTGAACCTATTCAATGTTCCTGTAGTGTAGCCCATCCCTGGTCCACACGATTTTTCACTGTATCCCAATGAGGTACACCACTTGCAGCATCTGCACATTCTGTACTAAAAGCACCAACGGCACAAGCCATGGTTAATGCCTCATCGGGATCCAGTCCCTTGAATAAACCTGCCAAAAAACCTGCTACTGCGCAGTCACCAGCTCCTGTTGTTCCGATTACGTCCACTTGAAAACTAGGCACCCAAATGGTCTGATTTAGCCATTTAGCTGGCTTTGAAGGTTTTCCTGCTCCCATCATATCTAATCGGGAGGGATCATCTGTCGACTGAAAGTAAATGCCATGTTCACCCAGTTTAATCATTACCATTGCCACACCCATCTCTAACACCTGATTTGCCAGATTTCGTAATAGGCCAGCATCGATTGGTGTTTTTTTCTGATACTTTTGAGGTTCAAGCATAAAACAGATTTCATCAAAACTGGGCAAAAAAACGTCTATAAATGGCAAGCTTCCCTGCAGCCAGTCAAACCAGTTAATTTTTCCGGGTTCACCATTTACGTCCGGAAAAGCCATATCTAAAGAGGTTGTAAGACCCTTGTTTTTAACACGCCTCATGAGCCGAATGAATTCTTTTCCCTGGTTGGCATAAATCAATTTCATTTCAGGTGGATACCCGAAGTGGAATATTCTGGCGCCTTGTAAATGGTCATCCGTAATATCATCGGATTGGAAGGTATTGTTTGCCCCTGGAACATATAAAAAGCTCCTATCGGTGTGTTTGGGAATTAAGACAATTGAATAGGAGGTTATTTCGCCCTCTTTCTCAATCATTGTATCCGTTAGGCCTTTCCCTTTTTGTTCCAAAAGTTGGCGCATGGATTTTCCAAAAGCATCTGCTCCTATTTTAGCAATTAGCCTGGTTGGAATACCCAATTGGTGCAGCGCTAAACCGGTATTAGCCACAGAACCGCCAGTTGATATAGCAGCATTTTCGGCAACCACACATTTGCCGGGAACTACCGCTGAGGCCAGGTCAGTTATATTATCCGCGAACATGAGAATTATGTCCAGGCAGATTTGACCGGCTACAACAATATCATTTTTAAAAGGATTGGTTTTATCCATATTGTTCACGGGATGTAAAAACCACCCAAATATATGAAATCTTTTTATTGAAATAGGCACTTAATAAATAAATATTTTGAACAAATAAACCGTGTAAAATGCTTTATTAAC
>JAQCLE010000178.1 GCA_027592755.1 Bacteroidota bacterium | reverse complement strand
TGCAGCCGGAGTGGTCAAGAGAGTCAAAAGTAAAATCGATGATAATTGAATATATAAAGACAAACCCTAAGTGGGGGATTTCATTACAAATTCATAAATATTTAAACGTGCCTTAGATAAAGTGATTTGCAGGAGTTATGTCAATGATATGGAAACACTTTTGGGTAATTTAATTTTCTAAATCAGGCGATATCAATTATTATAGCGGTTTCAAATTGGAAGAATTAATCAAATAAGTCAAAAATGAAGCGAGTATTTGTAGTGTTTTTCGTTTTGTTATTCAGCCTTAACATGTCAGTTTTGGCGCAGCCGGGATGGGAATGGGGAGCACAGGAAGAAAAAGCAAAAGAGAAAAATGCACTCTATAGTGATGCGATGAAATTGGGAGATTATAAAAACGCAGCCCGTCATCTTAGTTGGTTGTTGATAAATGTACCTGATTTGAATAACTCACTTTATATTAATGGTGCGAAAATATATGAAGGTCTGGCCGATGCTGAAAAAGATAAAACCAAGCAATTGGTCTATGTTGATTCAGCAATGATTATGTATGATTTGAGGGTTAAAAATTTCGGAGAAGAAGGCGAAGTTCTTAATAGAAAAGCATTCAAAGCATATAAATATTACAAGGATAGTCGCGAGAAATATGCCGATGTTTTCACCTTGTTTCAGAAGGCCTTTGAGATAAATAAGAATGAAATTTTTGACAACAACATAGTCGCTTACATGGATGTTGTCAGGCGCTACAAACTTACTGGCGGAGATGTAAGCGATGAGAGGGTGATAGATATCTATTCAGAACTAAATGAAATCATTGACTATAAAGTAACCAGTGGTACAAATTTAGATCGACTTGAAGTTTACAGGGATCAAATCGACAAGCTATTGACGGCAACCGTCACAGTAGATTGTGATTTTGTCGAGAAAAATCTTATCCCTAAGGTGGATGCCGATCCGTCGGATTTGAAAATGGCTAAAAAGGTATTTCAGTTATTACTAACAGGTAAGTGTACAAACAGTGCATCATTTGTTAGAACAGCACAAATCGTAAATGAAGCTGAACCAAACTATGGAATGTCGATAGTGATCGCAAAAAAATTGTCAGCGGAAGAGGATTATGCTGAGGCGGAAGTTTATTATAAGAAGGCACAGGGACTGACTGATGACAACACTAAAAAAGGAGAGATTCAGCTTGATCTTGCAAAGATTTATAACGTAAGGAAAAATAAGGAGCAGGCAAGGGCCTATGCTTTAAGATCGGTTCAATTTGACCCTTCAGCGGGCGCTGAAGCATATACCATGATTGGACATTTGTATATGGGAAGCTATGATGACTGTCGGGCAGGTATCAGCAAAGTTGAAGATAGAGGGGTTTTCCTGGCAGCTTACGAAATGTACAGGAAGGCGGGTAACTCCGAAGGGATGAAAAATGCCAAAGAGCAATTCCCTTCAATCGATGAGATTTTCGAATTGGGACTTTCTGAAGGGGAGACGTTCAAAGTTGAGTGTTGGGTAAACGAAGTCGTGAACATTCAGAGAAGACCAAACAACTAAGGTTTGATCTTTAAGAAATTTGATAGGCCCGCTATTATGCGGGCTTTTTTTTTAATATCTGGTTGTGGTTTTGTTAACTTAGAAATCTTAACGCTACCTATGAGGAAGTTTGTCACTATCGTAATTCTTACCGGCTTGGTTCATGTCGTTCTGGCACAAAGCCCACTTACTACATCAGATAAACGAGCGATCAAGTTTTATAATGAAGCCGGTGAGCAGATAATCTACCGCCAGTTTAATGAAGCATTAATTTCCCTCTCCAAGGCTATCGATCGGGATGCATCTTTCACCGAAGCATATTTACGAAAAGCTGGCATATATCGCACACTTGCAAATTTTCAATTAGCTGCAGAGAGTTTTCAACAAGCGGTTGATTCGCGCCCGGGGCACAAATTGAACCAGGGAGCCTATCTGTATACTGCGGATCACTATTATTATTCAGGTAATTACAATAAAGCCAAAGAAATGCTTGAGGGATATTTGTCTTATCCAACTTTTAAACCAAAGGAAGAGGCGAGGGCAAGATCACTTTTGGCCAATACCGAGTTCGCCATTGAGGGAATCAAAAATCCAGTGGATTTCAATCCAACTCCTTTGCCACCGAAAATGAATGCCTTCAAGCTACAGTATTTCCCTGCTCTGACGGTCGATAACAATACCATCATTTTTACCAGAAGGCTTGGAACACAACCAAACCATGATGAGGACATCTATTACAGTACCAGGGAACCTTCAGGACAATGGTCGGAACCGTTATCTATCTCGCGTAATATAAATACGAGAATGAATGAAGGTACCTGCACTATTTCGGCAGATGGCAAAACATTAATTTTTACATCATGTCAGGGTTCAGATAGCCTTGGAAGTTGTGACCTTTATATTTCCAAGAAAACCGGACAGGACTGGTCTGAACCACAGAATTTAGGTGAACCAATTAATAGTACTTCCTGGGAATCTCAGCCAACCCTCTCTGCAGATGGGCGCACATTATACTTCGTATCGAATAGAAGTGGAGGAATTGGATTGAGAGATATTTGGTTTTCTATTTTGGATTTGGATGGTAATTGGGGTGTTCCTGAGAACGCTGGCGATGTCATCAATACACCAGAAGACGATATCTCACCTTTTATCCACGTCAACGGTCAGTCGCTCTATTTTGCTTCTGAGGGACATCCGGGCTTCGGAGGTTTGGATTTATTTCTTTCAGAGAAAAGTGAAGGAAGCTGGACAAAACCTAAGAATTTGGGCTATCCGCTTAATGATCACCAGGATCAGGCTTCCTTATTTATCACCTCAGATGGCAGTAAGGGATACTACAGCCATGAGAAAAGCGATTTGTTCCAGGGATTAATTGAAGGAAAGATTTACGAGTTTGATGTTCCGGAAAATGCAAGGGTTAAGAACCGGAGTAATTTTCTTACTGGACTGGTTCTGGATAGCGAATCCAAAGAACATCTTAGCGCTCAAATTGAACTTTATGACCTTGATTCCAGGAAGCTGTTGTCGAACGTAAGTTCTGACCCTGGAGATGGATCTTATTATCTCGTGTTGACGGAAGGAGGTAATTACGGCATTTATGCAACCTCACCTGGGCATTTGTTCAAAAATATGAACTTCAACTACATTGAGAAAGATATTGATGATCCTCAGGTACTTGATATATACCTTGATCCGGTAAAGACAGGATACACAGCGGTTCTCAATAATATATTCTTTGATACTGACAGTTATGATTTAAAAGAAGAGTCAATAACAGAACTTGAAGAAGTGGTTAAGTTTCTCTCTCAGAATGCAGAGATCAAAATGCAGATATCGGGCCATACAGATAATGTCGGTACTGAGAATTACAACAAAACGCTATCGTTAAACAGAGCAAGGTCAGTATCTGATTTCTTAATATCCAATGGAGTGGACGAGAACCGCCTGTTATCCAGGGGTTTTGGTTCAACACAACCTGTTACGGATAATGATTCAGAGGAAACAAGGAGCATGAATCGACGAATAGAATTCAAAATTTTATAAAATAGTTGTTTTTATATAGCACCGTTAGATTTAAATTAACAATTTTTACGACCGATGATAATTTCACTATTAAGCACTGTCTCCATACAAAAACTTTAGTTGTCGCCCATTTCTGACCAATTTCCTGCCATATCACCTCAAAACCCCAAATTTTCAATTGAATATAGTATGCATACCGAGTAAATTTGACAATGTAAAAAGGTTGCATTTTTACCCATATTTCTTTTTATAGTCTGTTTTTCAATATAAGTTTGAATTATTGTCACAACTATCCGAAAGTCTAATTTCAAAAAACGGATAAAATAGCGGAAAAAGTTCAAACCTTTGA
>JAQCLE010000063.1 GCA_027592755.1 Bacteroidota bacterium | reverse complement strand
AACTACCTTCAATATTTCCAAGGACCGACTAATCACAATATGTATCGGCCTGTTGATTGAATAAATGTTAGCCTATGAATAATGCGGGTTAAGGAGTTTTTATTATTATTTTTGGGTGGTTAAATCCTCAAATCAATCGCAAATGAACCGAATTCTCGCCGTCACATCACTTACACTTTTAACAATTTCCTGCCAAACTGAGGTCGACCGGTCCACGCTTTCTGATGCTCAAAAACGTAAAGCACAATTCAGTCTTTCAGCCATGGAAGTTGTTGATGACTTAGAGATGACTTTGTTTGCTTCGGAACCGATGCTTGTCAATCCTACCAATATCGATGTTGATCATAGAGGACGTGTTTGGGTATGTGAAGGATTCAATTATCGAAACCCTCTGAATCCTGACAAAGCCTTTAAATCAGAGGGTGACCGAATTGTAATATTGGAAGACACGAATGGCGATGGTAAAGCGGACAAGGAAAAAACCTTTTACCAGGGAATAGATGTCAATGCGGCTCTTGGAATTTGTGTGCTTGGCAATCGGGTTATTGTTTCCAAAAGCCCAAACATCCTGATTTTTACAGATGAAGATGGAGACGATGTGGCGGATAAAAAGGAAGTTCTTTTCACAGGCATGGATGGCATGGATCACGATCATGGGATTCATGCATTCACATTTGGGCCGGATGGGAAACTTTACTTCAATGCTGGCAATGAGGTGATTCGAATCATGGATAAAGACGGAAATCCAGTAATAGACTTAGCTGGTAATGAAGTCAACAGTGATGGCAAACCCTACAGGCAGGGAATGGCTTTCAGAATGGATCTTGACAGCGGCAACCTCGAAACAATCGGATGGAATTTTCGCAACCCCTATGAATTGGCAGTTGATTCTTATGGTACAATTTGGCAATCTGATAACGATGATGATGGCAACAAAGGTACCCGGGTTAATTTTTTGATGGAATTTGGAAACTATGGATTCTCGAGCGAGTTGACTGGTGCAAGCTGGCAAACCAAACGAACAGGTATGTCAGAAGAAATCCCACTTCGTCATTGGCACCTGAATGATCCAGGAGCTGTTCCAAATTTATTACAAAATAATGCTGGATCTCCAACCGGGATTCTGGTTTATGAAGGTGAACTTCTGCCTGAAAGATACCAGGGTCAAATGATCCATACAGATGCCGGACCCAATGTCGTCCGCTCATATCCCGTGACCAAAAACAACGCAGGTTATGCTGCGAGTGTTATACCAATTGCCAAAGCCGTTGATGATCCGTGGTTCAGGCCGTCGGATGTATGTGTTGCACCTGATGGTTCATTGATTGTATCAGATTGGTATGATCCGGGAGTAGGTGGTCATTTATTGGGAGATCAGGAAAAAGGCCGCTTGTTCAGGATCGCACCTAAGGGTGTTCCATACAGGAAAACTGATTTTGATTTTGATTCGATTGACGGATTAGTAGCTGGACTCAAAAGCCCCAACCATGCAACCAGATACCTCGCCTGGACAGGGTTAAAACAAAAAGGCGAATCCTCAAAATCTGCCTTGATCGCGATGTGGAAGGACGCCAATCCGAGATTCCAGGCACGTGCCTTATGGTTATTAGCCGAGCTAAATGCGGCAGATGCCATAAAATTGGGATTCGCTTCAGAAAACGAAGATCTAAGGATAGTTGCTTTGCGGATTGCCCGTCAAAAAGATCAGGCGAATTTGATCAATCATTTGTCAGTTTTATCAAAGGATCCTTCAAAGCAAGTGAGGCGGGAAGTAGCCATCGCACTGAGGTTTTTAAAAGGATCCAAAGCATCAGATGTCTGGTCTGATCTGGCCATGCAATATGATGGAGATCGATGGTACCTGGAAGCCTTGGGGATTGGCTCAGATTTGAATGCAGATGCGTGCTTTGATAGTTGGCTATCCAAGGTTGGTGATAACTGGAACCAAACCAACAATCTTGATATTGTGTGGCGCACGCGGGCCAAAGCAGCTATTCCATATATAGCAACACAAATTGGTGAAGCGGACAGTATCCAGCAGACTTATAGGTATTTTCGCTCGCTGGATTTCCATTCAGATCCAAGTAAAAATAGGGAAATGGAACGAATACTTGATGAGGCTTCGGATAAAGGTACTTACGCAAAATTGATCTTTAATCACATAGACGTTGATTATGTCAGAACTTCTGCAAAGTTGAAACCGATCCTTTATAGCGTTATAGAAGGTTATCGGGGAACGGATGAGTTTATTGAGACTATCGGTCGCTATTCGCTCAAGACCTATGATTCAGAGTTACTTGAGATGGTACTTCAGTCACCAAACAAAAGCATGGGTATTAATGCTGCCAGAATGCTTTTGGAAAACAATCAAACAATGTTGGAGAAGACACTGGTCTCCGGGGATGAGCAACAAGTTTCAGCGGTGCTTTCAGCCCTGGGGCGCATTGGCAGTTTCAAATCTATGGACGTGATCGGTGGTTACATGAACAATGCTGAAAATCCACTTTCACTTCGCAAAATGGCCGTCCAATCTTTTGCTTCTGGTTGGAACGGGGAGAATAAGATGCTTGAAATTCTCAAAGAAGGAACACTTGACAAAGCTTTGGAATCTTCTGCCGCCAGTGCGATGATGGGCGCCTGGAGAGACGGTGTCAGAAAAGAGGCAGCTAAATACGTCAACATGCCCGATGCGAAAAATGGAGAGCCACTTCCCCCGATCGCTGATTTGGTGGGAGAGAAGGGTGACATTATCAATGGCCAGTTGGTCTTCGATCGGTTGTGTCAGGCATGTCATGTGGTGAATGAAAAAGGCATTGATTTTGGTCCGGCGTTGTCTGAGATTGGGGCAAAATTATCCAAAGAAGCCATGTATGCATCCATATTGGAACCTGATGCTGGCCTCAACTTTGGTTATGAGACTTATCTAATCACCCTGAATGATGACACCAGGATTGTTGGCCTTATCTCCAGCAGAAGTGAATCAGAAATAACGATGAAGCTGCCGGGTGGAATTAATAGTACCTACACTTTAAGTGATGTTAAAGAAATAGCAAGGCAGGAAAACTCCATGATGACACCCAATTTGCAAGCCGCCATGACCAAAACTGAAATCGTAGATTTGGTTGAATTTCTCAAAAGTTTAGGGGAAAGCAGCTGAACAATTGATCGGTATGTGGAATCTGCGTGATCAAATATCATCAGAAGACGGTACTAATTGAGCTTTAAGATCAGGATCCTTCATGTCCTTATCCAAAGGAAACATGGGTCTCTTGATTCTCTTATAGCCAAGACGCTCCAGGTCCTGGTCAACACCACCGGGTGTAAGTGCCATGATCCAGTCTGCCCTCATGTCATAAAGCTCCGGTACCAAATACCCTATTTTTACTACGACTATGTCACTTTCCCTAGGATTAAGACCCAGTCTGGTAAAATCAATTTCCCGGTGATAAGGCTTGCGTTTCTTTGTCACAATAACAAACACGCTTCCAATTTTCACAACGACTTCAATTTCCGCATTTTCATCCCCATGTTCGATAGCTTCGATTGTTCCTGATAGCAGTATCGGAGGGGCAAAACGAGCATCAGTTGCTGCACCGGCATAGGCCTCAACTTTTCCGCCGACTCCGGCTTGAACTGCTTTTTCAATAAATTCTGGCCCGGGTATAGAAGCATAAATAAGAGAAGGTCCATTGGCTGATTTGAATTCAGGACGTGCCAGTATTTCCTTTAACGTCCAGGTTACATCACCAGCCCCTCCGGCTGTGGGATTGTCTCCCATATCACTGATCATAAATGGATGCTTGTCGCTAGCGATGGCCATATCAAGGCTTTCCTTGAGTGTCGCAGTTGGAGCTACAAAATCAAAGTCATTCCTGACCGCCCAGAAGCTTGAGGCCAGCTGTTCGGCAGTATTGGTTACTTTTTCTTTATCATCTCCTGTCACCATTACTACGGCATGATTGCGTGGTTCGTCAGCCCAGGCATATCCAATCCAAATTGCCGCATCAATAACGCCTTCCTGCAAAGTAGCGGGTGCTACCCTGGCGTATAAGCTTTTTCCAGGCTCAATTCTTGTGCTTGTCTTTTCTCCTGGTAATAATATTGGTACAGGAATCCAGGCTTTGTAGGAGGGTTTACCCTTGCTATTTTCAATCCTGTCCAAAAGGTTTTCAACTGCTCGTTTTTTGGACTCCAAAGCATCTTCATGGGGTGCCATTCGGTAACAGGTGATGAGGTCAGTGTTTTGAGCCAGCCTCCATGATACATTGCCATGTAAATCCATTGAGGTTGAAATAATGGTTTCTTTACCAATTACCTCGCGAACTCTGACAATAAAATCACCTTCCGGGTCATCAAGACCCACTACGCTCATGGCCCCATGGATGTCAAAAAAGAGGCCGTCATAAGGGCCATTTTTTCTAAGCATATCGAGAGTTTTTGTTACCAATGATTCATAAGACTCTCTGGCTACAATACCTCCGGGTAGTGCATGTGCTCGTAGTGTCGGAATCCAATTCGCTCTGTTCCTATTCAATGAGTCCGGTGATAAGAATGGATAAAACGAGAAAACATCATCACCTACTCTTGCATGGAATGCTTCCTCATAAGTAACGGCAGGGGAGAAGGTGCTTGATTCAATGGCTAATCCGGCAATGGCTATGCGAGGAAGTTCATTTTTATTGCCAGCCTGGTCACTGGCTGGTTGGCTACATCCAAATGCAGCGATTAGTAATATTAAGCGAAGGCAAATTTTCTTCATATCTTTTTTTTGTACGGATATCCCCTTCAGACTATCGTTCAGGCTTTTTAAAATATTTTTTCATTGGATTGAAATAGTGCTCTTTCCAGCCTTGTTCATAATCGGATTGTCTTTCGGGAATATTCTTATGAATGAGACTTATCTGACATCCATCTTTTGAACCTTCTATTTTGATTGTTAGTAATGAGTCCTCATCCTTTTCATTAAATTCGCTTGTTCTCCAGAGCTGAACTATTTATTCATTTACAACAAGAGATTTGTTCATCCCGGTAATGTAACCATCCCAACAGGAAAATTTACCTCCTATTGATGAACTACAGATGGCTTTTCCGCCAGTCATTTCGGAGTGCTTATCACCATTTAACCATGCGTCATAAATACTTTCCGGTGGAACAGGAAAAGTTTCTTTTAATACGAAGGATACTTTCATGCAGCTATATTTTTGCTTCTTTGTAATATTTGGAATAGAAGAATGCTAAGAGAAGGGAAGTATAGACACCTTCAAACACATGGTAGCTGGAGTCTACCAGAAAAACTTCAACGGGTATATTGAACGTGGCATATTCAATCATTCCACCTTGTAGGGCATCCCATAAAAACCCGATTAGCCCGCCAAATACCATGGCTGTCTTATAAATTTCCCACTTATAATAGGTTCTTGCATAGAAATGAAAGATAGGAAGCAAATATGCAAGGATGCATGAGTAGATAAAAAAAGCGAGTGCAATCACAGGAATAATATATTCTTCCCTACTTACAGCAGCCTCTTTTTCATGTAACCATGAGCCCAATAATAGGTCATGAAAAACATAACCCAGGTTGAAAACAACAATAAAAGTGACCAGAACTCCGACGATATAATATTTTTTCATGACCAGTAATGTACTTTTCTGTTTAATGATTAGGCCCCTAAAATGACCTGTGATTTTAGCAAAAAAAATCATTATAAATGGATATTACTAATTGATGCTTTATTTGTTATTTGTTTGCTATTTTGCCATTTGAGTCGAAATGATTCAGTTGAATTTTGTTGTCCGTATGGATCGGATGTGTGCTTCACGAATCAGGGGCATTTAATAGAGTTTTTAGAAGCAACTATCTTTAATAACTTTTGTTACAGGCTTCTTTAATAATTAGAGAATGAACAAATCGATATTAGTTATAGGGGCCACCGGGTACGTTGGTGGAAAAGTGATCGATCACTTATTGGGCCACAATGTTCCGTGTTCACATATTGTCAGCAAATTGGACTGTCAAAAGAAAACAAATAAGTACAATGCCCTTGAACTGGCATATATAGGGACCTCAATCCGCTAATGGATCAGGCCTAAGTTGAAACTTAAAGACTTTGCTGGTGGTGCCTTTACCCCCTTCCATATGGAATGGGGTCCGTGTGCTGATAGTGGCCCACAATCCGCGGCCCTTCCAACCTCCATCGGGATCATCAATGCGACCATCCATCCATTTGGTATAGAACCCCAGAGGGTAGGGTACACGAAGAACAACCCATTTTCCATCCTTGAGCACCAATAAACCCTCTGATTCATTCCCGGTGTTGATAGGTATATTTTCACCCAGGCCAAGCGTGTTGAATTGATCTACCCAGGTATAATAGCTGCCCTCTGCACTGCCTGAACCCTCTATCCCTTTCATTTGAGGTAGTGGTTCCGTATAGAAAGTCCAGCCTTCGGGGCAATGCTGACCTGTAGCATCAGGTCCATTCAACGTACCACATTTGCGCCTGTCAAAGCTTGCCATGTGTCCGCTGGCCAGTGCGACCCACATAACACCATTGCGGTCAACATCCCCTCCCCGGGGAGAGAATCCTTCGATTGGTTCTCCATTGCCATCTAGGGGTAGCTCATAATATTCTACTAAAGCTGTTGCTGGCGGATTATCTCCGGGAGCAAGTCTTACAACACCACCGGGATACCCTAAAGATGTACCCCATATTGATCCATCAGGAGCGGGGGCAACGGAATATATTCCGCTTGTTATACGCTTGTCTTTCGTTGGATCGACCGGCTCACTGGGTTCCACATACTCATCCCGTTTGCCATTACCATTGGTATCAAGGATTAATGCAGTCCAACCTTGTGAGGCTTCTTCATCACCCGTTTCGAGGAACTTTTTTGTGTCCAGCCAGCCGATGACCTGGCCGCCACCACTTGTCCATAAGGTGTTATTCTCATCTTCGGCAAACATCAAATGATGTGTGCTGAAGCACGTACTGCAGTGGGTATAGGTATCCGTTTTTGGATCATAAACTCCAAGTTGTCGCCCTGACCCATTTAATGGGAACAGTTTGGCAGAAGGATGATCTGATCCCTCTTTACAAAAATCGGGATTGTCCCTTGGCCGCACAGTAGCTGTAATCCAAACCCTTCCTTCCGCATCAAACATCGGGTTGTGTACATTGGTTTTGCTATCCCATAAGACTTGGTTACCCCAATAAGGAGAAGGCTGTGGCATTGCAGGATTCGTGGCTGGCGTATTTGGATCACGTACGGTTAAGGGTATACGGTTGATTTCGTTTGTTACAGGATCAACTACAGGGAGGTAATCGTGGCTGAGTTCCAGGGCACCATAAATCTTACCGTTAGGATTGACGGTTGGGTTCCGTCGGTCTGTCGAGGCTAAATCATGCAAATAGGCCGTTTCGTCTGCCCAGTCCCACTGTGTGATCACGACATTCCTTTCCTGGCCCTTTGGCCGTGGCGGAGTTTCCGGGAGATCTCCTGCCGCGATCCGGTCGGTCCAGTCGGCAAACATTTTCACGGAACCTTGAAAACCTATGTTATTCAGCCCGGAGATCATACTTGATCCGGCCTGTCCTGACATGATGCGACGTGCCCATGCTTCGTGCGAGGTTTTAAATGTACCTAGCGATTCCTGAAACTCACGGGTGCCTTTGGTGCCTAACCCGTGGCAAGCCAGGCATGTACCTGATTTAATATTTCGGATAAAATCTGCCTGAACTTTGATATTTGGAGAAATGCCGTTCCCTTTGGCGCCTGTTCCTGGAAACTCGCTCTTTGCCGGAACATTAAGCAATGAATACCAATACCCACTTGGATAATATTGTGCAGCAGCCTCAGGAGTCGGCGCTTCAACTGCTTCAAGGTTCAAATTAACACCAGGTTTGGTTGTGGTTTTTTCGGAATCAACAAGACCATATCCCCTCACCCAAACACTGTAGCTGGCGTCAGGCAGATCGGGTAGGAGGTATTGCCCCTCTTCGTTGGTTACAACAATCTTGGCGAATCGGGTAGGGAGGTCAAACGTTTCTGCAATTACCCAAACTCCGGCTTCTGGCCCATTAGCCCCGGTGACTATACCACCAAGATCATCGGAACCGATTTTTATCGGTGTGGCATCTTTGCAGGCATTTGACAATATAAGCACAATGAGCAGGACCAGGTACACGATTGTACTTTTTAGGTGGGTTTGCTTCCTGGTGAGGTAATTTGACGAATTAGCTGGGCTAAAGGATGCTATAAGGTTCATGATATAAGGGTTGATTTGATGAAAGTAGGGCTATTTAAGACACATGTCGAATCAATATATCAATTTTTAAAGAGGCTTGCAATAGGGAATAACTGCCTGATGCATAAATACATTACTTATCGACCAAGAGACCGGCCCCAAAAGGGTCAACGGGAGGCTATTGCCCCTACTTTAAGTCATTGGATGAAAACTGTAAAACCGATATGGGAAAGTTTAAACTTAACGGAGAGTTTAACTCCAAACTATCTGAAAGCCGGACGGGAATATCTGTCAATTTAATCATTGGTTGGGATCAAACTTATTGAATCCCCATAGCAATAAAACCGCTCCCGTAGGTACGAGTCCAACACCCGCTACAATGAACCAAAGCCTTACTTCGCATCATTGTAGCTTAATTGTTGACCACCGTTTTATTTAAATTGTTTAAATTCTTGATAGAGATATTCTTCACCGACTGGGTTAAATTGTTCTTGATATTTGTGAGCGATTTCAACAATAATCAGCTTATCTTCTCTTTTTTTGGAATAGGGTCATCTTCGAAGAACTTAGCCATAAGGTTAAAAAGTGCAGCTCTCGGGCCACCTTCTTTGCCTGAAGGTTTATAAGTTTCTGCATCCACATCCTTCACTGCTCTATATATCCCCACAAAGAATACGATGAATAGAGTAGCAATCACAGATGTTAGAATGTATATATCTAAATTTTCCACGTTACTTTTTTGTTTTTAGTGTGATATAAATCATTAAAGATATTATTGTTGGTGGCCACAATCCGATAAAGATTGCTTTGTTTGCATTACCTTCAACTAAGTAATAGTATTCGGATACAAATATCAATAGTACCGATACTAATAGGATAAGAAGTTCTGTTGTTTTTAAATTTTTCATTTTTATAATTGTTGTATTTTAATTAATACTTCGGTTACATCTTGCGGTCTTAACCATCCAATAACATCGTTAGTAATTGGTGTATCATATGATAAATCACCATCACTATTTAATACTGCTAATTCATATAATCCTTTAATTCCACCATATGAATATTCGTGCTTAACTACACTAGCTCCATATCCGTTTTCGAAATGGATAAGAGAAATCACCCCATCATTATGAAGCGGATGTGATTTAAATTCTAAGTCTTTTCTTTTTATTAATTTTTTAAGTTTGCTTTTATAATATTGAATTGCTATGCTGCGATACCATTTACCCATATTGTTTACGGGTATCATATCCTCATAGTATTTCAATTTACCTTCTAATTCTATTTTTTGCTTTAAAGATAACATTTTAACCTCCTTTTCTTTTAATTTTAAAGTTCTTCAATGATTCCTAATATCTCAGCTACTATAAAGAATGAGCCTGCTGGAATTAATAAACCATTTAATAATGCGATACCTGCTATAATTCGTAGTATTGATTTAACGATACTAATACGAAAATGCCAATTTGTTTTTGATTCTTTTACTTGCATATTATTGTATTTTATCATACTCTAAAAAAACATAGAACCCCACTAAAAGTGGGGTCTATGTAACCGGGGTGGGAGAGTTATGAGTATGAGTTATGAGTACCACCCCGTTGTATCTTTACCATTGAATTTCATCTTTAACTTCTTCTACCACATTTTCGTATAATTTAGAATCATCTTCGCTTCTCATATATTTTTGAACCAATTGTTTGATGTATGTACGTTCTGAATCCATACCACCATCCTGCGAATATAGGGGGAAGATAGCAACCTCAGCTGCTTCGATTAGATTGAACCCATCATAAATCAATCCGGCCATCTCTACGGATGCACGAGTCGATACTGAAGTAGTAATCTTACCAACATCCGATTTGATTTGCTCACGTGTATGATTAGCAATCTCAGCGATTGCTGTCAAATCTTCAACATTGGTATCTGGATATAACATTGTAAGTAATTGTAATTCCTGCTCAGCGTTCAATACATCCACCTCAATGGTTACGAATCGGTCAATCAAAGCACGGTCAATAACACGCGTTGAAGTATATTCGTTACCAATGTTAGCGGTAGCTATAAAGGTAACACCTTCGGCTACTTTAACAATTGGTGAATCAACTGCCTCATCCAAACGTAAATAACGTTGGGTTTGGTCTAACACAGTCATTAAGATATTCCACGCTTCAGGATGTGAACGAGATAACTCATCCAATAGGATAACCGAATATGGAGTCTTAATAGCTTTAACGAATGCTGATTCATTAAAGAAAGTACCTTCGGCTTTACTAAAGTGAGTATTACCAATAAGTGATGCTCTCGGGTCCTGCGTTGCTCCTAAGTTAAAATAGAAGAAAGGACGATTGAGGGCTTCAACTAGGCTAAAATAACCAAAATGCAGATAGCAACGGAAGGCAGAAAAGCTTCATTGGGCTTGCCTGGTGTTGGCGGTAGTACCTCAAGTCCGAATTTCTTGTCTTGAAAAATCAAAGAGCTGGAATACATAAAATAATAGTCCAGTTGTCACAACGGTCAAGAAAACCTTAAGTCCCAGTATTTTGTCAGCAGTGTTCAATTCTATTGTTGAAAATATCAATGGGGCAAGGACACCAAAGATTAATAATATTATTTGAGTCGTTAGAATTGTCTTTGAAGAGTCCGGTAAGTCTGCTTGATTTTGTTCTGTGAGTCTATAGAGTTCAACCAAGTACTTCCCATGAAAGTCAGAACCGATTTTAGCTATAAGTTTTCTGTCAAGTGTCTGTCCTCTATAATTCTCATCAATCTTATTGATTATCTCGGTCATCTTGGAACTGTAATAACTATTTTGTAATGCATTGTCATTAAATACACCCACCGAGTACTTTTCCCATTTGTAATCCAAATAATACCAAATTTGGTTTGAGGCATCATAGTAACTCGATATTTCGTCTAAAGAATATTCAAATCTGGTTACCCTGTCATATACCCAGTCTGCATGTCGTTCTTGTGTATCAAATACTTGATCAAATGCTAAAAATAAGTCAGCTCTCGTTGTTGAAAATCCTTGGTCTTTTATCCAAAAATCTGTCACCTTCTCATCTTTGCTACCCTGGTCGTGAATGTCATTGTAATTGTACAGCGGATATAGTGCTCGAAATTTATCTAAGTCATTTGAGTCTTTCCAAAAATCATGAGTGGTGATTATATGCTGTGCGAGTCTCCGAAATTCGGTTAATTTATTTGAGAGGTTAATTATTTCTTCTTTTCTTTTTTCTCTTTCAGCTTTTAAATGAAATAATTTACTAATCAGGTATGCAAATACAATACCTGTTATAATACTGGATACTGTCAATAAATTGGAAATTGATGTCTCGAAATTATTTGATGAGATGTCAGCATTAAAAATGTAAACTCCTATTATAATTAAGAGTCCAAATTTTAATATTGTCGACAATATTGTTTTTATCGTTGTGGTCACTTTTTTCTTTAGAGGTATTACCGCCAACAATTGGATAACATGACCAAAGGTCATGTTATCCAATTGTGTGATCACTAATCTAATGGGTTTTTGATTCCTGCCAATACGTTAGTTGCCACATGGGTGTAAATTTCAGTGGTCTTGCTGGATTTGTGCCCGAGTAAGGTCTGAATGTATCTCAGGTCCGTACCGGCTTCAAGCAGGTGTGTGGCAAAGCTGTGCCTGAGCATATGAGGCACTACCCTTTTTATAATTCCGGCTTTTGAGGCTGCCCTTTTCACAATCTTCTGAACACTGGCCCCACTGTATTGAGAACCATCATAACTCTCAAATAACCATGTTTTTGGCTCATTGATCCGATAGTAACTGCGTAAATTGTTCAGTAAATTTCGGCTGAGAAGGGTGTACCTGTCTTTTCCCCCTTTACCATTCCTTACCAGGATTATCTCCCGTTTGCTGTCTATATCCGTAATTTTCAGGTTCAGCAGTTCAGATCGCCTCAGGCCAGCAGAGTATAACAACGAAATGATGCACCTGTGCTTGATGTTAGAAGTGCGGTCAATCATTTTCTTTACATCTTCCTTTGCCAGCACTTCAGGCAAACGCTCCTTTTTAATAGGCCGTTCGATCTCATAAAACCTGTTTGGCATTTGATTGACTACTTCATAATAAAATTTGATTGCATTGATTGATTGGTTGATATAAGTGTCTGATCTATTTGAGATTACCAGGGTTTGGAGGTAATTCCTGATTTCATACTCTCCAAGTTCCAACAGGCTATCAACATCTTTGTAGTGGTTAATGAACTTTTCAAACATGGCAATGTATATTCTTGCCGTATTCAGGCTGTATTTCCTGATCTCAAGTTTCTGATAAAACTCCTCCGGGCAAAAGCGCCATCCATTTCGTGATTTCCGTCTTCTAAACTGATCTACTGTGAGGTCTTCATTTCCAGGATTAATGGGCCTGTTTGTGAAGAAATACCGGCAATCTACCCAGGCCACGCCCTTGAAAGTTGAAAATATGGCATGGAGGTTTTCAGGCTTGTAAGACAGTACAACCATTGAAAATTGGGAGCTCCATCTTGGGTTTGGCAACTGCTTTACCAGGCCATGGATCACTTTATCCTGATAAAATTTCAGGCCAATCATCTTCTCCTTATTAATGATGAGATGCTTAAGAGTTATTTGTCGCCGGGTAGTTTCCATGACTGATCAAAAAACGACAATAAAAAAATGGCATGCAACGTTAAGTGTAGAGTTATACGTATATTAAACGTTTAAATCTACGAATATGTCCAAGCGAGAATGCCTGGAATGTGGGAAAATACTAGAGGGTAGAGTAGATAAAAAGTTTTGTTCTACATATTGTAAATCAGCCTATCACAATGCTCTCAATAGTGGCAAAGCACCAACTCATTTTCGGACAATAGATAAACATTGAAACTCAACAGGAGAATTCTTAAGGAGTACAATAAGGGTGGTAAGGTGACAGTTCGAAAAGAAGTCTTAATCAAAGAGGGCTTCAATCCAAAATATTTTACCCACTACTGGAAGAATGACAAAGGCCAGGTCTATCTTTTTTGTTATGAATTTGGATTCTTATTGCTTCAGGAGCATGGTAAGGATAAATATGTACTGGTCAAATGGCAACCTTACATGGAGCAGTCGTGAAGCTCCGGGATTGCGACTACACTTCGCGTTTGATCAGCTTCAAATCAATTTAGTTTACCAGTATCTTAAAGGAAAGCCAAGTTTGCCTTCTACAATCGGGCACTAACCCCACAATTTGTTAGGTTTACATTTTCTATATCCAAATGAATACACCAGACAAATTCACCCTGCTTTTACCTGTGTTCTTGGTCCTGTTCCTCGCAGAATGTTCCAGTCCTGAAGTCAAATCAAAAAGTGAGGATGATACCCGACTTCAAATTGGCGCAGAAAGAATGACTGAATACCTTCCGATGCTACAGGAAAAGGCTGTGGGCATGGTAGTTAATCACACTACCGTTATAGGATCGACTCACCTCGTCGACTCCTTACTTTCACTCAATGTAAACATCAAGGCCATTTATGCGCCTGAGCATGGGTTCAGGGGCAACGTAGAACGTGGTAAAGACATAGAAGATGGCATTGATACTGAAACCGGGGTACAGGTATTTTCAATTTATGGAGATAGCAGGAAGCCTTCGCCAGCAATACTTGAGGGCATTGATATCATGATTTTTGATATGCAGGACGTGGGTGTAAGGTTTTTTACTTATGTATCCACACTGCACTATGTAATGGAAGCATGCGCTGAGAACAATATCCCTCTATTAATTCTTGACCGGCCAAATCCGATAGGGCACCTGGTAGATGGGCCAATACTCAATCCTGAATTCAGATCTTTTATTGGGATGCATGAGGTGCCAATCGCTCATGGTATGACACTGGGAGAAATTGGCGGAATGATCAATGGCGAGCGATGGATAAAAGATGGTGTCCAATGTGATATCAACGTTGTAAAATCGACCAATTACGATCACGACACGCGGTTTACTTTTTCAGTCAGGGCATCACCAAATTTACCCGACATGAAATCAGTATATCTCTATCCTTCCGTTTGTCTTTTTGAAGGAACAGTGGTAAGTGAGGGAAGAGGTACTTACAAACCATTTCAACAGTTTGGCGCACCATGGTTTACGCCAAAAAATCATCAGTATGTTCCGGAGTCAATACCAGTACTTGCCCTTGATCCAAAGTTCAAGGGAGAAACCTGTTATGGCTACGACCTTTCATCAAAAACAATTGAAGAATTGCAAGCCATAGATTCAGTAAATATCAGTTTCCTGATTGAGTTTTATGAGAAATCGGGGATGGGTGATGAATTTTTCGGGGGCAGTTTTAATAGACTTGCTGGAAATGATATATTGAAGTCCCAGATCATGTCGGGACTCTCAGAACAGGAAATCCGTCAAAGCTGGCAATCCGGACTGGACAAATTTCTTGAAATGAGACAAAAGTATTTAATTTATCCTTAATCAATTTCGTTAAATTTATAGACCTTATTCTAACTAAAAACCCTATCAACATGTACCGATTAGTACTAACAAGTATTGCACTTGTCTTTGGGCTTTCAACAGCATCAATGGGACAAGATTTGACTGACGAACAAATATTGAAGCTCTATGAAAGCCTTCGTGTCGCGGATGTCTCCGACGGCATGGACTTCGTAGGCCGGGCTGACATCGGGCTTATGGATCAAGCCATCGTTCCCCTTTGGAAAGATGTTCAAACAATGGACCATGTCATTCGTGGAATTGCAGTTACAGCTCGTTATGTGCCCACAAATAAGCCGATTCGTACCCCTGAGAACTATGAAGAATTTCGTTCATGGGAAGGGAATTGGTATGGCCAAATATCTTCGGAGCCATTTGTAGAATTTATCAAAAAAGGAACCATAATTGTCCTTGATGTTCAGGGTGATGGTGATACCGGTTCGGTAGGTTCTAACAATGGGCTCAACTGGTTTAGCCGAGGTGCTGTTGGCATCGTATCTAATGGAGGAATTCGGGATACAGATGAAGTTATTCTACAAAGAATACCCACCTATCTTGATATGGCCAATCGTGGGCGTGGAATCAGACCCGGAAGGAATGAAATTGAATCGGTGAATAAACCGGTTTCTGTTGGAGGAGCTCTTGTAAATCCCGGTGATGTAATAGTCGCTGATGGCGACGGCGTGGTGGTTGTACCTCGCGAAGTTGCCCGGGAGGTAGCGGAATTTGCGCTTAAGATTCTTGTCGGTGACAAAGCCGGAAGAAGGAGCATGTATGAGAAGTTAGGGATACCACTTGACGATAGTGTAAAGCCATAATCTTCAATTGTGTCCCGGTTTCAAGCCTGGGACACTTAAACACCCATTTTGCCATTTATCATATTGTGTCAATCTATCTAACACCAAAGCGGCATAGGAGATAGATTTACATGATTAATGCGCAAAGTGCACCAGGTTTAACCGGCAGGCTTGTACCACCAGTTATTAAATCCAAATTGAAGATATCACTTTGGTCATGGCGCCCAGGATTTGTGATTCATTCCGGCTCTCGAAAAAAACCATCCTGATTATGGCCTGTTGTATTGGGGTTATGGTGACGGAGGCTCCAATAACATAAAACGCCCGGAATTAGGGCATAATTTAAAATCATTTCTTGGCACAATCTCAGGATCGATCCCGCAGGTGATAATAGTAACAATGGAAATTATGGAATCCTGGCAGACAATCCTTTTGTAAACGAAAAGGATCCGGAGGTGGTGAGAGAAATATATGCCTATGGTTTCAGGAACCCGCATCGAATGAGCTGCGATCCGACCAATGCAAAACCGTCATGATGGCAACAGATATTGGAGAATCCAATATCGAAGAGATCAACATAATAGAGAAGGGTGGTGACTACGGCTGGCCCAACAGGGAGGGTAATTATGGTATCACTACACTGCGGGATTTGAAAACAGTTTACAACCTCACCAAAAGCGACCTCGATCTCTACAACAAGCCGTTTGCAATGTACGACCACGAGGAAGGGAACGCAATCAGCGGAGGCTTTGTATATGAAGGAGACCTTGAATCTTTGAGAAATAAATATGTTTTCGGTGATATAGTGAATGGAAAATTATTTTATGTGAATATCGATCCGTTACTGACGGACTCTGCGGTTTATGAATTAACTATCATCAGGAATGGCCAGGAAACCAATCTTAAGGAATTGAGCCAAACAAGAAGATTGCACCTAAGGATCGGATATGATCGGTTTGCAAAACAGATGTATGTGATCACCAAGGCCGATGGAATGATCAGGAGGATTTCAAAGGCGTATGATTTTATTCGGCAATGGACAATTCCGCCATCAACCAGAGGGTATGCGCCACCATGGGTGTCCAGTACTCTGAAATTTGCCAATTGCCATTGCCGATCGTCGGCTGATCATCATGATCACCCCCTAATCCATTCATAACTGCCCCCGGGATCACGGGTGTTTGCGGGTAAAACGTACTACCCGGGAAATGTTTGGGATGATTGTATCCAATCCCTATTAGTGTTGAACTGTTCAGGGGATTTAGGCCAATAATCCAATCCAGTTGTTTTTGAGCATATGATTTCAGTTCCTGGTCATTTAACACTTTAGAAGCTTTCAATAATCCGATCCCTGCTGCAGCAATGTTTGAATTAATGCCAACCCACCAATCTTGTTCTGGCTGCATGAAATAGCGGTACCAGAATTCGCCATCCTTTCGATTACCACCTGGATCCTTTTGTGTATAAAGACCAAAGGGTACAATACCGAAATTATTTTTCCTTGCCATGGTTATTAGATAATTCCTGGCATATCGGTTAATTAGATCTTTCCAAAGGGCTACATCCTTATGTTCAGGAAATAGCTGAATCATGTCGCACAATGCAGAAAGTTCCATGCAACCATTCCAGACGTTGTTGTAAGGCTCCTTCTTTTCCAGTGATGAATAAAAAAATCCACTGATATTATTTTTGTCTAATTCCTGATATTCCCTTAACTGTTTTGCCTGATCTGCTGCAAAATCGGCATATGAACCTTCCTTTGTCGTTTTATACAACTCAAGAGCTGCTTGAATGGATGCGCCGATTACCCTGGGATTTTCTTGTTTATCTGAAGTTTTGCTCCAGGCAAAGCACCTTTTTGCCGCCTCCAGACAACGTTTTGAGTAGGACAGGTCCCTTTCCTTAGTGATTCTTGTCATCATAGCTTCGGCGGTTATGAAATTGTATTGCCCCATGATATCCAATGGATCCGTTTTGATTACTCGGTCGTCTTTTGAACCGATTATCAGCATATCAGCAGTTGATTTACCAGTATTGGGTTTGGTAAATCCAAGTTCGCCTTCT
This sequence comes from Bacteroidota bacterium, assembly GCA_027592755.1. Classification (GTDB taxonomy): domain Bacteria; phylum Bacteroidota; class Bacteroidia; order Cytophagales; family Cyclobacteriaceae; genus JAJCYL01. The sequence goes on along the minus strand of JAQCLE010000063.1, from coordinate 5,718 downwards.
TCATCACCAGTGATATTATCGGTCCAACGATTGCTGTCGGAGTGTTTTAGAACATCACCTCCGATATAGCTCATAATGTATCCATCAGGTTCCTGCATATTCAAAAAATACCTGTTGCCCCACAGCAGTTCTTCAATTGTTTTTTCTTTCTCCAATTCAGGTAATAACTCATAAACTTTTGCCATTCCGATCATTCCGTAGATTGTGGCGCTGATCCATTTTCGTAAATCACTGGCGTCATGCCATCCCCCGGAAACATCCTGGTGCTTTCCATTGTCCATACGGACGCCATCATCCAAGTGACATGGGGTAAGATATCCGGTTGCACTGCCGCCGCACCGTTGTTTTGAAAAATAGCTTACAATTAGATTGATTGCTGGTTCATAAACATTGCGGGAAATTCTGAATGGAAAAGAGCGAAGTGTGTCCGATAAAATATAATAAGTACCTTCTTTTGAAACCCCACTAAAATCACCAGACGAGTATTCACCGAAATCACCTGAAGTTGGACGGAGTTGGCCGGTGAACACAACATTTTGAGTGGCCACATCAATGACTTCAAAATTGCGATTAAAAGCGCCTGGTGCAAGACATGTTTTACTTGCTTGAGGCAAATAACCGGCCTGGTTCACAAGCAGGTTCACATTATGATCACGTGAAAGTCGTTGTGCTTTCAGTAATGAATTTCCCGCAAATAGCAGAACCGTCACAATAAGAGCAAAGATTGATAGGTTGATGTTTTTAATTTCCATTTTAGGCTTCGTTTTGTTTGTTTAAAAATGCACTTCAGACTGCAAAACTGTAAGCGTCTATAATGTCAATTTTTTATGATTCGAGTCAGGTTTCGAGTGAACCTTGTCTGACCGGGCAAATCGTAAGGATTCTTTTATAGAAATTTGTTTTTACGTTAAAAGCTAATCCATTGGTGAGAGATTATACAATTCGCCAACATTGGTAGAAATGACAACATTATTATTTACTGTTTCAGTCAGGTAAACGTAGCTGGCATCAAGGAGTGGAATGAATTCGCTTTCCCAGGTGATAATCCCCTGGTAATTAAACCTTATAATTGAAAAAGAAGAGAAAAATTCCTTGGCGTCTACAAGCGCTAAAAAAAAGCTTCCATCGGAGGTGACTATTAAATCACTGGTCGCTGCATTTCCCAGATTCTGATAGAATTTACTAAACACCAATTCTCCCCGGGGATCAATTACTCCCATGATCAATCCGCCGGCTCCATTGTTTCCAAAAAGATTCACTGTATTCGATGGGCTGCTGTAAATATCCGTTGACTCCTTGATTTCCGGTATCAGACCATTGCTGGTGTTGATTTGTTTCGTCCACTTAAGATCACCATCGCTTTGCAAGAACATCAATTGCTCGTCTCCATTACTATTAGTTAGGAGCAAGTGAATACTCTCTTCATTTCCCTCGATAACTTTCTTAATTGAGTACCCTGAAACTGAAAATTCCCACATCAAGATGCCTGAAAAATCCATTTTGACCAGAGTATTCTGAACAGCGTTGGCGGATTTTTCATAATACAATGAGGATCCAAAATTGAGAAACCTCGTGCCAGTTGCAGGTAATTCGGCCCTCAGGTCAACTTCCTTAAAAGTGATTTCACTATCATTTCCAACAAAGAGAATAAGGATTTGATGGTCTGAGCCTGGTATTCTACCAAGGAAATTCTGGCTTCCATCGGGATTTGAAAATTGGTGATTTTCAAGTATGTAGTCGCCAAATGAAAGGTCATTTGAATCTTCCAATTTACCAGTTGAGGAGACTTTAAAGGCTTTTCCACTGTTCTCATGTTGAGAAAGTACAAGTAGAGATTTACCGGATTTTGATGGTTTAAGGAAGGTTCCTTCTGATTTTGTCGCCAACTCAAGAGACCAATCATATTCATATGTTTTAACTAATAGGTCAACCTGGCAGCTGATTAGAAGAAATAGGAGAATTGACCAACTGAGGTATTTCCGCATCATTGGCAGATATTGCATCAAATTATCACAGGTATTGATTTCGAACACTTACCAGCTCTGAAACAACACTAAGAGCAATTTCCCTTGGGCTTTTCGCATTTATGTCCACTCCGATTGGGGCATGTATCCGGGCTATTTCCTCATCCGAAAACCCTGCTGATTTGAGCCGCCCCGTTCTTTTTTGGTGGGTTTTCCTGCTCCCAAGAGCACCGATGTAGCTTACACCTGATTTGAGAAGAATATGCAACGCCTGATCATCAATTTTTGGATCATGGGTGAGCAGTGTAGCAAAGACATCCGAATTCAAATTCATTGACTCGAGTACTTCAGCAGGCCATTTTTGATGTGCCTGATCGGGTTTCACATTGAATTGTGTTCCACCGGAGAATAATCCCCGGGGATCTATGACAATGGTTTCAAAGCCATGCATTGATGCAAGTTCAACAAGTTCGGAAGATATGTGAGCAGCTCCAATGATTATTAGCTGGCTTTTTTTTGGAAAGACATTGACAAAATATTCAACGCCTTCAATTGATGCGACAGTGCTGCGACGTTGCTCATAGGCCTCAAAAGCTATCTTTTCCAGTTCTGAATGAATATCAGATTCGTTAGCTTTTATTAATAGAGGTTGAGCGTCTTTGTATAGAGGTGATGCCAAAATGCAACCCTTGTTGGTAATTATACATTGCTGCAGTTCCAGCCATGATTCACATTTTTTCGAAGTTATCTGTTCAAGAAGGATATCAATTTGTCCACCACAACTTAAACCTACTTCCCAGGCTTCATCATCGGTAATCCCATAGTGAATAATCTTTGAGATACCAGTATTCCTGACTTCATCGCTTTGTTTCACAACATCCCCTTCTACACAACCGCCGCTTACAGATCCTGCAATTTCACCTCCTGGGCCAATGACCATTCCGGACCCGACTTTTCTTGGACCTGATCCCCAGGTTTTGATCACCGTGGCAACAACAACCACCTGATTTTTATTTATCCAGCTCGAAATGTTTTCAATGACGTCATGCATGTTTCTAATATAACAAAAAAGGCGACCTCAGGTCGCCTTCAATTTATGTTTTAATAAATCCTATTCGGATATCACGTATTTTTCGGCTTCTGTTAATTCAAAGGATAATCCCATGGCTGCACAAACAGTTTTGAGGACTTCATCTATTTTATCTTCGTTACTAAATAACCCACTAAAGGAACGGTCGATGTTATCAGTTCCAATAATTATTTCTACGCCAAACTGTCTTTGTATTTCAGCAAAGACATTCGAGAGCGGTTCGTTGTTATAGGAAAATAACCCCGATACCCATTTTTCGCCTTGGGAAGTGTCAAACGCCTGAATACCCGAGGATTCACCGTTCAAAGTCTTAAGTTCAAAGCCGGGTGTTAAAATTGCTTCTTTATCGAGGTTATTTACTTTTACCTTTCCGGTGTAACACTTGACAATGAAGTCGTTATCGAAACTACTAACATTGAAGCTGGTTCCTAAGACAGTAACTAATCCTTTAGAAGTTTCCACAGTAAATTCTTTTCCCGGGATTACTTCGAAGAATCCTTCTCCTTCGAATTCGATACTTCTTTTTCCAAAAATATTGTTAGAGAAAGACAAAGAAGAGCCAGTATTCAAGGTAACGATGCTTCCATCAGGTAGGGTAATTTCGGTAATACCATCAGCCAGATAATTTTCTTTATCCGGCACTATTAAAATGAGTGATATTGCGATTAAAATGATAGCTGCAATAGATGCGGCCCATTTCAACCAGGGAAAAATCGGTACGACTTTCGTATCATCTTCTAATCGTGATTGGATCGAAATCCAGGATTCCTCTTCAACCCTTCCCTCTGGAATTATCCAATTTTGACTTTGATCAAGAATCTTTTTATAGATCGCAATGTCATTTGAATTTATTGGATTTCCATCGTTTTTAACTTGTTCTATAATCTCATTGATTAAAGAATTATTATTAGTTTCCAAATTGAATGAATGTGTTTTGTTTCCGCCTATTACAACTATATTCAAGTCATATACCCTACATCACTTGCAGTTACAATTTTGAAAAAACTCCCTTTTCATTTTTTGGACTAATAGTTTCTGAGGAAACGTCACGGAGTATTCTTAAGGCACTTCGAATTTCATCTTCATTAAGACCTGCAAAACCCAATCTAATGTGGTGAGGTTTTTCATTTTTTAAGGCATACTTCTCACCATGTGCGATGTACAACTTTTTGGCCAATGCTGCATCAGCTATCTTATCTAATGAGTACGGTTTTAAAACTTCAGCCCATATAGCCATTCCACCCGAAGGTTTTTGAAAACGAAATAAATCTTCAAATTTAGTCTCCAGAATATGACAAAAAAGATCACGGCGGGCTTTGTAGGCTTTTAATGCCTTTTTAAGATAGCGTTGAATGATGCCGTCCCTTATCAGTTCAGCTAAAGTCCTCTCCATTACGCTGTCACCGGGGTAGTCAAATAGACGTTTAACTTTTTTTAGCTCAAGGATGATTTCTTTGGGTGCAACTAAATAGCCTATTCTGATAAGCGACGAGAGAATTTTCGAAAAGGATCCAAAGTAGATGACATTTCCAAGACAATCCGAGCTGGCAATGGGTAAGATCGGACCACAGTCGTAGTGAAAATCATAGTCATAATCATCCTCAATCACTGCGAAATTGTATTTTCTGGATAATTCCAGCAGGTGAAGTCGTCTTTCCAGTGCTAGAGTTACAGTAGTAGGATGATGGTGATGGGGAGTAATAAAAATTCCCTTTATTGGCATGGACTGGCATATCTTTTCTACTGCCAATAGGTCAATGCCTTCATTGTCAGAAGAGACTTCAATAAGGTTGGCGCCATTGTATTCGAAAACCTGGTTGGCAAGATAAAAGTTGCGTTTTCCAACAATGAGATTGTCTCCCTTGTTCAGTAACATACTGGCAATAAGAAACATCGACATTTGCCCCCCACGGGTGATGAGGATATTTTCGGGGTCGCAATTCAAACCTCTTGTCTCACCTAAATAACGCGCTAAAACTTCTCTTAACTTTAGGTCATCCTGAACATCAGAAATACCGAGTAATGATCTATATGCCCTTGTTTTAATGATTCCTCTGTAAGTAGCGGCCAGTTCATCAACGGGAGCAAGTCGTTCATTGGGCAACCCGTCATTGATCTCCAGAATTTTCTGTTTTTGGTAAAAGAAGCCGTTCAGTCGGTCAAACTTTTTGAATTTGAAATTGGCTTTTTAATGTGGTTTGGTGACGATATCATCCAGTTTTCTTGAATCAAAAATTCTGTTCAAGTCGGATACGAAAGTTCCTTTATTTGGTTTGACATCAACCCATCCCTGGCTATATAGCTCATCATAAGCTGCTGTCACCGTTTTGCGATGAAGGGAGAGGACTTCGGCCATCACCCTTGTGCTGGGAAGACGAGTCTTTGCCGATAATCGGCCAGCCTGGATTTCTTTTGCAATCGTATTGGATACTTGAAGATAAACAGGAACACTACAGCTTCTGTCAATTATTATGATGTTTGCCGAGGTAGCATGGTGGACTACTGTTTTGGATAAATAATTCAATTGAAATAGGCACTTAATAAATAAATATTTTGAACCATAAACAGTGTAAAATGCTTTATTAACTCATTGATATTCAGTATATTAATGAGTAATTTAAAGCTAAAGTTAAGTTTCAAGATATGGAGAAAAAGTATGAATGT
>JAQCLE010000062.1 GCA_027592755.1 Bacteroidota bacterium | reverse complement strand
TACATCATACTTTTCCTGGGGAGTCATTGTCAATTGGGGTGGCATTGCACCAAACCCACGGGTGATTGTCTGATACATCGAGAAAGGATCGCTCCCTGCCTTGAAAGGCTGCTCCCAGAACTTCAAGGACAATGGAATTGATCCCTCAATATCTTCATTACCATGACAGTTGATGCAATTGGAGTTGTAAATTCTGGCTCCTCTGTCCAGGGCATCTTCGTCCAACTCCTCTATGATCCCTGCATGATCAATATTTAGTTCGGTCTCTTGCAGATCATTATCTGGCAAGATGTATTTGATGCCAGACCGATCAATTATCTCATATTCAGTCGTCTGCCTTGAGGCGTAAAACGGCACTTCTTCATCATCCATCAATATCCTTCCTTCAAATTTGTCTCCGTAAAAAGTTCCTTGCAACTGCATGTCCATCCTCCACTTTTTGAAACTACCCGATAACTCATCATCAATGATAGTTAAACCTTCAAGTTCAATTTTTCCTAATTGGAAAGAAATCAAAGAACCCTTATAGTTCCCATTTTCATTTTCGATTTTTAAAGTTCCATTCAACGGATCATCTTCCTCAAAATAAAGCTCAAAGTCATAGGACCCCTCGATTCCATCGGTGGCGCAACCAAAAAAGGAGCACACAAGCCCAGTCATTATAAGGAGCACGATATACTTACTTTTCATTTTTATATAGTTTAGAATTAGTTGAGCATTTGAAAAAGTTGATACAATCGATTTCATCATGCCAAAATTTTTGTGCCTAGCCACCATGAATTTGAACCCAAACTTTTCCAAGCATAACTATAGCTCTTTCTTTTTCCTATAGCTCTTTCTTTTTCATAAGAAACACAGTCTTGATATCATTGACCCAAATCATTGGGTTAGAAGATTTACGCAACAATTTATATTATTTAAAAGGAAAGGAATTCAATTCGGCATTGAATTGCATTCTTTCATAGTTAAATTATTAGACTACTGGATTATTGCAAAAACCGATTCTGATCAAATAATTTACTGGAATTATCTGCCGTTCGAATCCAGATTATCTTAAACAAGATAATACTTTCTAATATTACAAAAGTAAGCGTTGTTTTCAAAAATCCAAGTATTTGATTACGGCCGGAGTAACCCTAACTTAGTCCGTAGTAATCTTCTAAAGCTTGTCCTTTTAGTTATGCTCTTGTAGTCTTATTTAAGTCGATTACCTGATATGGCTCCTTTTCAAAAATTAAGTCAATGAGTCCTTTTCAAATTGAAGTACTTTGGAAATAATGAGGGAGAAGGCGCCTATTAAAGTGGCGTCTTCCTGAAAAGAAGATGGGACTAGTTGTACTTCATACTTAACATGGTGTAACTTATTCTTAAATGTGTGCTCTTTTAATTTTTCAAAAAACATGTCTCCAGCTTTGGTTAGTCCTCCACTAAAGACGATTATTTCAGGATTAAATAATTTAATTAGGCTATCAACCCCTAAACCCAAATATATCATAGCTTCATCTATGATATTCATCGCGAATGCGTCCCCATTCTTGGCCGCATTCATTATAACCTCTGCTGTTATCTTATCCAACTCACCATCAACCATTTCTGATATACTACTGGTGGCCCCTTCCTTAAGTCGCAGTTTAGCAATTTCGGCCATACCATAGCCGGAAGACAAGGCTTCAAGGCAACCATTAATGCCATCTTTATCCTTATAAGGACTTTTATGATCCACAATGACATGCCCAAATTCACCCGTAAATCCCTTGTTTCCATAAAAAAGCGCTCCATTAATAATAATTCCGGCACCGATACCATAACCTGCGTTGATACAAATAAAATTTCTATACTTTTTACCTACGCCATGCAGTAACTCACCTAATGCTGTAACTCTCGATACATTGTCATAAAAAACTGGAATGTTTAAGTGCTTCTTCAGTTCCTTTCTGAGATTTACATTTTTCCAATTAAACATCGGCGAATACTCTACTATTCCTGTTTGACTGTTAATCAATCCTGCCACCGCCAAACCGATGCCCATAATTTTATCCTCGGTGAACTTTGATCGATCAATTAATTTGTGAATAAGGTCCACAACCTGAAGGTTTACTTTTTCGAATCCACCTTTTAGGTCAGTCGGGGTCTCTATTTCTGTGAGGAACTTCCCATCAATATTAGATATAACACCACGGATACTGGTCGATCCCAGGTCAATACCAATAACATAATTATGTGTACCATCGAAGCGTATCAGTTTCGGAGGCCTCCCTCCAGTTGAATCACCTTCACCGGCCATCAAGACTAATTTATCATTAATCAGACTGTCGATAATTCTAGTAATCGTTGGTGCGCTGAGTTTCGTCTTCCTTACTATTCCAGCCCTGGATATTTCGACCGATTCGCGGATCAGCTGTAATACCTCTATCTTATTCAGTTTATTAATATAAGAAGCATTTTTTCTTAGGTTATTCGATTCGTTCATAATGTTTAAAAATCTGGCTAAGTTAATAAAATTGATTAATTTAATTCGACCGCTTTGTATCCCACCTTGAAGGGGTTACCATGGTTCGTGTCCATAGTGTCTCACGAACCATGGTAACCCCTTCAAGCAATACAGGCAATTCCTTTGAGCGTAATCTTGACTTTATTTTAGTTAATGTCCATCTTTACTTTGATGATGAATTAACACCAGAGCAAATGACGCAAAATCTAAAAAGATGAAAGTACTAACACTTATGGTTGTAATTGCTGGAACAATGTCTTTCTCAGGACTTCAGCAGGACAAGGTAAGCCTGAGCATTATCGATTCTGATGGCTCAGAGAAACGTATTGAATTCGACTGGCCATTTAACGGGCCTCCTCCAGTTGGAGCGGATACGGTACTTGTGACAACAGTCGATAATCTATTAAAAGAAAACGGTGTTGATTGCCCCAACGCTGACCTGAGTTTGTAACTCAGGTCCTTTCCACCCATTAGCAGCTCTCGGATCATAATACTATGCAAGAATACACATCCCCTCCTCAAAAACTAAAACTCAACCCCCTGTCTTTCTTTTTAAACTGAGCAATTTCATTCTTAAAATACTTGGTCAGTTGATCCATCATGAACTTCCGCACGGATGAAAGATTCCCAGAAGAACGTGTAGCCTTTAAGGCCTCGATATAATCAGCTTTATCCTCTGAAAACACGAGCCCAAGGGGTTGTTTGTGGTAAGCTTGTATATAGTTCATCAGGAGTCGGGAAGTTCTTCCATTGCCATCTCCGAAAGGATGAATGGTCACCAGGTAGTAATGTGCATCAAACGAAAGCTGGTAGACCCTTTCAGGGGTTTTCTTTCCCGGAAGATGCTTATTAAGACTATCACACATCTCCTGGACCTGACCTGGAACTTTATCATAGGCCACAAAATATTCATTACCGGCAGTGACGCTGGTTAGCCGATAATCCCCCTTGGAATCGTCAAAATGACCAAGGGCCGTATTGTTCACTTTTCCTGTATTCTTATTGACACACGAAGCAATCTCCCGAATGAATTTCGGGGTAATGGGTTTCCGATTCCTGGCTTTGGATAACACAAAAGTCAATGCGTCATAATAGTCTTTTACCATCAATGAATGCTCCAGCGGTTTCCCCTTGGGGGTAATACCCTCGTCAAGGAGAAGATTGGTTTCTACTACGGTGAGTGTCGATCCTTCTATGGACGAGGAATGATGGGTTATAAGATACCTGTTGAATTTATCATAGTTGATAGATTCTTGAATACCCGATTCAATGAATTTCCGATATAGGTTATCGAACGACATATACAAAAATAAACCATCTGACCACTTCCGTTACTATGTACCGGATTTGTGACATTGTCTGTCACCATGGTCTTGGACTCACAGACCATTTAATTACAAACCACCCGTGGTTCGTGTCTCACGAACAACTCCTTCTCCTTCAAATGCCCATCCTGCTTCATTATTAATCCCTACCCCGTGGTCTGTGACTCACAGGCCACACCCACACCTCACATCTTACTCCTTGCGGCATTAATCCCCGTGCAGCCAGAGCAAACAGCCAGTAATAATAACATCATAATACACATCTAATTTTGGGGGGAGAATGCCATAGCTGCTTATGGTGCAACCATCTGGTTCTTTCACAGGAACCATCCTTCGTTAAGTACAATTCCGCATATCACTGAGTTCCTGCTTCACGACTTCCATAAAGTGCTTAAGGTCCTCAACTCTGATGAAGATGTGGCGCCTTATATACGACCCATTATAGGTGCAATGGATAGGGATGCATTAGGTCAAATTGCCGGAGCCGAATCCAGCACACAATTCCCCCGTGCCAAAAGGAGGTCTCCTGAAGTTTACTATGTTTTCAACCCAGAGTCTGAAAATGAATTTGACCTGGACATTACAAACAAAGAGTCCCCTGTACTACTGTCCATCTGTAATGAGCAGATGAACAAATTGGGTAAAAACAAAAGCATCTTCCTCTTTGATGAGATGCTAACCGTCTTCATTGACAAGGCCGATAAAATTCCCGCTGAGGCAAGGTAAAAATCGGTATGTACTTTCTTCGCAGTTCAGACATTTGAACAATTGGTAAGGGACTATGGCATCCAAAATGCCATAGTAATTCGCAATTCCTGCGGCAATATTTTCACAGGTATTTCAAGTATAGAATCCGCTGAGATGATCTCCAAAATGATGGGGGAATTAAAGCGCTCAGATTACTCACAAACAACTAGTGATTCAGGCCAGTCACTTACTCAATCTATTAGGGATGAAAAGGTGCTAAGAACCAGTGAAATTGCAGCGCAACAGACGGGTCATTTTTCAGGTCGAATCCAGGGTGGTGACCCGCCTTATTTCTCTGCGCAATTCAAATGCAATTCCTATAATGTTGAGGACATTCCCAACTTCAATTATCCGATTGGAATAGATGATATTGAAATGCAGGAAGCTCTCCTATCAGCCATGGTAGAAGAAAACTATCAGCAGGTGAGGACTGATGTAGCTAATCTTTTCCAGGGGTACCAAAATCTGTTTGAAACTGAATCCGCGGAAGCATGAAAAGACAAACGAATATCTTGAGAATTGCATGTCATCTAAGATTGAATACGCTTTGGTCTTTTCTTATCGAGATGCCTTCGAGCATCAGAGAACCTATAGCGTCTATCTTGGCTTTCAAGAATTTTGACTTTAATATTCCATCAATAAAATTGGTTGCCAATGCAACCGCTGGCTCCCGCCAGGCCGCTCCCCTTCCCACTACTTTTGCACTTTCCATTCCACTTCAAATCCTCCTCCGATTCATGGACATTGCAACCCCCAGCGACGGCCCCTGCGCAGTAGGAGCGAGACGTGTTTTAAACGGTTCAAAACTCTGCAAGGGCTCCGTAATGAACTCGTTTAAAACACCCGTCTCGGTTTTGCCAAACGTTCCGTTCCACTTCACTGCAAAACAATAGATGTCAAGGCCTCCGAAAGCAATCAAACGACAACAGAAGCTTACGCTTTACTATACAAAAGCAGAGTTCAGGATCATTACCAAAATGGCTGATCGACATGGCCTGACTAAAGCAGAATTTGCCAGGTTCAAAAGCCTCGACCACAAGCTTAAATCCCGCCTCACACCTGAAGATGCAAACTACTTTCGTCAACTGGCGGGCATGGCAAACAACCTCAATCAATTGGCACATGCCGCCAATGCTGGCCATTTATTTACTACAAAATTTTGGAAGCATTAACCGACATAAATCTTGCAATCAAAAAATTAGCATGATTGGTAAAGTCACCATAGGGAAATCTTTCGGAGGGGTAGTCAGGTATATCATGGAAAAGGAAGGTGCTGAGGTATTGGAACAGAGCGGTGTAAGAGCTATCAATCCCATACTCGCCATCCAGGATTTTAACGCCATTCGTATCCAGCGTCCTGGGATTAAAAATGCTGTCTGGCACACCACGTTATCCTTCGCTTATCAGGACACCGTATCTAGTGAACAAATGATCCATATTAGTAAAGATTATTTGAAGACAATTGGCCTGGATGAAAACCAGTTTCTCATGGCCGGTCATTACGATACCAAACATCAGCATATACACATTATCTCCAACCGTATCGGATTTTATGGACAAGTAGTATCAGACCAATGGTGCAAAAACAGGACCGCTAATATTTGTGACCAGTTGGAGGAGAAATATGGGTTAATTGTTGCCCGTTGTCAGGGTAAAGAAAAGCTGATCGGCTGAGACGAAAGGTTAAACGAATAATGAAAAAGGCTATCACTCAATTACTCGTTCGAAAAATCCCATCCTTCGATGAACTCATCGAAGACCTCAAACAGAAAAAGATCGAAGTCAATTTCCAGAAACAAAAGACCGGCAGGATCAATGGTATCATGTTTCGATACAAGGGACTGAGCATGAAGGGCAGTGCCATTGATCGGTCTTTCAGCTATGGCCGTCTGGCTAAAGAGCTATCTCAAAACGCTAAAAGAAACCAAGAACAGGATCATGACAAGAGAAGAGAAAGTTGAGGTCATTTTTGAATCTATCCTCTCGGAGATAGAGCGCATCAGTGACACCATCAAAAGTGGAGATAACGGAAAAGTAAAAAATGATTTTTCCCACCTTGATCAAAAACTTGAAGGATTCTTAAAGAAGCTCTCCTCCGCCAAACTAAATATTCAACAACTCAATCTCACTCCTTTTGATAAAAAACTTGACGTCACAATTGACAACTTGAATAACAACGTCAGTAACACTTCGGCAGCAGATAATATCATTGGTGCTAAGGCTAGTAACTCAAAGTTAAATCACATACTTACTCACAGTCTTACCAGAAAATTACGCTATATCATTGTTGTCATTTTAATACTCTCCTTAGGTGCCAATTACTACCTAACTGTCAGGCATAATATTTACAAAAAGGGTCATGAGAAATATGAGTTCTTATACCACTCGGGTAACAGTAAATATCTCCAGGAGCTCGACAGTATTTGGGAGATCGACAGCCTGAGAAATGACCGGATACATTTTATCCAATTAAGAAAATCCGAAGGTGATATCGTATTAGAATAGAAAAATTATGGAAGTTATTTGTATAGAAACCGATGCCTTCTACAACCTCCTTGAAGAGGTAGTTAGACGCATGCAAAGCAGTGAAGAGGACAAGCAGGACAAGTGGATACAAACCGAAGATGCGATGAAAATTTTGGGCATCAAATCCAAAACCACGTTACAGAAATTCCGGGATGAAGGGAGCATACGTTTCGCTCAACCTCAGAAGAAAATCATACTCTACGACAGGGACTCGATCATGGAATATTTAGACAAACACGCACACGAAACCTTTTAATTATGGATTTATCTACAAGCTATGCCCGGGGTTTTAACAAGGGTTATCTAATCCGAAAAAACCATCTGCTCATGAAAAGTTTGGTTAACGGGGCCACTGGAGATTCTCAATTTTTAGACGGATTGAAAGACGGGGGTAAACAATATGATAGAGAGGTTAACTTGAAGATTACACAGCTCAAAAAGGAGAAAATAATTACTCATGTGAAGAAAGATCAAGGGTTGGAGATGTAAGTATCCTTAGTTTATTCGTACCCGATTATTACACGAAAGAGGAAGTTCTACTATAGGCCACTTTATTTAGATGTGAGATTCATCCTTTCGTGGCAAATTTCTTTGAAAAAAGAGTTTAAAGTTTTAATTTACAAAAAGGTACGGATTTCATACACTTTTGCAAATGGTAACTAAGGAGCTTACATACAACTATTTGGAAGACTTTGTAAACGAAATCAGAGCGAAAGGAAGGTACATGTTTTCATTGCATGAAATAAAGAATGAATTTCAGATTTCGAATCAGGCTATCCAAAAAAGTCTCTCCCGCCTTAAATCAAAACATAGAATTGCCAGAATTGGAAAAGGGTTCTATGCGATCATTACACCGGAGTATACTGCATTCGGCATGCTGCCCCCCCATCTCTTCATAGACGACATGATGAAGGAGTTGAATAAAAAATATTACGTGGGTGTGCTTTCTGCTGCGGCACTTTATGGAGCCGGACACCAGCAACCAATGGAGTACTTTGTGATTACAGAAAAGCCAGCCTTAAGAGATATTGAGATAGAAAAGTTGAAGATCAACTTTCTGACCAAGATAGAATGGTCCTCGGAAGATATTGTAGAAAAGAAAACAGATGCTGGGTACATCCAGGTTTCGTCTCCTGAGCTCACCGCCCTTGACCTATTGTATTACCAACAATTCGGATTAAATCGTGTGTCCACCATCTTATTAGAATTAGTGGAAGAAATGAAAGCAACAGCCTTATCCAAAGTAGCCAAAACCTATCCGCAAACAGCAGCCTTGCAAAGACTCGGGTATCTACTCGATAGAGAAATCCAGGAAGAAAAGTTGAGTGAGGCACTTTTCAAAGTACTCCAAACAAAAAAATACTACCCAATAGCATTGGCATCAGACAAAGACAAAAAAGGAGAAACTGATCAGAAATGGAAAGTGATTGTCAATACCATGATTGAAGGCGACCGATGATACCGAGACGATACATAGAAGAGTGGAAAGCTACTGCCCCATGGCAAGACAATGCTCAGATTGAGCAGGATTTGGTTATCGAACGTGCATTAATAGCGCTGTTTTCCGATGATTTAATCCGGGAATCATTGGCCTTTAGAGGAGGTACAGCATTGCACAAGTTATACCTAAAGCCACAAGTCAGGTATTCGGAAGACATAGACCTGGTTCAGGTTTCAGATGGCCCTATCAAACCTATTCTTGAAAGAATCAGACAGGTATTAAAGTTTCTGGGAACCAAAAGAGCGGTCAAACAGAATATCAATAACAACACCATAGTCTATCGCTTCGAATCAGAGATCCCACCTGTGATCAACCTGCGCTTGAAAATCGAGATCAATTGCCGGGAACATTTTTCAGTATTAGGACTGAAGAAGTTCAACCATACCATGAATAGTGGCTGGTTCTCAGGAGAGTGTACCATTATGACCTATGAACTGGAGGAACTACTGGGAACCAAACTAAGGGCACTCTACCAACGCAGAAAAGGCAGGGACTTATTTGATTTATACCAGGCTTTGAACCTCCATCAATTGAACAATGACAAGCTCATTCAATGCTATCAGAAATACATGCAGTTTGTAGTAGACAAACCACCCACTCAAAAGCAATTTCTCTTAAACATGGATGTAAAAATGACGGACAAAGAATTCAATGCCGATATCATGGCTTTATTAAGACCGGGAATCAAGTATGACAATGAACAGGCCTATCAGGTGGTTAGAACGGAGTTAATTGAGAAGTTGAGATGAGCAAAGAGTTCTTGAAATATGATTTGCCAGTGGGGTGGATTTGGCCTAAAATAGAAGACCTTTGTCTACCAACTAGCGGAGGAACGCCCAGTAGAAGAAAACTGAGCTATTACAATGGGGATATTCCCTGGGTCAAGTCGGGTGAATTAAATTACAATACCATACTAGAGACAGAGGAGCACATTACAGCAGAAGCGTTAGAAGATTCAAGTGCTAAATTGGTTCCAAAAAATTCCCTTTTGATTGCACTATATGGAGCTACAGTTGGCAGGTTAGCATATCTAGGAATTGAAGCTGCAACGAATCAAGCCGTAGCGGCCATTAGAACATTCGCTAGTTTCCCAAATAGGTATCTATACTATTTTCTCTATCACAATAAAGAAAGAATTTTGAGAGAAAGAGTTGGCGGAGCACAACCGAATATAAGCCAAGCTATTTTAAACAACATCAACCTACCATCTGCAAGGCTTTTACACCAATACTTAATCCTTCTGAGCCAGAAGATCAAACTATGTCATTTATTAATTTGAACAAAAGCAAATTTCATATTTTACAGTAAAGAAGGGACTAAATAAATCGTCATGAAAACTTCAAGATTTCTTTGTGCTAAGCTTCCCTCAACATTGGCTTAATTGTACAAATAGAGCTCCTATTTTTTCGTTGAGATTTCTCCCTTCAAAAGAGTAATTTTGGGGCTTCCCCTCGTTCCTCGGGGCGGGCTTTTCGCTTTTACACGGTAACCACTTCAATCCCTAAGCCAATCCTAATTTGGGAGAACACTTTGCTGCTTCCCATATCCAATTGACATATCAAATGAAAACAGCAAATAGTTCTCTATATCAGGAACCATTAGTGGGAAGAGAGAAAAATGACGACCATCGATTATTCAAGCAGGAGTCACCACATTTTCTCTTCCCATTAACCGTTCCCAGAATAAAGGTGAAAAAGCTCCTCCCGAAGTCACTTTTTCTATTTATTTAACTGGCCATTGCCAAGGCATTTTTCTCCGCCCTCTTTCTATCAAGTTACAAACCAAACATCCAGAACATGGCCAGTGAAAATTTGGAAATCTCCACCTGTTAGGTATGTATTTCCAACCGGGTGCAAGCACCCTATTTTTTCTTGCCATAACCCGGATCGGTTTGTAATTACAGTTGAAAGGTGATAGAAAGAGGAAGCTCCGAAAATGCACCAAATGTGCCTCCGGCGGGAAAGGCTCCAGAATCGGAATGTGTTGTCATACGCATAGGAAAACTTCTTTTCTAAAAACTACTCCAACATGGAATACTTAACAGATTTGGGCAGATCATAATAAGAAAATTGAGCTTAAAGGTCATTCTCTCATTATCAACTCGTCATATTCGTCTACAACCGCATTATCAAATGAGTCTAAATAGGTTTGGGTGATTGCTTCTGTCTTATGTCCCAGGCTTTCCTGAATAACAGCCGTGGGCACACCCCTCCTTTTACCTACAGTAGCATATGTATGACGGGCAGCATAAATAGTGAAACTGTCAATGCCTAACTGAGTTGAAATCTTCTTCAGGGTTTTATTCAACCGCTGACGCTTATTTCGAATTATAAGTGTTTCATTAGTTGATTTACTTGGTTTCAAAATTGGAAATATGTAATCCTCAACTGAATACTGACTGCCCAGAAATTCTCGTATGATTTCTTTAAGCATAGGAGAAATCTTAATATTAAAAGGCTCTCCCGTTTTCTGTCTTACATATGTCAACCTTTCAAAATCACCCTGGAGATTTCCAACTCGAAGATAAGCCATATCCATCCAGTTCATCCCACGCAGATAAAACGACGCCATAAATAGTTGTTTGACTCTATACTCAGCAGAGCCCTTTTCGAAATCATATTCCCTAAGCTTCTTGAAAGATTCCTCCGATAGGGATTTACGCACCGGTTTTTTATTCTTTATTTTATAATCATCGAAAGAATAATTTTCTTTCGACGTGACGCCGAATTTAATGGCTTTATTAAACACAGCCCGTAGTGTTCGCATGTAGACACTTAACCCTCCTAGGTCTCCCCCACCTGCCAAATGTGAAGTTTCAAGTTTTACAAGAAATCTATAGTTAATCTCACCAAAATGAAGAGGCCTATTGTTGGTGTAGGCATTTAACTTACTCTTGAGGTTTTTGTGCACATAGGCATTTCCCATCTTTTTTGCCGATCGCATATCATCAATTAATTCATCAATAAACTGAATCACTGTCACCTCCTTTGTAACCCCTCTTTTGGTTTCCAGTATCCGATCTTTAATTTCAGCCAAAGACAATCGATTAAGAGTACCTTCATTTTCAAGGTCAGTAAAAACGTCATAAACGTTCTTCACTTTCGATTTTATCAAATTATTCAAACGATTAATCTGAACGGCTACATCGGCAGAACTCCGTACCTGTTGGTTTCTGGCATCAAAATCTTTCTCACGTAGAGTGTATCCTGTCGGTATCTTCAATGACCTTCTGTTATGGGTAACCCTGATAATTAATGGATAAGAACCATCATTCTTTTGTCTATTTTTGTTTAGCAATACTTTAGTTGTAAGTGCCATTTTTTGGTGCATTTGAATTACCGAAAATTGGGAAACAATTGGGAAACAATTCCTATATAAATATAGTGCACAATGGTGCTTTTTACAACTAAACAGCGCTTAAATCGCTCTAAAAGGTACATTTTAATCCTGATGAATACAGAAGATTTTGCCTGTCACGCAGGAGGTCGCGGGTTTTAGTCCCGTCCGTTCCGCAAAACATAACCCTTTCGAGGGGTTTTTTGTGTCCTACTTCGTTTATCTCTTACAAAGTCAAAAAGACCAAACCTTCTACATTGGTCAGTCCAACGATCCTATTTCTCGTTTGGCTAAGCATAACGCTGCCCAAACTGGATATACCTCTCGAAAACAACCTTGGGAAATTGTTTATCTCGAAGAATTTCGCAGCCGAGCAGAAGCCATTAAAAGAGAAAGATTTTTCAAGAAACAAAAAAATACCAATTTCTATTTAAAACTTATCCATAATTGGCCTGGTTAATATGCCTGTCCCGGAGGACTCGGGAAGGTCGTGGGTTTCCCGAGAACTCGGGATCCGTTCCGCAAAACATAACCCTTTCGAGGGTTTTTTTGTGTCCTATTACGTCCATCCCTTACAGAGTTAAAAAGGCCAGTGTTTTAACAATGGTTAATCTAAATACCTTTTTACAAACATCGGTAGATGTTTTCAAGTCTTGGACTTAATTTGCCGATCAAATCAGAATGACAATCAAAAAATCAGAATGCTTAATCCCTCATTGGTAGTAATGGCCGCCGGACTCGGTAGTCGCTATGGGAGTCTAAAACAGATGGATCAATTCGGATCGAACGGTGAATCCATTGTTGATTACATTATCTACGATGCCATTGCGGCTGGCTTCCAAAAAATCGTCTTTGTGATTAGAAAAAGCATTGGAGAAGAGTTCCGGTCAATTTATCATAATAAACTGTCTTCCAGAGCTGATATTCACTATGTTTTCCAGGAAATAGACCGTCTCCCAAAGCCTCTGGAAGTTCCGTCAGGAAGGAAAAGACCATGGGGAACAGGTCACGCAGTATGGATGGCCGAGTCAGTAGTAGACGGACCATTTGGTGTTGTGAATGCTGACGACTTCTATGGAAGAAAATCGTTAACGCTCTTGTTCCATGAACTGAGAGGAATGAACAATGAATCATTAAGCGGATGCATCATAGGGTATAACCTAAGAAATACGCTTTCAGATTTTGGTTCCGTTTCACGAGCTATTTGCGATGTAAGTTCTGATGGGTTTCTCAGAAACATTACGGAGAGAACGAAAATCGTTAATAATAAGGGACAAATTGGCTATATAGAAGACGATAATCTCAATCCTCTAACAGGTCAGGAACTTGTATCTCTGAATTTGATGGGGCTTTCCTCTCCTGCTTTTAAACTAATCCGAGAAGGTTTCACAGACTTCTATAATCACTTACCTGATCCAATGAGCAGTGAATTTTACATTCCCACTGTATTTGATCTAATGATTAAGAAAGGAATAAATATCCCTGTCATTAAAACAACAGATACCTGGTTTGGTATTACTTACAAAGAAGACAAACCAGTTGTACATATGAAGATCCAGGCGCTAATTAACGAAGGAGTTTACCCTGAAAAGCTATGGGAATCAATACGGTAATTGATCTTAATAAAGTAGCCGATCAGTTCAAAATTGCTGGTAATGTCGGGACCATTGAGCCTTTCGGCAATGGGCATATTAATGATACTTATAAGGTAATACTTTCGGATTCATCACTTCCAGGTTTCTTACTCCAAAAGATCAATCATCATGTATTTAGAGATATCGACGGCCTGATGAACAACATTGAGAAAGTTACTACTCATATTTCTCAAAAATCATCTGATAAAAACCATGCCCTACAGTTGATCGCCTCGAAAAATGGCAAACCTTATGTGAAGTATGAAGAGGAATATTGGAGGATCTACCGGTTTATGGACGGGCTTCAATCACATGAAACCACCAACAACTTACAAATAGTATATGAAGCAGGTAATGCATTTGGAATATTTCTACGAGATCTCAGCGGTCTTCCCGCCGATCATTTGACGGAAACAATAAAGAACTTCCACAGCATTGAATTTAGAATTACCCAGCTAAAAGAGGCTTCAGGTAATCGTTTAAAAAAATATGATACACCAGACATTAACTCATTTATTAAAAAGGTATTAGTTCTGGCAGACAAATTAAGGACTATTCAGAAGCTAGCATCGGCAGGGGAATTACCCTATAGAATTACACACAATGACACTAAACTTAATAATGTGCTCTTCAACAACCAGGGTGAAGCCAAATGCGTTGTCGATCTCGATACCGTAATGCCCGGATTGGTACATTTTGATTTTGGTGACGGTGTCAGGACTTCCGCTTCAAGCGCCATTGAAGATGAGGAAGACATTTCCAAAGTTGATATTGATTTTGAAAAATTTGAAGCTTATAGCAATGGATATCTTGACGCCACTCGGGAAGCGCTAATGCCAAAAGAGGTGTTTTACCTTTCTGAATCAGGTGCATTACTTTCATTAATCATGGCAATCAGATTCCTGACTGACCATCTGATTGGTGATCGGTACTACAAAATAAATTACCAGGGACATAATCTCGTTCGGGCCAAATGCCAATTTCGGCTGGCGCAGATAATATTTATGAGAAAATCTGATATGGACAGGGTTATTAACAAATTTTATAAGCAGTCTTAGATCATCAATTGAGAACTCCTTTAGATGAACTACGTAATCATCAAAGGGCTTTACTAAAATTGATTTAACTTTGTCAAATCTAATTCTTTGATATATTCGGGACTTCGATCAGCATTTTTGGTGAGATATTTGTTGGGCTTGTAATTCATTAAAGAGGCATGAGAAAATTGGTGTTTGTATCTTTGTGTTTCTATTCATTAATACAAGTACAAAGTGTTGGGCATTTGTAATTGCGTTGTGTAATAATTGTTCAACAACAACGTCATTACTTCTTTGAATGATTCTTCAGGGTTGGGAAATTCATGATCAATAGCCACTTCAAACAACGGTTTCGGGCCCTCATTTTGGGCTATCACGTTAGAAAATACCAAAGATAGTACGAGGAATAAGGACAGTCCTATGAACTGGGTTTTGAATTTATTCATATCAGAAAATATTAGAAATATGAAAGATAAGGCCCTGGTGTGTCAGATCAATACTGACGCACGATATTCAGATTGAAGTCGATCCTGATTTTGCCGACCGATACCACAGGAAACCAATTAGTGCCACCAAAAGGTATGGCATAATAAAGAGGTACACAATTCCTGTGTTAAGGCTAGCGGCCAATCCAAGTTGTTCGCCATTACTAACATTATTGACTACTGTAGCACGACACATGGCACATTGCGCCACTGCCGACGTTGAATCGCCAAAAAAAAGCAGGTATGAAGTAAGAAGGAATAATAATTTTCTCATCCTAAGTATAGAAGGGTCTGATCATCAAATATACTAAAACACCGGTCACAGAAACATAAAACCAGATCGGCCAGGTAAACTTAACAATTCTTTTATGACGGTCAATTTGGTCATTCAATGCAAAATAAAACGCCAACAAAACAAGTGGCACTACCACTACCGAGAGGCCAATATGAGAAAGAAGCAAGCCAATATAAATCGTTCTAAAAGCGCCCACAGATAACAATTCTTCACTACTCAAGGTGCCATTTGAATCAATATCTCCATAAATCACGGAGGGAGCCGATGAATGGTAAATAATATAAGAGATCAGGAAAATAGTGCCCAAAATGAAAGCCGTTGTCATACCAAATCTATGCCGTTTGACCTCCCCTCTTTTTATCATGAACAATGCATATAATAAAACCAATGAAGTAGCTGAATTCAAAATGCCATGAAGATGTGGAAGTAATTTTATCCAATCACCCAATTCACTTTTTCCTGGTGAGAAAATGAGAAAAGCCACCAGAACAGGAATTGTAATGGATAGCAAAACGATAAGCAGATAGTTTCTATTCAAAATTGTTTCAGTCAGGTTCCTGTCCTAAAATGCTAATTTCCATGATCAGTCGGTCAATATCCTGTCGATCATTTTGATTATAATACCCCCTGATTCTTCCCGAATTATCTAATAGCACTAACTGGTTGTTCTCCTTCAGAATATCAACACTGGACTTTAAAGGTACATTCAATAACAACTGACATCTCATTATTTGTATTAAGTCCAGAAGTATTACAGACTGGTTGATCAACCCGTCAGTTGATTCAGTGACCACTAGATTTGTGACTAAATCCGAGTAAATATTAATTGTCTGAATTTGTGGATGCCTGTTTAAAACTCTTTTTAATTCATTTAATCCGGGAGGACATCCGAGGCACTCATCAAGGACGATGTTGATTAAAACTGGATTGCCAGCTTTTATTTTAACACCGGATAATCCCGGAATATCTTTAAAATCTATTGCATGTGGAATCCGGAAAGACAAGCAACCGCTGATATTCAGGCTGTCATTCTGCTGCTCATAATATATTGGAATGGCATAGCTGTTTTGACCAAAAACTCTCAAAAAAATGTACACGAGTACAGGTATAACAAATGCTATGATAAGTATCCCATACTTGAAAATTATAGCCATATATACAAAAAATCATGATCCACAAAGAACCATGATTCCTTAACTACCGTTGTTATTGTCTAATACTTTAAAAGGAAAATTGCATCCCCCTGGATCAATAAGGCCAGGATTAGCCAAACCACAAAAATAAGAGGGAGTAGAATCGACCAGATCATCACTTTAACTTCATGACCCAGGTGCATAAATTCAGCAACAATATAAAATGCTTTCACAATCGTAAGCCCTACGAACAAAGCAATTTTCAAAGCACCATCTGGCCATAAAAATGCGATAAGGAACTCAATGCAAGTAATGATACCTAAGTATGCAGCTATCGTCCATAGCCTTTTTATTTTTTCTTTATTTGGGGGAAGTACCTGAATCGTTGACGATTGCTCTTCGATGTGTGAATCCATGCGGAAAAATTTTATACCAAGTAAAAGAATGTGAAAACAAATA
Organism: Bacteroidota bacterium; assembly: GCA_027592755.1. GTDB lineage: Bacteria > Bacteroidota > Bacteroidia > Cytophagales > Cyclobacteriaceae > JAJCYL01. Next base: position 6,362 of record JAQCLE010000062.1, on the reverse strand, counting down.
CCCAAACCAAATCTACAAAGTGCCAGTAGAGGCCAACTTTTTCAACCATCTCATAATGCCCAACCCTTTCAAACTTGCCTACTACAGCCCAATAAAAAATCAGAAAATTAAACATAACGCCACTGAACACATGAAAACCATGAAAACCGGTTATGAAGAAGAAGAAATCTGCAAATGCAGGTGGGCCATATTGATTTACAACTAATGAAGCTCCAAATAATGTCGTGCCATTAGGTAGTGTGCTCCCGTTATCCGTCCCAACAATGAAATGGGTCCACTCCCAGGCTTGACAGCTCAGGAACGCGATGCCTCCCAAAAGTGTCCATAACATCCATTTTTCAACTGCTTTCTTGTCCATTCTTTGGCCAGCCTCAACCGCCAATACCATCGTAACACTACTCATGATGAGAATGAAGGTCATTATTCCCACGAAAACTAAGGGCAAGTTTACTCCATGCAAAAACGGGGCGGCTTCAAATACTTTTTCAGGTATCGGCCAGTATTCCTGCGAAAAAGCAAACGCATCACCTGTGCCTTCATAAGCCATATATGTAAACCTGATGGTACCGTAGGCAACCAAAAGTGCAGAGAAGGTGAAAGCATCGGAAAGAAGAAAAAACCACATCATGAGCTTACCATAGCTCACGTTCATGGGTGAGACACCACCCATCCAGATGTTCTTGCTTTCTTCTCCGACAGCGGCAGTAGGTGCTGACATATCGCTTTTATTTATTGGTTTAGTTATAGAGGGATAAAAATAAATATAAATACACCCAAAGCCCACCTAAAAAATGCCAGTATGTTGAACACATTTCTATGAGGAGCATCTTTTTTGAATGAACTTTATAATTCAATGCCGAAATTAATACGATAATCAGGAAAATTATACCTGAAATCAAATGAAATCCATGCAGGCCGGTCAAAACGTAAATAAATGATCCAGCGGCATTTCCTACAAAATATACATCACGTCCGACTAGCTGGGACCAACTATAAAACTGACCAATGAGAAACGCTATAGATAAAATCAACGTGATTACAAGACCAATATTCAGATTTGATATTGCATCCTTCTTAGCTGACAAATAAGCCCATTGCATGGTGGCACTACTCAACACAATGATAAACGTTGTGTATAAAAATGCTTCTGGCAAGTCGAAGTTTAGCCAGTTTCCATCTGATCTTTTAACCACATAAGCACTTGTCATCGAAGCAAATATCATTACAATAGATACGATGAAAAGCCACAATGTAAACTTCTTAGGATCAACCCTTAAAATCGGTGTATTCTGTGTACTTGCTACCTGCACTGCCATCAAATTTTATCTAATAAATAAGCGATTTGAACAATTGGTAGATAAAGGAAAGATCCAAACATTATCTTCATAGCTGACTTTTTTGAACAATCTTTCATGAGCAAAAAAGTCTGGCTTAAAAACAACACACCGCACAGGGTTGCTACAAAAGCTGACCCCATTCCGGTTATTCCAAAAAATGATGGCAACAACCCGAGAGGTAGTAGAAAAAGGGTATATACCATAATCTGAATGGCCGTGTTCAGGTCTCTTCCACCACCGGATGGTAGCAGTTTAAAACCCGCCCTTTTATAGTCATCATCAGCTATCCAGGCAATGGCCCAAAAGTGCGGAAACTGCCAAATAAACTGTATACCAAACAATATCAAGGCCTCATGCGAAATTGAACCTGTTACAGCAACCCAACCCAAAAGGGGTGGTAATGCTCCAGGAATGGCACCAACAAAAACTGCTATTGGCCCTACCCTTTTAAGTGGTGTGTAGACGAAGCAATACAGTACCAATGAAACAAGGGAAAGTACTCCGGCAATAGGGTTGGCAAATAGTGAAATGATTGAAAGGCCAACTAATCCAATAGCCAAGGCAAAACTCAACGCTTCATTACCTGAAAGTCGGTGAGTTGGTAATGGTCTGTTCCTGGTTCTTTCCATCAAGCCATCATAGTCCTGCTCCATAACCTGATTGATAGTAACAGATGCCCCGGAAACAAGAAATCCACCGAGGCAGAACATAAGAAAATTACTCCACTGAAACCCTGAATATGATGCCAATCCGTATCCTATAGCTGACGAAAATGTCACCAGGGCTGACAATCTGAATTTTAATAATTCAAAGTAGGCTTTCGCCTTTGATATGGTTCGGTGACCGGTAAAAGAAGTCGTTATCATTCGAACTGCCAAAATACAAAATTTATGACCTTGGAAAATTTATGATTCATTTTTTATGCTATTAATTACCTTTTTCAGTTGCCCCAATTCAAGAATTAAATAAAGGTCTATACCAAAAATAACAGTTGCCAGAACTAAATGTAACGGTTGAAAAAAAGGTGGCAGACCCAGGTATGAAAGCAAAATGCCGGTAAGAATCGACAAACAAATTGATACCAAAAGCGTATTAAGCCAGTTTTTCCAGGGCTCGGCAAGTTGGTACTTGAATAATAAATAAACAAACCATGCATGCATTCCTGCTATTAATAATGAAAACGATCGGTGGATATAAAACCGGGTACCAATTAATGAAATCCATGAATCTCTGCCAATTTCATTTGAATTTCCCGAAATCTGGTCGACAGCTTCCCTTACTTGCGTGCCCAAAACTATCTGTATTGAAAAAAGGGCAAAAGAGATCATCAAAATCATTAAAGTCTTGTTCAGGTTCTTATCAGAACTTTGAACTCGTAAGTTTTGCAATTCCCTTGTGAGCCAATAATTGTAAATAAGCATCCCGAGAATAATTAAAGCCAATGCCATATGAAAAGTAATTATCCCTGGTAATAAATTAGTTGAAACGACAATGGAACCTACCCATCCCTGAAAACCCGTCAATAGAAAAATAAGAATGGCAAGCTTTATGAATCTCCTTCGATGCGGTTTGATAATGGTTATAGCAACATTAAGGAAAACCAATAAACCGATGATTACTCCAAGCACTCGGTTGAGGTACTCTATCCACGTTTTGGCTGGGTTAAATAAGGTTTCAAGTAAAATTGCCTGATCAGTTCTCAGTCGTACGGCCAAGTCACTGAATCCAATGGCTTCAACATAATTTGCAAGTCTTAGATTTTTACCCTGTCGTTTGGCCAAATAAATCTGCTCATAGTCATCAGGTAATTGATCTGACGATGTAGGTGGAATCAAGGATTCAAAACATTTCGGCCAGTCGGGACAACCCATTCCTGAACCAGTACTTCTTACTATTCCTCCAACAAAAATTAAAAAACAAACGGAGGCAATAGTAAAAAGAAGAAATTTTGGATAAAACCCTCTATCAGGTTGGTTCACCATGATGATTCGCTATCAGGCAATCATCAATGCTCTTCTGGCAAATTCGATTCCGGTGTCTCCGATAAAGGGATATTTTGAGGAATAAAATCTTCCTTCGCTCCGGGCTTGCTGTAGTCATAAGGCCACCTGTGAACAGTTGGTATCTCACCAGGCCAGTTTCCATGCCCCGGATTAATTGGAGTTGTCCATTCAAGCGTATTTGATCTCCATGGATTTGCAGGTGCTTTACGCCCCCTCCACATGCTGTAGAAGAAATTGAAAAGGAAAATAAATTGTGCACTAAATGTGATGATTGCTGCAATGCTAACCATCATATTCAAATCCGTAAAACCACCAAATGCATCAAAATTTGTGAAAGAATAGTATCTCCTCGGGAAACCAGCTAACCCAATATAATGCAAAGGGAAAAACACCATATAAATACCAATAAAACTAATCCAGAAATGGATGTATCCCAGTTTTTCGTCCAGCATCCTTCCGAACATCTTTGGAAACCAATGGTAAACCCCGGCAAGCATTCCGAAAAATGAAGCACTACCCATAACTATATGGAAGTGTGCCACCACAAAATAAGTATCATGCACGTTGATATCAATTGCAGAATTACCTAAGAAGAGTCCGGTTAATCCTCCTGAAATAAAGAATGATACAAGACCAATTGAAAACAGCATGGCTGGAGTGAACACAATATTTCCTCGCCATAACGTGGTAATGTAATTAAATACTTTAACAGCGGACGGTACCGCAATTATCAAGGTCAAAAACATGAAAATAGATCCAAGGAATGGGTTCATACCTGTGATAAACATGTGGTGGGCCCAAACAATAAATGATAAGAATGCAATTCCAAGGATGGAACCAATCATGGCCTTGTAACCAAATATTGGCTTCCGGGAATTAGTAGAAATAATCTCAGAGGTTATCCCCAATGCAGGCAATAGGACGATATAAACTTCGGGATGCCCAAGAAACCAGAACAAATGCTGGAACAGAATAGGACTACCACCTATGTTTGGCAAGGCTTCACCAGCAATGTAGATATCTGATAAGTAGAAACTAGTTCCAAAGGATCTGTCAAAAACAAGTAAAAGAGCTGCTGAAAACAACACTGGAAATGACAATAATCCCAATATTGCGGTAACTAAAAACGCCCAAATCGTGAGCGGCAACCTTGCAAAAGACATTCCTTCAGTTCTAAGATTGATAACCGTAGTAATGTAATTTATCCCTCCAAGTAATGTTGAAACAATAAAAAATACCATTGAAACCAGCCATAGCGTCATTCCTAATCCTGAACCTGACATCGCTTCAGGGAGCGCACTTAACGGAGGGTATATCGTCCATCCTCCTGATGCCGGACCAGTTTCGATAAATATTGAAACAAACATGATGACACCTGAGACGAAAAAGAACCAGTACGACAACATGTTCATGAACCCAGAGGCCATGTCTCTTGCTCCTACTTGTAATGGGATTAAGAAGTTACTGAAAGTGCCACTAAGTCCTGCTGTAAGCACGAAAAAGACCATAATAGTGCCATGCATGGTAACCAATGCCAAATAGAATTCCGAATCAATTTTTCCATTAGCCGTAAGCCATTTGCCTAAAATTGGTTTCAGAATGGACAAATCCATGTCAGGGAAGCCAAGCTGCAACCTGAAAAGTACTGACATAGCACCGCCAATGAGTGCCCAGAAAATACCCGTGATCAGAAATTGCTTAGCAATTGTTTTGTGATCTTCTGAGAAGATATACTTCCTTATAAAGCTCTGATGATGATCGTGATGGTCATCGTGATGAACTTCGGCCTCTACCTGAATCTGTGTGGTTGACATAGCGTAATTCTTTTCGACTAATTAATTTAATGAACCATCCATTTTAGCTGAAATTGCAGCCACTTCTCTTAAATCTGCCGGTACTTTTGAAAGATAATCAGGGTTTAACTTGAGCCATGCCTGTTGCGATTTGTACCATTCCTGATATGCTTCCGGTTCATCAACAATTATCAAATATCTCATGGCAAAATGACCCTTACCGCATATTTTGTTGCAAACCAGCTCATAATTGAAATTCTCATTTTCAAGTTCTGATCTCATCTCAGCGGTTGTCTTAGTTGGAGTAAACCAAAAGCTAGTGGGTAATCCCGGAACAGCATTCATCTGCAGTCTGAAATGCGGGGCAAATACTGAATGAATTACATCCGTAGCCCTGATCTTAAATTCAATATTCTTTCCTTTGGGAATGTGAATTTCAAGCGGTATAAAATCGTCATACGATTTTCTGTCGGAAAAATCAATCCCCATTCTGTTATCCACATCGATCAGCCTAAAATCAGATTTACCAAGTTGACCGTCTCCTCCCCCATATCTCACAGCCCATGCGAACTGGTAACCCATAATTTCAATTCTTTCAGAATCTTCAGGAGCAGGAGCAGTAATGTCTACCCATGCTCTCCACCCTGTAAATATTAAAACGCTCAAGACAACGGCTGGAACTATTGTCCAGGTAAGTTCGAGCTTATTATTATGTGGGAAATAAAATGCCTCCTTTTCCTCTTTGAATCTATATACATATGGAAAAACAAACAATAGCACATGGGTGATAATGAATGCCACGCATGTAACACCCATTGTAATCCAGAATATACGATCAGTTACGACTCCATGCTCTGAAGCAAGCGGAAGGTTGTAGGAGTCAAAATGTGTATATGAGTACCAAAAAAGCAATATAAAACTACCAACTAGAAATACGATAAAAAGAAACGCATTAACACCATTGGCACTCCCAACTCTTTTCTTTCCGTCTCCTTTGGCAATACCAATCAAGGTTGTAACCCTGAAAATAGCAATTAAGATTGCCCCTAACAGAAGTAAACCGAGACCAATTACAAATCCTGACATATTAGGTTAGTAAATATAATTCAAACTTAAATCTTAAATATGATGATGTAAACTCTCCTCCAACATTGGGTGATTCTTGCCAATCAAAGGATATTTTGACAAAGCAGTTAAAAACACCATCAGGAATGCTGAAAGAAATATCA
>JAQCLE010000061.1 GCA_027592755.1 Bacteroidota bacterium | reverse complement strand
CACGGAAGTTTGTGACAAATAATTGTCGGAAAATTATTTTGGGGAGTTGAAACGCTGGACAATATCCTGGCCCAGATCCTGAACTAAATCTGCTACATGACCTAAATCACAGGCTTTCTGGAAGCTTTCAAGCATTTGGGTATGTTTAGCGAAATCGATGGAAAAACGTGATTTCTCCTGGTTAAGCTTCTCTTTGGCCCTGGAAAGTAATTGCCGGCAATTGTCTTTCTTTTTATCAAACAAAACCTGCAATTCATCATATTCAAAATTAAACACCTCTCGAAGTAAATAGATGGCTTTTTCCAGGGGCTCTAATTTTTTATGCATCACAACAAGTGCTTCCGAGATTTCATTTTCCAGATCGAATTTAGTAATCTCCAGGTCTTTATTTTTCTCGATAAACTCGTAAGTGCTATCCAATAACTCATCTTTCTTGCGCTTCAAAGCATTCAAATGGTTGAGGCAGTTATTTGTTACTGATTTTATGAGATAAGCCTTAGTATTGGTGACTTTTGAAGTATCAATTGTTAACCACTTAAGGAAAGTATCCTGAACGATATCCTCAGCATCTTCAATACTGCCTACCATTCTCATTGCAATGGATCGAAGCAGCGGTTGATAATTTGATATCGTTTGATCGGAGTACATATCAGATATTTTGCAAAATTACAGTTTTTGATTGAAAAATTGGTCTAATTCAAATCTTGTTATCCACCTCAATAAATTCCTCTTTTTCTAATTTGGTACCTCCAGTTCCTGGCATAGAAATAAAAAATTTACTCCCAATTCCTTCTTCACTCTCGGCCCAGATCCTCCCTCCCGTCAATTCAATAAAATCACGACAAAGCGTTAAACCAATTCCAGATCCTTTTTCTCCTGAAGTTCCCTGGCTTGATATGATGGCTTTATTAAATAATGTTTCCAATTTTTCCGGTGGAATTCCAACGCCATTATCTGAAACACAACAAACCACTTTCTTATTGTCGTTTTCTGCTGTCACTCTTATTTCCCCATTCATGTCGCAAAATTTCAAAGAATTTCCCAGGATGTTTCTTATCACCAGTGAAATAAGATTGGAATCCGCCAAAGCAACAATATCTTCATCTACGTCATTAATGACTTCAATATTCTTATCACTAAGCTGTTTTTTGAAGCCAGCAACCTGGGCATCCACAATGTGATGTAATACTAACCTTGAAGGCTTTACAAAATCACCATGCATATGAGAACGAGCCCAATTGAGCAGGTTTTCAAGAAGACTTTTCGCACCCTGCATTTCTAATGAAATCGCTGGAATCACTTTCTTTAATTCTTCTGCTGTGATCATCTTTTCTTCCACCATAACGATAATGTTTTGCAGTGAAATCAATGGTGTTCTAAAATCGTGGGATATAATGGCCAGCATTCTGTCCTTTACTTTATTAAGTTCGTCAAGTTCAGTTCTTTGGGCGCTTATTTCCGTATTTTTTTGTTCTAAGGATTCATTTGCCTTAGCCTTTTCCTTTCGGGATTGATTGAAAACATAAGCGAGTAGGGCTGTTAAGAGTGATATACTGGTTAATCCGTAAATAAGATATTGCTGATTTTGGGTTTGAATCTGTTCCACTTCCCGTTCCTTTCTTAGTAGTGCCAGTTCACTCCGTGTTTGCTGATAATTAAAAACATCCAACTGGTTTTTTGTGAATGTATTGATAAGGCTATCCTGATATATTGAAGAGAGGTCTCGGAAAAGATACGCCTCTGAAAACCGGCCAGCAGCGGCAAGCGCTGTGGAGTGCGTGTTGTAAGTAATATGAATTAATTCACGCATATTGATTGTGCCAGTTCCATTGCCAAAGCGGAATGGTATAGAGCATCCTGAATTTGACCATAATACAATTCAATTTTTGCTATAGTCTCATAGCTGTTAATTAATGTACTTAGGTCATTGAATTGTTTGCCCAGTTCAATGGATTCGTATAGGAGTGACCTCGCCTCTTCAAACTGGTCTTGTTTAGTTTTTGATTCACCAAGATTGAAAAGAATCTGTGGGTTCATGAACTCCATTTCCGGAGTAAGCAATGATTGGGCGAGAGTCAGGTAGTATTCAGCTGAATCAAACTGATCGATGTCCAAATAGGCTTCTCCTATACTATTTGTAATTGACACTACTTGTTGGTTTACCTCAGTATCTTCCAGCTCTTTTAGTGCATTTTGATAGTAACTTATGGCCAGGACGTTATTGTTGACTCCCGCATGTATGATCCCAATCGCTGCCAAGTTATCTGCCCGGAGTTTTTGATTGTCAAGATTTTCTGCCATTTGAATGGATAGAATCAATTCCTCAAATGCCTTGCTTAGGTCACCTTGTGACCAATAAGCTCGCCCAATTCTATTGTGAGCATTGGCAATAAGGAATCATCCTTTAATTCCTGAGATAGCTTGAACGCCTCCCTGGCGTATATCATGGCATCCTTTGGGTAATCATAAACCAGGGCATCGGATATTTCTAAGAGTAATTCGACACGGGCAGCGTCTCTAGGGGAATTAATAATTTGAGCGATTAATTCGTCTGCTCTCCGATTTTGCCCATAACAATGCAAGCTGAAAAAATAAATAACAGAGCAAATAAGACAATATTTCATTATTTGGTGGCTCATGGGCTTGATCCAAACATGGTACAAATTAAAGAAACTTTAATCATCAAAGGAAAACCTGGTGCTTGACTGATTTGATCGTCAAGCTGGAAAATCAATTCGTTTTTGTTTTCCAATCGACTCAGGAGTTTTCGTTGATGAAAGAATAGTAGCTATCGATGAATTATTTTTGCACCCAAATTATAAGCATGGTACGATTATTACTAATTTCAATTGGTTCATTGATTTGTACGGAGATTTACGGGCAAGCAGTAATTTCAGGTCAGGACCTTGTGAGGGATTATCTCCGTCTTTTGGAGATAAGAGGCAAGCCTTTGCCGAGCCCGATATTCTATTATGCCAACCAAACGAGTCTATGGGAAGCGGATTCTACAAGCGAAGCTGATTTCGGTGCATGGTCAGATTATCTCACCAATTTCAGAGAGGAAAAAGGCGGTGGGCTTAAGATTACACCGTTAAGTCCTTCATTTACTTACAACTACAGTTCAAGGTATCCCCGGAGCTATAATGATGGGCCGGTTTGGAACGGGCGAGGATCCACCATTAGTTTAAATGCTGGTATTGAGGTGGAATGGGGTATTTTGAAAGCTGTATTTTATCCCAACTATTACATCGCGCAAAACAAGGAGTTTCCCTTGTACTTTTTCAAACTTCCGAACAAGTCTATTTACTCCTATCAATTTGCACAAAACATTGACTATGTCCAGAGATTCGGGAATTCTGCGCATGGTGATTTTGATTTAGGCCAAAGTAGTCTTGGTATTGAGTTCAGAAATTTTTCAGTAAAAATTTCAAATGAAAATCTTTGGTGGGGTCCCAGTTTATCCAACCCGATATTAATGAGCAATGCAGGGCCCGGATTTTTACATATCGATCTTGGTACCGCCAAACCCTGGGTCACCAAATTTGGTGATTTTGAATTACATCATGTATGGGGTCGATTAAAGGAATCTCAATATTTTGACACTGATCCAAATAATAACAAGCGCTACTTTGTAGGAGCAAGCTTCGGCTATCGACCAAGTTTTATAAAGGAATTAAAAGGTTTGTCTTTTGGCTTTGCGAGAGTTCTTTATAGAAGTTGGCCGACTAACCATCTTAAGTTACAAGATGTCTTTCTTAGTGTGAATAATCCTGGTCGCAATGATGAAGCTGACGAAATGACTTCAATTTTTACAAGATGGTATTTTGAAGAGGCAGGCGTTGAAATTTACTCTGAGTGGACGGGGAGTGATTCTGACACTGATGTATGGGATTTCTTTCAGGAGATTACAAACAGCATGGCATTTACTTTGGGATTTCAAAAAACCTTTAGTGCAAATAATGGTTTCTGGCGTTTTGGATTAGAGCATACGACATTAGCAAGAACTCGAACCAATGTACGAAAGGCTTTTCCAATATTTTATGTAAACGATCTTGTAAGACAAGGATACACACATGATGGTCAGCTAATAGGAGCCTCGATAGGCCCAGGATCTAAAAACCAGCTATTACGGCTGGATCGCTTTATTGAAAATGGTAAGTTCAGTTTTTCTTTTCAACGTTTTAGATCTGATGATGATGCTTTTTACAATATTGTTGGCCCATTGCGTTATTTGGAAAGCCGAGATGTAGAGTTCACTTTTGGATTGGGGTATACTATGTTTACCCGTAACATGGAGATCGGTGCAAACATGTATTATTCCCGACGATCAAACAGGTATTACTTCTATGGAGATGACCTTGATAATTACCAGTTCCTAACATATGTCAGGATGCATATATTCCGTGATAAAAGTTTGAATTTTTAGCAATGATTTTGAGCAAGCTGCGAGTATTACTTTTGGGATCTTTACTCCTAATCTTTAGATCAGGATTTTGTCAGGTAATGATTTCAGGACAAGATCCAGTCCGAGACTATTTGCGGTTAATGGAAATTCAGGGGCAAAATATTCAAAGCCCAATTTTTTATTATTCAAATCAAACAGGTCTTTGGGAAGGTGATTCCACTTCACAAGAAAGTTTTGGCGTATGGACCGATTTCCTTATGAAGTTTACGGAGAAGCAAAAAAGAGGCTTTGAGCTAATACCATTGAGTCCTTCTGTTACTTATAATTTTAATTCCAAATATCCACGTAGTTATAATGATGGACCAGTTTGGAATGGAAGAGGCTCAACCATAAGTATGAATGCTGGTGTTGCAGTAAAATGGGGTCCATTCAAAGGGGTATTTTATCCAAATTATTTCAGAACTCAGAACCAGGAATTTATGCTCAGTTCGAGGAGATATAATAAATCAAAGTTTTCATATCAATTTGCTCAGCAGATTGACTTTGTACAAAGATTTGGTGATTCAGCTTACCATGAATTAGACTTTGGGCAAAGCAACATAGGAATAGAATTCAGGAATTTTTCGGTAAAGCTTTCCTCAGAAAACCTTTGGTGGGGACCAAGCATATCAAACCCAATATTAGTAAGCAATGCCGGACCGGGGTTTCTTCATGTTGACTTGGGAACTGCTAAACCATGGAACACGAAGTTGGGTGATTTTGAGTTTCATCATGTTTGGGGAAGAATGAAAGAATCTGAATATTTTGACAACGACCCTCGGAATAATAAAAAATACTTTGTAGGAGCAAGTTTTGGTTATCGAGCAAGCTTCCTTAAAGAGTTGCGGGGGCTTTCATTCGGGATAGCAAGAGTACTATATAAGCGGTGGCCTATTGGAGGTTTGAAGCCTCACGATGTCTTCCTAATCGTCAACAACTTTGATTCAGCACCAGATTTTTCTCCCAATGGAGGAAATGATGAAACTGACCAAATGACTGCCATCTTTGGTCGCTGGTTTTTTGAAGAATCTGGAATAGAAATTTATTCTGAATGGGCACGTAACGACTTCAATACAGATTTGAAAGAATTCTTTCAGGAACTTGACCATAGCATGGCAATAACCCTGGGTTTTCAAAAGACCTTTAAGGCCTCTGATGCCTTTTGGCGGTTTGGATTTGAGCATACGACTTTGGCCCGGCCTCGCACTGTAGAATTACGTGCTACTCCAAAATTCTATGTTCATGATGTGATTTTGGGAGGCTACACACATAAAGGCCAGCCAATTGGGGCTTCAATTGGGACAGGATCTAATAACCAGATAATTCGCATGGATAGATTTTCTAAAACGGGAAAGTATAGCTTCTCAATTCAAAGATTACGATTTGATGTTGATGCATTTTTCGAGAATGTTGGGCCAAATGGATTTAACGAAAGTCGCGATATTGAATTAACCTTTGGATTAGGCTATATGAGGTTCATAAAAGACATCGAACTTTCTGCCAATATGTATTATTCCAAACGATCTAACAGGTATTTCAACCCTGATGATGATTTGGGAAATTTCCAGTTCTCGACAACCCTTAGGATGCATATTTTCAACGGAGTTGATTTGAATTTTTAACCAGGGTGATTAAAGGCTACTATTGATGTTACAATTAATTAACAAGTCTGTTTTTCGTATAGTGGCACCCTGGGCTATTGCCTACCTTATATTATATATACCATTTTTTGAGGATGGAGGGACCAATCCGAATTCAAGATTCGCTGCCATGAGAGCGATGTCTATGGATGGTGTATTGTATATTGATAATTACCTGGAGTGGACAAAGGATTGGTCTCTCGCAGAAAATTGTCACTACTATTCCAATAAGGCCCCCGGACCAGCAATCCTGGCATTTCCTGTTTTCTGGTTAATCGATAAAGTCAAGGACCTTGTCGATCCGGCCTTCCGAAATGATTATTGCTTCCCCCACACTATTGGGTACGAACACAAAATAGGAATTCCACTTTTGTTTCAAATACTACCATTTGTTTTGCTGACTTTTCTTTCCGCTAGTTTTCTAGAGAGGAGGGGAGCTTCAAAAGAAGCGGTATTGTGGAGCACAATCGCTATTCTCTTTGCTAATACAGCTTCACTTTTTATGCCTACCTGGTTTGGCCATGGTTTAACTGCTTGTCTGGTTTTGGGACTTTTCTTTACGTTGAATGCCGAACGTCTTATTCTTTCCGGGTTACTGTTCGGATTTGCCCTATTATCAGAATACAGCGTGGCTTTGATGCTACCACCGATTGCACTGTTTTGGTATATGAGGGATGAATTACGGTGGAGATCTATTGGTCTTTTTATAGTTGGAGGTATCCTTCCGGGGATCATCTGGATCTGGTACCACAAAACTGTCTTCGGAGGTGTTTTTCAGCTACCCAATGCATTTCAAAATCCGGAATTTGTTGCAGGTGAAACAGGTTTGAGTGGACAATTTTTAGGATATCTTGATTTAAAGATCACCCTTAATCTATTGTTGGGCTCTGAAAGAGGGATTCTATTTACACAACCTTGGGTGCTTGTTTTCTTTATTGGTATGGTACAGCGTTTTGAGAAGAAGCCAATTCCGCTGAGACCAAGCTATTACCTCATTCTTACAACCTTTATCTTACTATTAATTATGAATTCTTCATTCATAGGTTGGCATGGAGGATTAACTCCAGGACCGAGGTATCTGGCTTTTGTAATGCCTCTATTTGCTATCATGACTGCCCTCTGTTATGATAAGTTCTCTATAATGGTTAAAATCATGTTATGGCTTACTGTTCTGGTTGGAGTGGTTCTCTGCGGAATAGTTTATAACGCTACTATTTTGGTATATGAGAATCGTGTATTATGGGAGTGGTTAGGTAATTTTTTGTTTCTTCGCTATAGAGAAGAAAGGATAGCTATGTTTACGCTAACGATGCTGATTGCTAGTACTGTTTCGTGGCAACTGTTAAAAAAGAACTATTTCAGATAATCAAAGTAAATAATCCCCCATTTGTTCAAACGGTACTGTAGCGCTGTCATCAAGACTCCTAAGCCATATTTCATTGATCTGCTGAAATTGATAGACGATGCCTCAGGGAAGTATTTTGTAGGACAGCTAATCTCTCCAAAGCGATACTTTTTAGCATGTAGTTGAGCTATCATTTGGTTGTCAAAGACGAAATCATCACTATTCAGTTCATACTTTATACCTCTAAGTGCTTTGGCTGAAAATGCCCTGTAACCGGAGTGGTACTCACTTAATTTTAATCCCAAGGTCCAATTTTCAACCAGGGTTAAGATCCTGTTCGCTATATATTTATACAATGGCATCCCACCTTTCATTGCACCGCGACCAAGAATACGTGAGGCCAAAACGGCATCGTATACTCCTGAGGCTATCATTCCGGCCATAGCAGGGATCAATTTGGGTTCATATTGGTAGTCAGGATGGAGCATTATTATGATTTCCGCGTCAAGCTTGAGTGCTTCGTTGTAGCATGTCTTCTGATTGCCACCATAGCCTTTGTTCACATCATGCCTGAAGGCATTGATGCCTAATTCCTGAGCTAGCTGAAATGTACCATCCGTGCTAAAATCATCAACAAGGATGTAAGCATCAACTACACCTTCGGGGATATCATCAAGCGTTTTTTTTAACGTCTTTTCTGCATTGTAGGCAGGAAGGATGACAACAATTTTTTTACCGGACAACATGAAACCAAATGAGTTAGTGAATTGAAGCCAGCTGAATATTTAGGCTTTGACAAGCTGAGGTGATACTTCCTTTTTGCCCTTATTTTTTATGCTGTTCTGCTTGACAGTTAGCCAAAAAGTGTAGGATGCTCCAAAAGATAGGAATATATGCCATGGTAAAAAACCATACAAACCGGTTACAAAGTCAAGGTAAACACCATAAGCAAAATAGCCGGCCATTAATAGTTCAATATAAGTGATTAGCGGCAACTTTGCAGGAGTGTAACTTTTACCAGTCCAGGCTCCTGCATCTTTCTGGATATCGTATTTAGGAGTCCTTTCGAATGCTGTCTTTTTGCCTCTGTAACCGTCAAAAATTGCTACATTTTGGTGAAGCGTTATTCCAGTAAATAGAAATGCAAAAGCTGGAAAATCTAAAATTACACTTCTTATTGAACTCATGATTGAATTGGATCTGAAATAATAGACTTTCAACATCATGTAAATTAGAAGGACAGTATAGATGAGACCGATAGAAGTGTATCTCCAAACTCCATCGAAGACCGGATTGTTGGCAGTTATATGGGCGAAAGGAAGGCTCAGGATGGCAATGGCCAATATTGCGATATTAGCCCAGATGTTCCAGAGGTCTGCAAAAGCATGAATTTTGGTCATCAAAGGGATTTTAGCTTTGAGGACTTGAAGACTTAATTTCTTGACGACTTCTGTTTTACCCTTACTCCACCTGTAATATTGTTTTTTTACACCGTCCATGGTGACTGGTAATTCGCCTTTGCATTCGATATGGTTTGCATAACGAAATTTCCATCCCTTCAATTGTGCTCTGAATGCCAGGTCTAAGTCTTCACTGAGTGTATCACCACTCCACCCACCTGCGTCTTCAATGCAGCTTGCTCTCCACAGACCACCTGAACCATTGAACCTTAACCAGTATCCCGCAAGACTTCTTCCAAATTGTTCTACAAGAAAAAACGCATCGATTGAAAGGGTTTGTAACTTAGTCAATAAGGAATAATTTCCGTTCAAGTGTCCCCAACGTGCTTGTACTGCCCCTATTTCAGGATCGTCAAAATAGGGTAAGGTTTTAAGCAGGAAATCTTTATCTGGCAAAAAATCCGCATCAAAGAGTGCGATAAATTCACCTCTTGCTTTTGGCGTTGCTTCGGCAAGTGCGCCAGCTTTGTATCCCGTTCTATTTGTACGGTGTATTTGTTTTATATCAACCCCTTCAGCTTGCCAGTATTTTACCCTACTTGCAACAATATCATAGGTTTCGTCAGTAGAATCATCAAGAATTTGTATCTCAAGTTTTTCCGAAGGATAATCGAACTGTATAATACAATCGATGACCCTTTCTGCAACATATAGTTCATTGTACAGCGGGACTTGAACGGTAACTACAGGGAGTCTGGGATTATTTGACTTGAATTGTTCAATACTAACTTCTTTTCCGTTATTATTTTTCTGAAGTCTTCTCTCTTTTTCAACATGAATACTCAGATGAACCAAAGACAAAGTGTAAAGCACCCAAATGATTAAGAAAAAAAAGTAAATAATGATAATAAATGCATCCATAGACTCGAAATTATCCGCGAAGTTAAGTTTTTAATTCGGCTCCTCGAAGCGCTTTGTTAATTGCCGCTAATCGCTTGGTTTGTTAATATAAAATATTAACAAAGTTACATTTTAATTTTGACCAATCCCAATATAAAGGTATTTAGTGACCAGGGTTATTTTTTAATTCATTAAAGTGATTGAACCTTGATATTTAGTTGATGAGTAATTGATCGTATAAAAATATGTTCCGGGTACATTTTCGTTCGCATCCCATGAAAATGACCGGTCATCTGATTCAAAAACAATTTTACCATATCGATTCACTATAATGATTCTTTGGAATTCATCTTCACAATTATCATAGGGCAGATTAAAAGAAGGGTTTTCATTTGCTGAAAGTGAAAAAGAATCGTTTAAAAGATCTCCGTTAGGAGTAATTACATTCGGTGGTATAAAGTTTTCAAAGTCTACAGGTGAATTGATTACTCGCAGGTTGATGGACAAGGTATCAAATTTTGGATACGGACAACTTTGATCCCATAAAAGAAAACCTACTTTAAAATCAACTGATAAGTTTTCACCAAGTAATGAGCATTCGGGTGTCCAGTTCAATACTGCAGAAGTGCTTCCAATACCACTGGTAGTTTGAAATTCAAAACTATCTGATGGAGGGATGTCATAATCCTCAATCAAACTCAAGATCAATTCATCACCATCTGAGTCAAACCCATTAACCGGTAAAGTAAAAGGTGTATTTACCCTTAGCTCTATAGTTTCTCCCTTTTCTGCGTCGAGTCCGATCGCAGGAGGATTGTTTACAGGGATAATGATCTTAAAAGTAACTGCCAGGGTATCAGCATTTGGTACTTTGCATTTGTCCTGATCTGTCCCGATAAAATTCACGGTAAATTCCTCCATGTTTTCAAGATCAATCTCACTACAGCCCAAATCCCAGGTGAAACTTGTTGAAGCATTTGAATCACCTTTCACCTCATTGAAGCTTATCCCAAGGTCCTCAAACTCAAATGACTCTATCATGGCATCCAACAGAACGGAGTCACCATCGATATCTTCAATGAAAACTTCAAAATTGATGAGATTTTCGAGTGTAGTTTCAATCAAAGTTAACCCTGTGGAGGTAGTTACTTTAGGATCTGTATTTGAAGGCAGAATCACTTCTACTTTTAGCCTTAAGGAATCTTGATTGATCGCCCGACATGTATCTCTATCTTCTAAAATAACATCCATTTCAAAACTATTCTGAGATGCAAAATCATACAGCAAACAATTGGCATCTATTTGAAAAGTAGATCCGACAGTACCATTATTTGTGGCGCCATTGAATGTTATGCCAAATGTTTCGGGGTCGAAATCAACCGGAATGACACTAATATCCAAAGTGTCTCCATCCGGATCAGTGCCATTTATCGACCAACTGAGGGATCCGTCTTCATTAACAAATAAATGAACGAAATCGTTGGGGTTGTCTAATACAGGGGGTTGATTGGGTGGGGGTTGTACCATGAAGGACATCCTTAAGGTATCCATTCGAGGTAAGGGACATGCATTATCCATTGCGATTAGGTTTATAATGAAAACTTCGTCTTGAATATATGGGCAATCAGGTATGCAGACTTCTACATTAAGTGAATTTTGTATCAGATTCAAATTGCCGGATGTGAAACTGAATATCTCACTTACATTATTATCAAAATTGACGCCGATGGCTTTGAACGTGATTTTTTCAATGATGTCAGGATCGGTAACTATGAATTCAAAGCATTTTGCTTCACTTGCAGTATAACTTAACACCTCGCCTTCCTGATACAGCGTACCATTTGGTAGTTTAGATTGTACATTTGGTGCGTTTCCGGGAGTACAACCGTCAACAACTAAAAGTTGAAAATCACGGCGCACCTGTCCAATCTTTACGCCGTCCCGATACTCTTCAGCCAGCGCCGCAAAGACATAAAGCCCGGGATCAGTCGGTCTCACTGTTATAAAACCTTTAGAATTGATATTTAAGGAAGGGTTTCCCGGAATGATATTTGTGTTATTTATTCCAGGCACCCAGACTACTTTGCGGTTGGGGTTCGGGAACTGAGGTGGAGGAACAGCCGTTGCTGACGAGCTATTAAGTGGTTCGGCCACTGAATATGCAATGGAATCACCATCAATATCTATCCCTGCAAAGTCTATGTAATAAAGTTCATCCACACAGCCGAAATCACTTAAAGGTGGGAAAAGTGTTGGGGAGGAATTAATAAAAGGTTCGCCGTCTTTTACTATGGGTGGAAACGTCAATTCATAAGTTATCCCCGTACCTAGCGGATTGATGATGTTGACAATAGCATCATTTCTACAACATCGTTCCCAAACAATTGAATAACCAGCGGGATCACTGAATTGTTCCGGGTCTAAGGTTATTGATGAACTATAAAAAACTCTTTCGGTCTCAAGTTGAGCTATTGCACAATCTGGATTTGTATAAAAAACAGGTTGTGTGAAAGCTTTGATTAGTCTATTAATCCTCATCAAAACACGATCACTATTTCGATAGATATATACTCTAATAGTATCCTCAGCCCCTGGATTAAACTGTTGATTCCTATCAAAATATTGAACCAAATTTATTTCATAAGTAAACCCCTCGATATGGATCATCTCCAGTTCGCCTCCCACAATATGAAAAGCTGATGATTTAGACCCCATAAAAGAGAGGGTTAATACCAGGTAAATCAGATAGGATTTTTTACCACTCAAGGCATTAAAAATTGACAACAGCAGTTGAGTTTTTAATTGGTGATCAAATGATTCAATAAGTATACAGTTTTATGAATGTTTATCCTAAATGACACACTTTACAAAACTAAAGTTGTAAGGTCCTAAATTCGCAACATAATGGGGAGAAGAAAGCCGTTCACAATAGAAAAAGTGGTTATTGAAGGTATTGCTGATGAAGGCAAATGTGTTGCTCATCACGATGGTATGGCAATATTTGTTCGTGATGTGGCACCTGGAGATATTGCAGATCTGGAGGTTCGAAAGGTTAAACGAAATTATCTTGAGGGTCACCCTACCCATTTTCATGAAAAATCTATTCATCGTGTTGAGCCTATTTGCACACATTTTGGTTTATGTGGAGGTTGTAAGTGGCAGCACGTATCATATGATGTACAACTAGAACAAAAATCAAGAATCGTCAAAGATGCACTTGAGCGAATTGCGAAAGTTGAACTCCCAGTCTCTCAGCAAATAATCGGATCTGACAAACAGTTTCATTACAGGAATAAATTAGAATATACTTTCTCTAATAATCGTTGGCTTACAAATAATGAAATGCATTCCGGCAATGATATGTCAAGAAATGCATTGGGTTTTCATATTCCAAAGATGTTCGACAAGATTCTCGGAATTGATGAATGTTTTCTTCAGAGTTTTCCTACCAACGAAATCCGAAATGCAGTTTTTGAATATGCTGAAAGGGAACAACTATGTTTCTATGATATTCGCAAAAAGACAGGTTTTCTCAGGAATCTAATCATTAGAACATCTAGCCTGAATGAGGTCATGGTAATCTTACAGGTAGCCGAAGAAAATGATGCTTTGGTGCCGCTTCTAAATTTTATCTCGAAACAATTTCCACAGATTACCTCATTGCTTTTTGTTATCAATGATAAAATGAATGAGACATTTAATGACCTGAAAATAAAATGTCATGGTGGAAGAGACTTTATATGGGAGCAGATGCCAGTTTATAATTCTTCAGGGAATTGGAAGTTTAAAATAGGACCCAAATCATTTTTTCAAACCAACTCAAGCCAGGCGATAAAACTATACAAAACAGTTTTTGATTTTGCGAATCTCAGTAGTAACGAAGTGGTTTATGACCTATATACCGGAACAGGAACGATTGCAATCTGTGCATCATCGCAAGTCAACAAAGTTGTTGGAATTGAGTATGTGGAGGCGGCCATTAAGGATGCCAGGGATAACTCGGAGATTAATAATGCTACCAACACTCAATTTTTTGCGGGAGATATTAAAGATATTTTGAATAATGATTTTGTATCAAATAATGGGGCACCGCATGTTATTATAACTGATCCACCAAGGGCTGGGATGCACAAAGACGTGGTTCAAAGAATCCTGGAAATAGCCCCGGAGCGAATTGTTTATGTTAGCTGCAATCCGGCGACTCAAGCCCGTGACATAGCACTTTTGGATTCAAACTATATCGTTACGAGGGTGCAGCCTGTAGATATGTTTCCGCACACGAGTCACGTTGAGAATGTAATTTTACTCGTGCATCGATAATCTTTTGATCATATTTTTAAATGCTGATTCTTAACATTGTACTTAATAATGCAAGTAAGTACCCTGATGAGTAGAGAATATTTCTATGATACCAATTAATAATAGAGAATGAACAATGATCCTGAACTTAGTGGTAAATATTTAGGGACGATCTCTAAGGATTTTGTGGTGGTATCTGACCGTTTAAAAGAAACATCATATGAAATCCGTTCAAGAGGATTTTCAGACTATCCTATTTTTCCTATTTCAAAAGTTGAAATACCTATAGGGCAATTGCTTATTCCCAAAGAGGCGATGTCACTGGAATGGAACTATTATGCAACTTATGTCGACGAATTTGTTCAAAGAAAATTGATAGATAATAAAGGGTTATTCGAAAAGGAATACAAAGACCCCGATGAATTTTGCTGTCTGTTTGTAGTTGATACGGATTTCACAAATTTTGTCTTCATACCATACCCTGAGGACTAATTTGTGCGAGAAATGGTAGCTCCAAATTATCCTTCCTAACCGAAGTCAACATCTTTTACCTGTTTCTGAGTCGATTTGGGAAGCAAAATTTTCATTTCATGATTTAGAAATGTTGTCTTAATTTTTTCACGGTTTGTATCAGAAGGAATTGTGAAAATCCTGCTCAAATCCTCGGCATATTCTAACGATGCTCTTTGTTTATTCTTCTTAATATGAACTGCATTAAGATAGATGGTATCTTCTGTAATATGCAGATGCACCTCTTCTTTACAAAAACTTTGTAGCTCGATTTTTATCTCAAGCATTTTGGGTGAATGATTTATCGATAC
The DNA here is from genome assembly GCA_027592755.1 of Bacteroidota bacterium. GTDB lineage: Bacteria > Bacteroidota > Bacteroidia > Cytophagales > Cyclobacteriaceae > JAJCYL01. Next base: position 8,717 of record JAQCLE010000061.1, on the reverse strand, counting down.
CGGATATATTGGTTTTATTCTTTTCAGGCTATTTAAGGCATTTCTTCCCTGAGAATTCTTTCCGTCAATATGGTGTTCTTTGAGTCTCATGGGATAATAAATCATGTGTTGAGTATCTTGTTGAAGTTTATTAATTGATAGATTACTAATATAATTGAAACTGGACATTAAAACATTGTGCAGTCTTATATTGTTAAATGATTCAAATCAGAATCTGCCATACCGATGCCTTTTATAAATCAAGTTTTGTGAATGAATAATCACAACCAATTACTTTAGCCCAGATAACGTGACAATGAAAAAAACTACTATTGCCGTGGATATGGATGATGTCCTTGCCGATGCTTACGGTCGCATTATTGAAATATATGAAAGCGAAAATGGTCTTAAGATTGACAAGGAAGCCATAAAAGGTAAAAAGTACACTGAAGCATTTACCGGTGAACAACTGGCAATAGTGAAACAAATTCCGCATACAGAGAACTTTTTTCACGACCTTAATGTCATTGAGAATAGCCAGGAGATTATGGCTGAATTATATAACAGGCATGACGTTTACATTGTATCTGCCGCGATGGAGTATCCTTTTTCATTGAAAGCAAAAAAGGATTGGTTGGAACAACATTTTCCTTTTATCCATTGGAAAAAGATCATTTTTTGTGGAGATAAAAGTATTATCGGAACTGATTATTTAATTGACGATCACGTATTCAACCTCGAGACATTCAAAGGGATACCTCTCATCTTCTCCTGCCTTCATAACCTTGATGAAACGAAATTTGAGAGGATGCATAATTGGTTGGATGTGGAGAGTAAGTTCTTGTGATCCTAAGGTAGAGCCGAAGAGGTGCAATTAAAAAGTTACGCCGTTATTGGTCTGAAGGATTTTCGGCTGGTTCAGTTTCGACTTCGATCGGAACTATCTCAATCTTAGGTTGCTTTTTCTTATCTGTATTCTCTTTACCTCTTCCAAAAAGAAGATTAATGCCCATTCTAAAATCAGCATACTTTGCATTTGTCATGTCGATATACCCAAGGAGGTTATCCATTACCATATACATTTGGAATGGCCCCAGGTCAAGCGCAAAACCACCGCTAAGAGATGGTAGCTGTTGGGGCATTTTTGAAATTGTACCTGACAGTTTTATTACACCGAATATTCTAGTGTATCCCAGGCCGATCGCAGTCTGGGCATTACCGGCAAGGAAATAATTCGAAATGGTGGCTGAGAATATGTTTTTGTCCATAGTGTAAGAGCCACCGACAAAAGTGCGTGGACTTAAACCGGAAGAATAGGCTCCGGTATTTGTTTCGTCGTTGAATTTTGCCTTCAGCGTATCGGCGATTGCTTCGCTGAAACCATCTGCATCTTCAAAATCGATTCCTTTAAATGTGATGCTATTATTGGTAACCGTATAATTTTTGACTTCATCTTTCCATTTGATAGTTCCCAGATCGTTGACAGCAACTGAAACTTTAATATTTTCATTCAAATCATAGATAGCTCCCAGATCGAAACCAATTCCTTTATTGCCATTGTTAATAAAATAGGATGCTTTATCAGCTTCGATTCCGGCCGTTCTGAATTCAGGATTTTTGGTAGTAAGGTCTAGATAGAATTGATCATCCTGGGTAGATATACTAAAGCCAAAGTCTTTGTCGGACTCGGCATTAACAAGTCCTTGCAACATTTTTACCCTTAGACCAGCTTTCAGGGGACGACCTGCCAATTGGAATTCCCGGGCATATCCAACTCCGAATTCCCTGAAATAATTAAACTTAACCCGGACATCATCTTCAGCAAAAGTTTCTCCTATTAGATTCCCATTGCCATTCCATAAAAAGGAGAGTGTCTTCTTCGGATAAGTGAGTCCACCGGAAATGCGTTCATTGACAAAAACTGAAAAATTACCAACCTTAGTACTGATCCCAAACTGAAAAATTGAAATGTTCGATGTTACGTTTAAAAAGTCCCTGCTTTTCAGTTTTTTGAGGAAACGATCACCATCGATCTCCACGGAATCCTGTCCGGGTACTTTTACAAACAGATCGCTAAAGCTGAATCCGTTGTTTGCTGCCACGTGGATTCCCGAAAGACCAGGAAGCGACACATAAAACTTGGAGGCAGGGAAAAATGCCGCATTCATCTGCATCGATTGTGGTGTTGCATCCCCAAGATGATAAAAGACAAGATCATTCTGGGCGTTAAGCAACGAAGCCTGAAGCAAAAGTGTGATATATAAAAGAATCTTCCCCATATCCGTCCGTCCCTTGTTAATTAACATTAATTCTTACAGATATATCACCTGACAATCCCAGTTCAATAATTAGTTCATTATCAGCCAATAATTTCACGAATCTACCCTGGTCGGCTTCGAACGTATCGATAACTATTTCAGCCACTAATTTTTCCGCTGCTATAAATGCTTTGATGCCTTCCAAATCAAGCGATATATCGGTAGTGTGCTCTTCAAATCCTATACTGATCCCGTTGGAATCTATACTCGGTGATGAGAAAACCACCTGATCGCTCAATATATAAATTGGGTCAATGGTACTGAAATCATTATCATAGAATTTGAAATTCACATTTCCGTTAAAGGGAATTCCATTTGTCGTTGTCACATGAAGTGTAAGTTCCCGGGCATCAACAATGTCATTACCAGATAAGTCAAAGTCTACGTCACTCGTAAAACCATTCATCGTAAGGTCCAGAGGTATTTCAATTTCTGTGAATATTTCAACAATACTGGCGTCGGTGAGAAAGTTCTTTACTGATGGTATTGATAGGGGATTCGAAATTGCCCTAATAGGTAATGAAATGCTGGATGGTGTTATCGCGAATAAATCCTTTACGTTGGAATTGTTCCTGGTTAAATTATTAATAGTTTCTTCCATACCGCCAATGTCTTCTGTACCGGGTCCATTAATTAATGACGGGTTAATTGCAATAGGTCCTCTCAAAAAGACAGAGTCTCCATTATTATTGATGGTTGCAAGACGATTAAGAAATGCATGCATCGGAATACCATAAGAGTTCTTAAGGGTAAACTTTATACTTGGATCATTAAACTCCAGACCGGTGTCCCCGAAGTCTTTAAAAAACTTGAAATCAATGGCCCCATCTTGAAGGAGGACTTCGTCTTCCCCAAAATCACCGACCATTGTCCTGAAGGATAAATTTCTAAATGCAAGGTTGAATAGGATATTATCTGTGCTGAAAACCTGGGAACCCGGTTGGATAAGTATTTCGCCTTTAATGTTAACAATGAAGGTATTATCAAGACCACTTCGTGTAAAATCCATGCGCACATCTTCCATTAATTGGTATTGCTGATCCTGACCAAAAACATCAAGTGATCCTGGTATGGTTACCCTCTGGTCGGTGATTAAATTGGTGGAGCTTTCAATGGTAATTGTATATCTTATTGTCGCATTAAATGTTGAAAAGGCGTGAAGTTCAAGGTCTCCCGAATTTGTAATGACATAATCGATCCCCTCTTCATTTCTTGCGGTGTATTTAAGTATAATGTCCTGGTCGAAGGGAATGGTAATTGGTCCTGTTACAGGTGCAACATCAACTCCCGGGGTAATAATGGCATTGTTTACCACGTCATCAACCGCAATAAAATCTTGAGATGAATTAAAGACTGTTGTATCTCTGTAAATCAACGACACTAAATGATCATCTCCTTCCCGAGCATCCAGCTCTTCGTCACCAACATCCTCAATAAGACTTCGGATGGAATACGTAGATGATCCAATTGGAATTGCAAGGTGAGGTTCGTATAAGATATCTTTCAGATGATGCTCATATCCGGAAATATCACAACCACATATAACTATTAGTAAAAAGAATGGCTGAAAATATTTCGTTTTCATTGTTTGAAATTTGAAAGTAGAAAGTTAATGCAGTTAAACCCCAAACGAAACGCTAGTCGAAGTTTTGGGATTATTATTCGACCAATGCCTTAATTCTGGTGTTAAACTCGTCAATGAATTCGGCGATTGTTAAGCTACCTATATCTCCTTTGGTGTGCTCTCTAACTGATACTTTTTCAGACGCTTGTTCCTTTTCGCCGACGATTAGCATCAAGGGTACTTTCTTTACTTCAGCGTCCCTGATTTTACGACCAATTTTTTCATCCCTGTCATCCAGATAACCAGTTATGCCATTTTCTTCCATTGTTCTGAAAACCCGCTGTGCATAATCCTGGTATTTTTCTGAAATGGGTAAAACAGCGATTTGGTCAGGAGTTAGCCATAATGGAAAATTACCAGCACAATGTTCGGTGAGGACGGCTATAAAACGCTCCATTGAACCAAATGGGGCTCGGTGTATCATTACAGGACGGTGTTTTTCATTATCGGCACCGATGTATTCCAGCTTAAATCTCTCAGGAAGTTGATAGTCAACCTGGATGGTTCCCAGCTGCCAACTCCGATCAAGAGCGTCCTTCACCAGGAAATCAAGTTTTGGACCATAGAAAGCAGCTTCACCTAATTCAGTTATTGTTTCCAAACCTTTTTCCCTGGCAGTTTTTATTATGGCCGCTTCAGCCCTTTCCCACGCTTCATCCGAACCAATGTATTTCTCTTTGTTATTAGGATCTCGTAACGAAATTTGAGCTGTGAATTTGTCAAATCCCAGCGACTTGAAAACGTATAAAACGAGATCGATTACGGCTTTAAATTCATCCTCAACCTGATCTGGCCTACAAAAAATATGTGCATCATCCACGGTGAAGCTCCGCACACGGGTTAATCCATGCAACTCGCCACTTTGTTCATAGCGGTAAACATTTCCAAATTCCGCAAGTCTCAGTGGTAGTTCTTTATAAGAACGTGGTCGGACATTATAAATTTCGCAATGATGCGGGCAGTTCATTGGTTTTAACATGAACTCTTCTCCCTCATTAGGAGTACTTATTGGTTGAAAGGAATCCTTACCATACTTCTCATAATGACCGGAAGTAATGTATAAATTTTTGTTTCCAATATGGGGTGTTATTACCGGGCTGTAACCTGCCTTAGTCTGCGCTTTTCTTAGGAATTGCTCCAGCTTTTCTCTTAATGCCGTACCCTTAGGTAACCATAATGGCAAACCCAATCCTACTTTTTCGGAAAACGCAAACAATTCCAATTCTTTACCAAGTTTGCGATGATCCCTTTTTTTAGCCTCTTCAAGTAATTCGAGATATTCGATTAATTCTTTCTGCTTTGGAAAAGTTACACCATACAGGCGGGTAAGCATTTTGTTTTTTTCATCTCCTCTCCAATAAGCAGCAGCCACATTAAGAATTTTAGCCGCCTTAATAAAACCGGTATTCGGTATATGGGGACCCCGACATAAATCAGTGAAGTTTCCCTGGTTGTAAAATGTGATCGTACCATCCTCAAGGTCTTCAAGTAGATCTAGTTTGTATTCATCGCCTTTTTTGGTGAAATATTTTATTGCGTCCGATTTGGAAACGTTCTCTCTCTGATATTCATTTTTTTCCCGTGCCAGTTCAAGCATTTTATCCTCTAACTCCTTCAGATTTTGGGCATTAAATGTCATATCTCCAAAATCAACATCATAATAAAACCCTTTTTCAATGGCTGGTCCAATTCCAAATTTGATTCCGGGGTATAATGTTTCGAGGGCTTCAGCCATCAGGTGTGCTGAGGAATGCCAAAATGTTGATTTACCATCTTTATCATTCCAGGTTAGTAATTGCACTTCGGCATCTAATTCAATTGGTCGGTGCGCATCGATTACCTCACCATTCACCTTGGCAGCTAACACATTTCTGGCTAATCCTTCACTTATATTCACAGCAATTTCCATCCCGGTTGATCCTTTAGGATAGTCCTTTTCAGTGCCATCAGGCAGGGTAATTTTTATCGACTCGCTCATTCTAAATTGTTATTAACATTGCCTTGCTCTCGTCTTCGCGGCGTCAGGTCAAATACTGGAATTGATTCCTGTTCTTGTTTCAGCCGCAAATATGTAACTTTTCTGAAGACTAAATCCATCTCTGAGCGGGCAATTTTAAAGGTTGAATCAATTGCTAAAAGCGATTGATACTGGTCAATTGCTGATTGATATCTAAAGCTTTTGTCATATGCCCTGGCAGCTAATAACCTCATGTTCAATTCGAGGCTATCAATTTTTAATGTCTCCAAGGCAGTACTGATAGCCGGCTCAAACCGTCCTTGCTTAAAGTAAAGATTAGCCAGCATTTTCAGGGATTCTATATTGTCTGGGTTGCTCAACAGAATATCATTTAGATCCTTAATGGCGTCATTAGTCATTCCATGATTCAGCTTGAGCTTAACTGTTTCCATCCGCCAATTTGGAGGCGTATCTGGTAAATAAGTCTGTATATTGGAAGAATTCGCGGTATCACCTACTGCCAGGTAGAGATCGAGTAACTCAAGATTGAGATCGGGATCATTTTTTTGTAAATCAAAAGCTTTTTTAAAAGCCTGAAGCGCCGGGATTGTGTCACCGATTTCCACGAAAATCTTCCCTTGAAGAAGCAAGCTACGGTAATTTTTAGCATCCAGTGACTCAAATCGCTTTGCCTGAATGATGGCTTCATCAAATTCGTTGAGCGCCATTAAAATTTGTGCGTAAAGTTCGAAGTAGTCGCCAGTAAGAAAGCCATATTGGCTGGCGTCAACACTGTGCTGTCGGGCAGCGGCCAGTTGACCCTTGGAGTAATAATAATCCGAGGCGTAAAAATGGAGTTCACCATCATCGTCAACTTTATTCAGTGCTTCGTCAATCGCTTCTTGACTTCCTATTGGCCAACTGAAAGAAGCCATAAGGCTCACTTTTCTTTTGAGTAAGTTTATATTTTGCGGATTATCTATTAGGGACCGATTGATTGCCTCAAGGGTCATTTCATTAATTGATCCGTCAAATACTGGCAATTCCAAGGGATGTTGGCCATAGCGAAGGTTGCAACTGCCAGTTATCAAAATTATCCAGCAGGAAACCAGTAGTTTGAAAATCGAAAATTTAATTTGCACTACTTTAATTTAACAATGAATCAAGAAATTAATCTCGACGACTATACTTATAACTTGCCGGAGGAAAAGATCGCCAAATTTCCCCTGGCGGATAGATCATCATCAAAGTTACTTGTTTATAAAAACAGACAGATCATTCATAAAATATTTTCAGGAATAATTGAAGATATTCCAAAGGATTCGCTTCTGGTTTTTAACAATACGAGAGTAATACCTGCTCGATTTAATTTCAAAAAAGAAACCGGTGCAGTAATTGAAATACTTCTGCTTGATCCAGTAACACCAAGTAGAGTAATCAGTGAAGCCATGGAAACCAAAGGTGAATGTGTCTGGCACTGTATGATTGGGAACCTAAAAAGGTGGCGTGCTGGTTCAATAGTTAAGAGTATCCATATAGATGGTGAGGAAATTGTTTTTAATGCTGAACTAATTGATTCTGGTAAACAATTGATTCGTTTCACATGGAATGAATACAATCGATCATTCCTTGATATCATTAATTGGGCAGGTCAGATGCCGTTACCACCATACCTTAAGCGAGAGGTTATTGAAGAAGACTACCGGACTTATCAAACTGTATATTCAAAATACGAGGGAGCTGTGGCGGCACCAACGGCTGGTTTACACTTCACGCATCAAATCATTGATGACTTAAAAGCCGATGGTCACTTATTAGATTTTTTAACACTGCATGTTGGTGCAGGCACTTTTCAACCAATCAAGACAAAGAAGATTGATGATCATGAAATGCACAAAGAACAAATTATTCTTACAAAACAAAACATTACCAAGCTCATCTCCCATAAGGGGAGTGTAGTTGCTATTGGAACAACCTCAATGCGAACGCTTGAGAGCATTTATTGGATTGGGTTAAATCTTTTAGAAAATCCCAATTCAGATTTTAGTATTAAACAATCTGATCCTAATAGGTATACCAAATATAATCTCCCATCGAAAAAAGATGCACTTCAGGCAGTTTTAAACAGGATGAACAAGGATCAAATGGATACTATAATTAGTGATACTGCAATTTTTATCTATCCAGGATATCAATTCAAGATGTGTGACGCTTTGATAACTAATTTTCATCAGCCTGGGAGTACGCTGATTCTCTTGGTTGCAGCATTTATTGGGAATGATTGGTTTAAGGTATACCAAGAAGCATTGAAAAATGATTATCGGTTTTTGTCTTATGGAGATTCCTCATTACTAGTTCCTTAATCAAGATCATAATCATCTTCGTAGGAGACTTCTTTACTATCCTCCTTGTCACTTGCACTATCAGGCTCCGTTACCTCATCGTTATCAGAATCTTCAAAATCATCTTCTTTTTCCTCTTTGATTTTGGCGGCTTTGGCAAGTTTCACCTTTACTAGGTAAATGGCATTTTCTGTTTCTAGCGGGGCAACAAAAAAGTTTTCGTTTTTTGAATTGGTAATTCGAAGTACTTTGTCATTGTAGCCATCGGGATAGGTGTCTTCAAACTGCTTTATAAGTTCGTTATCAAGCTTCTCATAACTCTTGATAATCCTCTGTTTGTCCATTACTGATATTTTATGTATTAAAATTCGGTGCGAATTTTAGCATAAAAAATGATAGAATGCAATAAGTTTTCTCGCGATTAATCGAAATAACACAACTATCCGAAAGTCTAATTTCAAAAAACGGATAAAATAGCGGAAAAAGTTCAAACCTTT
>JAQCLE010000177.1 GCA_027592755.1 Bacteroidota bacterium | reverse complement strand
AATCACGGGTTTGGCAGCAACTGCTGCGTTAAAGCGATCGGTTAGCCCAACTGCATAAGCGGTTGCAATACCTCCGGCACTTCCACCAGCAATAAAGAGATTTTCATTATCAATAAAGCCAAGATCAATCATTGCATCAATCCCTGACATGTGATCTGCAAAATCTTCACTGCTTGAATATTTGTACTGCAAAAGCAGAGCAAAATCTTCTCCGTAGGATAAGCTGCCTCGGTAGTTGTCATAGAAGACAACGTACCCAGCTGCAGCCATGATCTGCATTTCAGCCGAGAAATATGGGCCGTAAGCTAGATGTGGGCCACCATGAATTTCAAGAATCAGTGGGTACTTCTTGGATGGGTCAAAGTCTGGTGGAGTTATATACCACCCCTGTATTTCCTGACCATCAAAAGACGAGTTATAGACAATTTCATTAACCAATCCTAGTTTTTTATGTTCCAACAGATCTTCGTTTAAGGCAGTGAGAACTTTTGCCTGGCCTTCATTAACTACAGCAATGTTAGCTGGTCGATTGGGCAGACCGTAAGTAAAAGCAATTGTATTATTGGTTGCATGGAATCCACCTGAAAGATAAGGTCTTCCGATCGTTGTTCCACCTAGCCCTTTGATTACCTCATTAAATTTACCTTTTATTGTGACTTGACCAATTTTTCGAACGCCTCGTTCGTCATATGCAAAGTGGAGAGATTTACTATCATTCGTCCAAATAACATTATTTGCATCTCCATCAAGGTCCTCTGTTAGGAGGCGTATATTTTTTCCATTTATATCCATGATGGCAAGATGATCAGGCGTATAAGCTAGCGGTCGTCTGTCTTCTTGAATAAAAGCAATCAATTTTCCATTTGGCGAGATAACTGGGGAGCGCTCCGCACCAGGTTGAGTTGTAATTTGTTTAATTTCCTTTGTTGATAGTGCGACCGAATAAATATCAGCCTCATCGCTTACAAGTTCCCAATCCTCAGAGCGGTATGCTGAAAAGAAAATATGATTGCTGTCTGATGACCATGCAAGCGAACCATAGTGATTAAAATTTCCTTCTGTTAGTTGCCGTGCTGAGCCACCATCGGCAGGGATTACAAACACATGACGGTAGGCTGGCTCAACAATTCCTTGACCATCGTATTGATATTGGGTGGTAGTAACAGTTATGGCTTTCTTTGCCCAAGAAGAACCTTCTGGTTGAGCACGTGATTTCACAATTGGCTCCGATGACCCCTTAACATTCATGGTGAATGCAAGCCACTTACCATCTGGTGACCAAGAGAGATTAGAGGGCGATTCCAGTAACTGTGAAATTAATGCCATATCACCATTATCAACCCAGCGGACATGAATCTGTTGAGAGCCGGTATCATTTGAAACGAATGCAAGTTTTTTTCCATCTGGCGCCCAGCGAGGTGAGCGAGCACTTTTTAAACCTGAGTAAAGTGGTCGATGATCATTGCCATTGCTTGAAACCTGCCATAGGTTTGATCGCTCACGGTCTGTCATAATATCATTTGATCTGCGCACGTACACGATAGAGCTGCCATCAGGTGATACTCGAGGGTCAGATGCCCACTCAAGATCAAATACATCCATTGGGTCAAAAATGGCAAGGTTCTCTTTGGCATCCATATTCAAGGAAATGGTTGCTAGAAGAAATAGAGATAAAAGAGATCTTTGAGTTAAAAATAAAGAAAAAGTAAGGGTAGTTTTAAGTTTCATTCAAATAGCATAATTGATAAATATTACATAGAACAGCGACACAAGAATGCATTCATTGAAAAAATTGAATAGATTACCTATAAACAGTTAATTGATAAAATTAATTACTAAGAGTAATGTAAGTTATATGCACATTTTTTTTAAGGTAGCCAAATGCACAAGATAATTAATCCATTCTCGATGAAATCTTTTTTAGCAACTATATTCTCTCAGCGTCAAGTAATTATTCTGGCTCTGGTTATACCAATCTTAATTTCTTGTGGCGGAGGTGGCGGTGGAGGTTCAGCACCTGAGCCAGCTCCGACACCAACATTCACTGTCTCAGCTTCTGCTGGTGCTGGTGGATCTATTTCTCCCTCCTCTGTTACTGTAACTCAAGGGCAAACTACTACATTCACTATTACCCCTGAGGTTGCTTACACCTTTTTATCCATAACAGGGTGTAACGGCACATTGAATGAAAACACTTACACTACTGGAACTGTTTCAGCTGCCTGTTCAGTCACTGTTTCGTTTGAAAAGTTACCGCAATTCAAAGAAGACCCTATTATTCTTACCGATCTTGGTCTCTATCCTGCTGTTTGTAATTCAGGTTACTCATCACCGGATCCCAGCTTTCAATTTGTCATACCTGTCAATATTAATAATGATGAGTGGCAAGATTTTATAGTCCATCAATGGTGTGACATTGGTAGAGATATCCAGGGTGAAGTCGTCCAAGGTCCTACGCCTGATGTCTTGAGTGTTCATTTATCCAATGGTGATGGGACTTATCGTGATGGTAATCAAGAAGTATTTGGTGAGCTCGTTCCAAGTCTAGGTGGAGCTAGCAGAAAGTATGATACTGGTGATTTTAATGGTGATGGTAGGGTAGATTTCGCCTTTGCCATGAACTCCGAGGATGGTAGGAGTGGGAGTCCTTGGGAGTATTCCAGAGCATCTCCAGCAGTTATTCTGTCAAAGAATGACACGGAGTATGAGGTGGTAAAGATTGGCACCCCGGATTGGGGGCATGCTGTTGCAATCATAGAGAATGATCAGGGAAATGTTGATGCAGTGTTTGCTGGCTTTACAGGAATCGGATTACAAGCCTTAAGATATTCAGCTGAAGGCTGGGAAGATGTAAAAGATGAATATCCTCCTGAGGACACTAAAAATGTTGGCGGCATTACTACTGCTAGGGGAACTTCAACTTGGGCTGGTGAGTTCCAATATCAAGACAATTATATTATTGCCACTGACTCTTCTGCTGATGGGACTGAAAACGGTCTGGCTTTGTGGTTCAGAGAAAATGAGGTTTGGAGCAAAGTTGATCAGCGGCTAGTTCCTGTTGCATTCAGAGCTAATTGGACTTCATGGCAAGGTAATACCGGAACAATCCCCGTTTATTTAATTAATGATGAGTACGTGGTTGGCTATGTTCCTCAAACTATGTGCTTCTTTGAGGATAAGTTTGATGATAGCGGCAATATAACTTTTGCAGCTTTATTTCAATCTACTGTTCCTAGAGATGGGAGTGCAATTGTTGAGGGAGGGTCCTACAAAGAGAATGAACAATATAATATTCAGGGCATCACAATTTTTCAAATTCAAGAAAATAAAATCGTCGAGATAGAAAACCCATTCGATATTTATAACAAGTCCCTATTTGCAAATTTCTTAGATTGCAGGGACCTCAATAACGATGGGTATGCTGATTTCTCAAGACATGTTTTCTCTCATACGCCTCCTGTTTACCTTGAATCTTGGCAAAGAGGCGGCACCCCAGTTATTAATCTCAATAATAAAGCCGGCGGATTAATTGAATATGAAAATAATCAAGGTTATGAGATGCCAGGACATAGTTTGCTTACCAGAGAACCTCCATTTAATGCGGATAGTGGCCAAGGCTATACCAGAGACATTAATGGGGACGGCATTGAAGATATAGTAGTGTATGAAGAATCTATGTTTGGCAGTCAATACACTGGCTATGATGCCAGCATCGAGATTTATCTTGGTAATTACCACCTCACATTAAAGGAATAAATCATTCATGAAATAATTTTGCACCATGATAAACCCCCAGCCCATAACAAGAAGGGGGTTTAATCACTTGAGCGGAAGATTTCTTTGCCATGTGAAAAGGTTGAGATGATTTTGATATCTAACAATGATTCTATTTGGATGCTGAGAGGGTCAACTGAAAGCACAACAAGATCGGCTAATTTCCCAACCTCAATGGTGCCTTTATCTTTTTCTTCAAAATGTTGATACGCAGCATTGATGGTCATAGCTTTTAAAGCATCATA
>JAQCLE010000060.1 GCA_027592755.1 Bacteroidota bacterium | reverse complement strand
CATTATCAAGCAGATGCACTCATTTTTTACCCCTTATAATCTCTAATTTCTAATTCACACAACGGGTTAGGTATAGAATATTTCAATGGTATCGCGGCGTACCTGGTAGATGATTTCATCTTCTCCTTTTTCCCATCGCAGCTGATAGAAATCAATTTCAGGGATGATTTCATGATCAACCAAAAGACCCGACTTATGCTCGTTGATAAGCTCAATATTTCGAAGATTTAAACCTCGTATTTTAAATTTTCCATTGGCTTTAATTAGTTTTGTGGTGACATCATCAGTCAGTTCATAGCGCTTCTGCAAAAGATCTTCATCGATATAATAAAATATAAGGCTGTTTACATTGACTCCTTCAATTTCAACTTCGGGATTCTCTTTCGTGAAAAGCCGGAAACTATCATTGTGAAAATCCCCGAAAACATCAGCTCCAACTTTTTCATACTCCTCGATAATAACTATTTCGTCAAGGATTAGACTGTGAGCAACAGGCGTAGATAAGGAAGGAATTGATGAAATAGCTCCACCCTTTTCCTGAACCTTCGAGGCGCAGGAAGTTATAAACACAAGAGTAGAAAAAAGGAGAAATTTCATGAAATGAATAATCATTGGTGCGCTAGTTTATGGATTGATCAGGTTTTAACTTTGAAACTGTCATTTCCAAGAAGAATTGGCTTTCCAAACCTGCCTTCTTCCGGGCCATTTTCAAGGTTTAATACCCCACGCGGGCAAACTGCGGAGCAAACACCGCAACCCACACACGATGATCGTACAATATTCTGGCCTCTTTGAGCATACCATCTCACATCAATGCCCATTTCGCAGTAGGTAGAACAATTGCCACATGAGATACATTGGCCCCCATTGGTAGTTATCCGGAATCTAGACTTGAATCTTTGAATAAATCCCAGGTATGCTGCTAATGGGCAACCAAAACGACACCAGACCCTGTTTCCCATGATCGGATAAAAACCCGTACCAACAACTCCCGCAAATCCGGCTCCGATATAAACCCCGTAAATCTCCCGAATCTGGTAGGAATTGATAAAACCGAGCAGGGTACTGTTCCCTGTCCAGTAGGTATAGAGAACGGCAGCCGTCATTAAGACTGCAAAAGCCAACACCCCATGAATCATCCAACGCTCAACTTTCCATGCTTTCAGAGATTTATCCGACAACTGACGATACGGGTCCCCGAGGGTTTCAGCCAGTCCACCGCAACCACAAACCCAGCTGCAATACCAACGTTTCCCAAAGAAGTAAACAAAAACAGGTACACCTATAATGATAAGGCCAATGCCCCAACCAAGCATAAATATGCCAAGACCACCGCTGTCAATCAATTTACTTAATTCACTATCGAAGAAAAAATCATAGTCAAGCGGCCAGATATTCTTAAAATCGAAATAGGGTTTATTTAGCCTTATTAAAATTTCAGGGATTAGAAATGCAAAAGCCGTTTGAAAAAACATCACTGAAGCTGTCCGTATCAACTGGTATTTGCTGTACCGATATTTGATCATCATCCTTACTCCCATGATAAGAATGCAAAGCGTATAGATGAACCCATAGAGAAAGAATCTACCTGCTTCACCTCCATTCAACATTTCACTTATTGGATCAACGGTGATGATCCATGGTGTCATGTATTCCGGATAGAAATAGAGGAAGATATAAAATACAATCAGGAAGGAACCGGTCATGATTCCCAGCCAACCACGATTGTGCATGGCTTTAAAAAAAATGTTGTTGTTTTTGATCCCCCGAGGGCCTTCGAGTTGTTTTTTAGGAAGGATATAAAGGAGACCTCCCAAAATGCATAAAGCATAGGTAAGCCAGAGGAATAGGGTTGGGTTATCTCGTATAGGCCCAAGAGTAGCCGATTTGGAAAGACTGAATTTTAAATCCTTGACCTGGTAGCGGTCAAAACCAACCTGATTGATAATGCCATATTTTTTTATGCTCTCGACAGTTCCTTCAATGCTGCTTCTAAGATCATCTTTTGAATCAAATTGTGAGCCATCAAGCCAGCCGCCATAATCTTTGAAGGTCTCTGCTTTGAAAGCAGATGTTTCAGCTGATCCATCAAAAGTCTTATCAATAGCGTCCAGAGAAAAAACCACTGGATTATCTTTTGTATTGGCTAAAATCATTTCAATATCATTTGAATTGATCCCATAACGCTCAATCTGAACCTGATTGACAGATTCGAAAATCCTGGTTAGATCTGAAATAAAAGAGAAGCTTGAAGTATAGGTGACACCAAGCAACGATTCCCCATGCGTAATAAAAAGATCCAGCTTTTTTTCATCGTTGATTTTTGATTCAACGATTTCCTTAGTCAGCCGATAACTTCCAATTGAGAAACTGAAAAGGAAAATACAGAAGCCAAGCAGGAATAATAGGAGGCCAAGCATTTTGACTTTTTGCATATCCCGAAAGTACTAAGAATAGCTTAACCAAAATGTTCGAAAAACGACATTAATATAAACTAGATACTATTGTTGATCACTTAGCTCTTCTACCCAAACCCACTCCTACCTCTCCCAGGAGGGGAATAAGATTAATTCAGACTAAAATCATCTCTTTTAGCAAGGAGCTGACGAACACGTCGGAAATCGAATATCGATATTTCTCCATCCTTATTTACTCCGAGTATATAATTGTCATTTTCCAATTTTGGAAAAAGTGTCAATTGCTGGCTCCTGCTTTGATTGATGTCCTCAATATTGATGACGGCAAGAGCAGGCGTTTGAATCAAGCTGTCATACAGGGAAGAAAAACCTTTTGAGATAAATTCATTGGTTTCAAAATATTCAAACGGTGATAGATAGTTCATGAGTGCTGTCGTGTCCATTTCAGCAATACCCTCGATTTTGAAGAATGCCTCATCAAAGTAAATACGAAAATTATCCTTCGAGTTGTCAGGATAATCAACCTGCAATGACCGCAATGACCGCCAATGTGTATTGAAAATTTTCCGATCCTTCCAGTGAAGCGCTTTCAATTCAAATATGCCCGATATATAGTTACGGTATCCTGGAATTTCCACGATGTACGGTTGATCAGAACCTTCTTCCAGAAAATAAGATTGCGTTCTTCCCTGGCTACCCCCGACATAAAAAGCAGATGTGTTTCCTTCAAATCCGACTTCAACCCTCATGCCCTCCTTTAACGCTGTGGTTATTTCTTCTTTTTGGATTTGAGATACGGGCCGCTTTACACTGACCTGATTGAGCACCGCCAGCAAAACCCGTTGTAACGACGCATCAGCCTTAAATTGGTCATTCACTGTCCATTGACCAGGGGATGTTTTTTCCAGTTTGACTAATCCCTCATTTTGGATTGTTATCGATTGAATGGCGGAAGTATCAGCTACTGAAAATATATCCACCCTGAATTTCATTGATGATTTATTATCTCCTGAAAAACTCAGACCGATGCTTATCACCACTAGTAAAATTAGAATCAATATCAGTTGGTGGTTCTTATGCATTCAATTCGTTTTAAAAACTTGCAAAGCGCTTCCTCCTTAAATAGAACTTGATATACCCAAAAATGATGAGTAACACTACTGGTAACAATAGGTTAAAAGCCTGCCACCACGATCTCTCTCCAGCGATTTTTATCTTGTCCAAAGGTCTGATTTGGATTTCCTTATTCCTGGCATTAATGATCCCATTGTCATCAATCAGGTATTCAAGCGAGTTCATGATGAAGTCCTTATTGGCATAAGTAGTTTGTGTGAATTGGTCAAACCCAAGGTCAAGTGGTTGTTCCGTTTGAATGTTGATCTCATTCCTCACAATATCTCCATCTGCACAAACGATGATCTTGGAAGCAATCCCATTTTCTTTGAAATCCTGAATATTTGTTCCTTCTGGTGTAATCCTGTTTTTATAAAGTGATGTAAATCTTCCTTCCAATAAATAAGCTATGGGCTGAGGGCCGTCGGTAAACAATTGCGGATCGAGATTTTGTTGAACCTCATTGAACGAAACCAAAACAGGGGAAGACATAACCCGTGAATATTGCGATGAGTAAATGAGGGGTGTTTTTTGAATCCCTTCGGCTTTTACTGTATCAATATTCGAAACGAACTTGGCATAAACAGCATCCATATTCCGAACAATCGAATGCTCCCCAAACATGTTGGCAACCGGGAAAAACGGCCAGGGTAGTAAGGATATTTGGGGTTGATCACCAATGTTACCAGCAATTACAGGATATTGGCCGCTATTAAGATCCTGGATAAGGTTCTCATTGATCCTTACGCCATATCTAAAAAGCATATCTCTCAGGTTAACATCATTAGGAAAAGCAATTGTTCCTTCGCCACCTGCGCTATCCATATTCACACTCAAAGCATCTACCAAAAACATGGCCTTACCCCCATTGATAATGTACTGATCAAGTCGGTACTTTTCAATTTCGCTGAAAGGGGATGTAGGTTTTGCAATTATTAGTGCACTGTAACCATCAAGGTTCTGTTCACGATTTTTAAGGTTAACATTAAAAACATCATATTTTTCTAAAATTGTGTTCGTAAATCCCGCTAACTCGAGTGAATCTAGCTCGTTATGTCCGCGTATGAACCCTATTAGTTTTCGTTCCGTCTGTGCCAGCGTTCTTATTGCATCAGCGAGTTCATATTCAATATTTTCAATGGACTGATTAAGAATTTCTTCGGGAGTTGCACCCCTGTTTCCTTTCAGAAGCAAAGCCCCCCTTTCCTCTCCATAGTATGAAATGATTGCCCCAGGAAAAATGAGCTTTTGTGTCTTACGGCCATCTTCAGTTGCAAAAACATTGGTCGCTTGAATGCCGTTATTGGCCAGGTACTGCATGAATCCGTTTCTGGCTTGCTCTCCTGTGGCATTGTCAGGATTTACCAACCTGTATTGCACTTTTCCATCGGATTGGATGCCGAATTCATCCAGCGTTTCCTGGATAGATCGCTTTAGTCTTTTGAACCCCGAAGGCAAATCTCCATAGAGGTAGACATCAACAAAAACGATGTCATCAAGGTTTGATAATAATTGTTTTGTTGCATCACTTATAGAAAACCGTTTTTCCTCTGTCAAATCAAGTCGTACAGGGAAGATTGCCGCAATTTGATTGATCAAAATTACGAGCATCAATCCAATGGCAAACTTCAGCCAGTACTCAACACTTTTATCTTTAAATATTACCATTTTCTGCTGCTCATTACCAGATGGGTTAAAAGGATCATTACAGTAATAACCCCAAGAAAATAGATAATATCCCTGGAGTCAATGAGGCCGCGGCTCATGGCGTTATAGTGGTAGATGATGCCCAGTTGCGCTACTTCCAGGGAGTAAGACCCTGAAAGTATCAGGCCAGAGAAACTGTCAAATCCAGAAAAGAAAATGAAACAGAGAAAAACGGCTAAAATAAAGGAGACAATCTGGTTTTCTGACAGGGATGAGGCCAATATACCAATTGAAGTGAATACACCACCGAGTAGTATCAAACCGACATAGGATCCAATTACGCCTGCACTATCGATGTTTCCGACCGGGCTTCCTAGAGCGTAGATCGAATAATAATAAATCAATGTTGGGATCACCGAAAAAATAACCAGGAAAAATCCAGCGAAGTATTTGCCAAGGATAATTTGAAGGTCTGTGAGCGGCCGCGTATAAAGCAGCTCCATTGTTCCTGATTTTTTTTCTTCGGCGAGCATTCTCATTGTTATGGCTGGTATAAGAAACATGAAAACATAGGGCCCCAGCGAGAATAACGTGGACATATCTGCATAGCCGTAGTCGAGTACGTTGGTTTCCGGGAAAACCCACATGAGTAGGCCAATACCGGTAAGAAAAACAGTAATCACCATGTAGGCAATCAATGAATCCAGGAAACCGTTGACCTCTTTCAAAAAAAGGTGTATCATTTTTTGACCTCCTTTTGTGTCAATTCCCTGAAGACCTCCTCCAGAGATCCCTCGACCTGGTTCAGTCCCACCAATGGCCAATTGTGCTTGGTAGCCAATGCAAAAAGTTCTGATCTAAGATCAATACCTCGATGTACTTTTAATTCATAACATAGTTCATTGGTCTGGTTGATTTCAATCACAGAATCAAACGCCATAATCGGAGTAGTATCAATGAGTTCTTTGAATTCCAGTTTTAAAATATCATAATCAGCAGTCGTTTTCAGGTCTGCAACTTTGCTGTCAGCCACAATCACACCTTTGTTGATAATTACCACACGATCGCACAGTGCCTGTACTTCCTGCATGATGTGGGTTGAAAAAATTACAGTTTTCTCTTTGCTGATTTGTCGGATAACATTTCGGATTTCAACGATCTGATTGGGATCAAGGCCGGTTGTTGGCTCATCAAGTATCAGAACCTCGGGGTCATGAATAAGCGACTGGGCCAGGCCTACGCGTTGTCGGTAACCCTTGGATAACTGTCCAATCTTTTTGTTCTGCTCAGACTCAAGCCCACAAAGATTAACCATATCATTTATCCTGTCTTTTTTCAAACTTCCGCTGAGGCCATGAACTGACGCGATAAAGTTCAGATATTCATGCACATACATGTCGAGATAAAGTGGATTATGCTCCGGCAAATACCCCACTTTCTTTCTTATTCTCAAGGGATGTTCAACCACGTTTGAACCGGAAACTCTCACTTCACCACTACTAGGCTGCAAATAGCAGGTAGCAATTTTCATAGTAGTTGATTTTCCAGCACCGTTTGGCCCTAAAAAGCCCAGGATCTCACCGCTCTTTGCAGAAAAGGAGATGTCATCTACTGCCTTTTGATTTCCGAATTTTTTGGTGAGATTGATTACTTCTACTGACATGCTTTGATTTAACGGCTATTACATCCCTTCCTTATATGCCGAGAGTAATTTATCGACTTCTTCCAGCAACTTTGGAAGATCTTTAATTATGATCCCCCAAATTATCACATTGTCAACACTGTCATAGGCATGAATGACCCAATTTCTTAAATCAACTATTTTTCGTGCAGAATCTATTGGTACATCAGGGGAAATCTTCAATATGATGTTTACTGCTTCTCCAATTATTTCGAACTCTCTTTCTACAGCCCTTCGCAATTGCTTATTTTCTTCGTATTTCTTGAAATTCCGAGAATCTCCTAAATAGGAAAATATAGACTGGATAGATTCCTTAATATCAAAGAGATACTTTCGAATATTATCCTTCATAAATCAGTTGCTTACTTCGATTGATACTTTCGATAAAGTAAGGATTATGTAGTGATCTTTCAGTTATCAAATCTATTTTCCTTTTTAAAAGGTCCTCTAACTGCTTATGAATTATGAAAAAATTGTCGCTATAGGACACAGGATCAATGTCCTTAAAAGCAATAAGAAAATCAACATCACTTGAACTATGGAAATCTTTCGATAGTACAGACCCAAAGGCAAAGAGTTGTCTTACTTCCCTTTCTCTGCAAATTCCCTTTATTTTTTCAATATTGTCCTGGAGTACTCGATTCATGAGCCCAAATTTACAGAAATGGTGCGATGGAATATAATCCGGTAATAAGCGATATTTGAGGACATTGGTACCTTTCGATAAATTTAAATCTTAATAATATTTTGATGAAGCCAGAATTAATTCCCCTAAAAGTAACGTCCAATGGATATTGTTCTGCTGATTTTTTTCTACATCAATGTTATCTAACAGGTGTTTAGTCAGAGTGCTCAGATTGGCAACCCGTTCACAACTTCCCACACCAAGTCACTCTCATAACCCTTGCCAATAACATACGCCGCTGCTTTATTCTTGATTATCCAGGGATTGGTGTCTTTAATTGATTTGATTTTTTTATCTATCAGTTTTTCAACCTGAGATACGTAATCCTCCGAATCAATTTCCTGTAAAGCGATTTTTTGGCAATAATCTGAAATTCGTTTCTGCTGAAGACCTTGTTTGATTTTCAATCGGCCCCATTTGTTATAGTTGAATTTGCTTCGGGCATAGGTTTTGGCAAAGCGTTCCTCGTTAACAAAATTTTCGGTAATCAATTCAGTGAGCAGCACTTCTACTTCTTCGCGATGGAGACCAAGATTATAAAGCTTGTCTCTAACCTCTTGTTGTGTCCGTTCCTGATAGGCACAATAAGATGCTGTTTTGACCTTCGCTTCTTTAATAAAATCAGAACGTGATGGCTCTATTTTGCGATTGCCTTTTGGGCTGTTTCCTTGATTAAACCCTTTCTCGTCATGATTGTTTCCATCCATTTTAGATGTGCCTCCGATGTAAATATCTTAAACGGCAGGTAGATCATTTGCGCCTTACTCATCAACAGCAAGAAGTGATCCTTACCCTTTGAGCCAGACTTAATCATTTCCCATTTAATTGGCATGCCCTGTTTGTTGTTTAGTTTGATCAGAATTTGTCTGCTGTCAATCTCATACGAGAGTCTTTCGAACAACACCTTACCCTGCTCCATTTGTGTTACTCCGGCAAATTGGATTAACCAAAAAAGAATATATAACACCAACGCAATTGTCGCCCCGGTTATCCACCAATGAGAAGGTATAAAGAAATAGCCGCCGACAATTGCGAGGTAAATCAAGAAAACCCACCATTGCACTTTGAGGATATTCAGCAATGCGATTTTGATGTAAGTGTTTTTAGGAAACTCGTATTTTTTCGTTTTGATAACCATTGCGTAAGTCCGTCGCTCTAAAAATGAGTTGGCAAAAGTAATTTAAATTGACAAATGAAAATGTTCGTTTAAACGATTAAGGAAGAATCATTTTGCTTTCAAACTTATGTCAAGGCTTCTGAATGAATGGGTTAAGGCACCAACAGATATATAATCTACACCTGTTTCGGCAACCCTACTTATCGTTTCTTCAGTAATACCGCCCGATGCCTCAACCTCTACCCTCCCCCCGATGATGTCAACAGCTTCCATTAAGACGCCAACTTCAAAATTATCCAGCATTATTCTATCAACTTTCCCGGTTTCCAGTGCTTCCTCTACTTCCGATAAATTCCTTGTTTCCACTTCAATTTTTAAATTAAGATTCTCTTGCTGAAGGTATTTAAAAGTAGAATTGACAGCCTGGGTAATACCTCCTGCAAAATCGATGTGATTGTCTTTGAGCATAACCATATCATACAGTCCAAATCGATGGTTTCGCCCCCCGCCAATTGCTACGGCCCATTTTTCAATAATCCGTGCATTTGGTGTCGTTTTTCTCGTATCCAGCAATTCTGCATTCGTATGGTTGACAAGCTTTTTAAGTTGAGCCGTTTTTGTTGCGATGCCACTCATTCTTTGCAGGCAATTCAAAACCAAACGTTCAGCAGTGAGAATTGATCGGGCCTTTCCCGTAACAGTAAAACCGACATCGCCGAAATGGACTTGATCTCCATCTTTCAGAATACTATTGACTTTGAGCCCCGGGTCCACAGCATGGAAAATTTTTTGCGCTAATTCAATGCCAGCAAGAATGCCTTCATCTTTTATAAGTAGCTCAGCCGAACTAGTTTCATTGTTTGATATGGAACCTTTCGAGGAATGGTCGCCGCCGCCAACATCTTCATTTAAAGCTGAATGAATGAATGCATTAATAGCTGTTTCAGTGAGGTATGGCAAATTCATATGCCAAAGGTAGGATGTCAACTATTCTTTTGTAAAATCGAGGGTATCAATTAACAGGGCATCTCCAACTTTCTTAAAAAGAATGTATACCCGATGTGATCCTGATTTATGTGTGTAAGTCCCAATCGCATATTGCAAACCTTCTCTGGAGTTGCCTTCAAAAACGTATTCAAATCCGACAACTTCGTTTTTTTTGAAGAATTCTTTCAAAACGTACTCTGCCTGTGTTCTGCTGTAGTTGGAACTTTCACCATCAATTTTTAGTTCAACGACATTATTGAAATACTGTATTAACTCGCGAGCACTACCGGTTTTCAGTGCCACACCAACATTGGCAACAACATTTCCCTGACTAAACCCCAATTTGGGTAAACTCAAGAGAAGGAGAACCATCAATCCGGTACTGATTTTAAGTAATTTCATTTTTTCTTGAAAACATTAACAGGAGCCATAACTATGCCAGAATTAGCTAAAAATACGAATTATTAAATTGGTGAAAAACTCTGGTCTCTTTTTATGATTACTGAAAAACAATGATTGAAGTCAACTTATATGGAGTAGCTAAATAAACCTCTATGCCCCATGCTATATTTGCAGTATGAATAAGAAAGTAATTTTAATGATCCTGGATGGATGGGGGCTTGGTTCTAATCCGGAAGTTTCAGCGATTGCCAAAGCGCATACCCCTTTTATGGATTCACTCTATCCAAAATATCCGAATAGCAAATTACACGCATCAGGTTTGGCGGTGGGTTTACCTGAAGGCCAAATGGGTAATTCCGAAGTTGGCCATATGAACATTGGCGCCGGACGGATAGTCTACCAGGATTTGGTCAAATTGAATAATGCGGTCGCAGAAGGGTCATTGGGTCGAAATGAAGAAATGGTCAAGGCTTTTGAGCATGCAAAATTCAATAACAAAAAAGTTCACCTGATTGGATTGCTTTCAGATGGTGGCGTTCATAGCCATATCAATCACCTGAAAGGGTTGTGCTCAGCGGCTCATGACTTTGGATTGACGGATGTTTTCATTCACGCATTCACCGATGGCCGGGATACGGATCCAAAAGGTGGAAAAGAATATTTACAGGAGCTTGATCAACATCTGACTAAAACAACTGGGATGATCGCATCTGTTACAGGTCGATATTTTGCTATGGACCGGGACAAAAGATGGGAAAGAGTGAAGTTGGCTTATGATGCCATGGTTAAAGGTATCGGCGAAAGAACCCAGGATCTTATAAAATCCATGGAAAGGTCGTATGCTAACGATGTTACTGATGAATTTATAAAACCCATTATCAATGTTGATGAGAAAGGGAAACCCGTGGCTGTCATTGAAACCGGTGATGTAGTGCTCTGTTTTAATTTTAGAACGGATCGTGGACGACAAATTACACTGGCATTAACACAGGAAGATTATCCGGATTATCAAATGCATTCCCTTGATTTGTACTATGTCACCATGACAAATTATGACGATACCTTCAAGAATGTTCATGTGATGTTTAACAAGGATAATTTAGACAATACCCTCGGGGAGATTCTAAGCAAAAATGGGAAGCGGCAAATTAGAATTGCTGAAACTGAAAAATATCCTCACGTTACTTTTTTCTTCTCTGGTGGCAGGGAAAGTGTTTTTGACGGTGAAAAACGAATACTTTGTCCTTCACCAAAAGTGGCTACTTATGATCTTCAACCTGAAATGAGCGCCAATGACATCAAGGACAAGATCATTCCAGAACTCCAACAGGGAGAAGTTGATTTTGTCTGTCTCAATTTTGCCAACCCCGATATGGTGGGACACACCGGTGTTTTTGAAGCTGCCGTTAAAGCATGTGAAACGGCAGATGCATGTGCCGGGGCAGTGGTGAATACCGCGTTGGAAAACGGGTACACCACAATTATCATAGCAGATCATGGTAATTCTGATATAATGATTAACCCTGATGGCACTCCTAATACCGCACATACGACTAACCTGGTTCCCTGCATCCTGGTTGACAATGATTTCAGAGGGCCAATCAAAGATGGAAAACTTGGTGATCTTGCCCCGACCATTCTTACTTTGATGGGCATTGATATTCCGGTAGACATGACCGGAGACGTTTTAATATGAATATTAGGATAACTTTCATCAGCCTATCCCTGCTCATCGGGCTGTCAAGTTGCGAGATGGGTCAGAATAAAGAACTGGCTGCCTATTTTGATCTTTCAAAATTTTTGAAAGATCAAGTGATAATGCTGAATTCAGAAAAACCCCTGGTTCAAAAAACTGTGAGACTCGATGGAAAAACGGAGAAAAAAGAACTACGGATGGACAGTGCTGGTTGGCTCCGGGAATTAGACATTTTTATTGGAGCAAACATCAACAAGCCGTCTTTGGTAAATGCCTTTGAAATGGAAACGTCTCAAAGCCAAATAATCTATTCCCGGAAAATCAAAGACGCAGATGGTGTTCAGCGATTTGAAATAAAATTAATGAACGATTCAATACCTGGTGAGATTTTCATAACTACGAGCACCCGCAATTCGCTATATCATGATGAAAACAGTCTTAGGATTTCTTTCAAAGATGACAAAGGTCAACTGAAGCTATCTGATTATTCAATTACCGGCTCCCAAACAAGTCTTTCGCTAGAGCCAACGACCTATCAGGTTGATGCGGTACTTCAGTACAATTGAATGGCGTAACTGTTGGATTTCGTAGAAGCTGGATCACATATTTCGCCTGTATTGTCCACCCACTTCAAACAATGCATGGGTGACCTGACCTAGTGAACAATATTTTGTTGTTTCCATCAGCGTTTCAAAAATGTTTTCATTATTAATAGCGGCCAGCTGCAGTTTCCGAAGCATGTCCGAAGACTTTTCAATGTTGCGCTGATGAAAGTTTTCGAGATTGGAAATTTGTAACTCTCTTTCTTCAAACGTAGATCTGATCACTTCTCGAGGAATAATGGTCGGAGAACCTTTTGATGAAAGGAAGGTATTTACACCAATAATCGGATACTCGCCGGTATGCTTCTGTGTTTCATAATAGAGGCTCTCTTCCTGAATCTTGTTGCGCTGATACATGGTCTCCATTGCCCCCAGTACTCCTCCTCTTTCCGTGATCCTATCAAATTCGGTGAGGACAGCTTCCTCCACCAGATCTGTTAGTTCTTCGATAATAAAAGAACCTTGTAAAGTGTTTTCATTCTTGGCCAGACCAAGTTCTTTGTTGATGATCAGTTGAATAGCCATGGCCCGACGAACAGATTCTACCGTCGGCGTTGTTATTGCTTCATCATAGGCATTTGTATGCAGCGAATTACAATTGTCATAGATGGCATAGAGCGCCTGCAATGTGGTGCGTATGTCATTGAAATCTATTTCCTGGGCATGCAATGACCGCCCGGAGGTTTGGATGTGATACTTGAGCTTTTGTGCCCTTTCATCCGCATCATATTTAAATTTCATTGCCTTCGCCCAAATCCTTCGAGCAACACGTCCGATAACAGCATACTCCGGATCAACACCATTGGAAAAAAAGAAAGAGAAATTCTGGGCAAACTTATTTACATCCATTCCGCGTGAGACATAGTACTCTACAAACGTGAATCCATTGGAAAGTGTAAGCGCCAATTGGGTAATTGGATTCGCTCCGGCTTCTGCAATGTGGTAACCAGAAATTGATACAGAATAAAAATTTCCCATACTGTTTTCAATAAAGTATTGCTGAACATCACCCATGAGTCGGAGCGAGAATTCAGTAGAGAAAATACAGGTATTTTGTGCCTGGTCTTCCTTTAAAATATCGGCTTGTACTGTCCCTCTTACCTGATTCAAAGTTTTCTCTCTAATTTTTTGATAGGTCTCTTTTGGGAGAACCTGATCTCCGGTAACCCCCAATAACATCAAACCCAGGCCATCGCTTCCATCAGGCAAAGCACCATGATAGGCTGGTTGTTTTCCTCCCTTTTCTTTAAAGATTTGTACAATTCTATTTTTGACTTCTTTTTCAAGATTGTTTTCCTTGATATACAATTCACATTGCTGGTCAATAGCTGCATTCATGAAGAAAGCACAAACTGTGGCAGCAGGGCCATTGATCGTCATTGAAACGGAAGTGGAAGGATCAGCTAGATTAAAGCCCGAATAAAGTTTTTTCGCATCATCAAGGCAGCAGATATTGACACCGGAGTTCCCGACTTTACCGAAGATATCGGGACGGTGATGTGGATCCTGACCATAAAGAGTTACTGAGTCAAAAGCTGTTGACAAACGTTTCGCCGGTATGTCTTTTGAAACATAATGAAAACGTCTGTTTGTTCTTTCCGGGCCGCCTTCCCCTGCGAACATTCTTGTAGGGTCTTCATTCTCCCTTTTAAATGGGAAAACTCCGGCGGTGAAAGGAAACTCTCCGGGAACATTTTCCTGAAGACTCCATCTGAGAATATCCCCCCAGGATTCATAGCGCGGCAGACACACTTTTGGGATTTGAGTATGTGATAAGGATTTCGAATGTGTTTGAACCGTAATCTCTTTATCTCTTATGGTGTAGGAAAAAATTTCATTCCTGTATTTCTTAACCTTAGCAGGCCAATCCTCAATGAACTTTTTATTGATAGGGTTAAGCTCCAGTTTTATCTTTTGGTATGTCTCTTCAAGTGGTTGAAGCAAATCATCCTGGTTGTTTTCTTTAAGAACATCAATTGTATTTCTGATGCTATAAAGTTTCCGAGCAATTGTTGACTGTTGGATTACTCGGTTGTCATAACCTCTTAGGGTCTCTGTAATTTCTGACAAGTAGCGAGTCCTATTTGGAGGTATGATAAATATTTTCTCAGACATTTCGTCACTCACTTTAAATGAGGACTTAAGATCTGCGCCGGTTTTTTCAGCAATCTTATCTACCAGAGCTTTATAAAGCGTGTTCGTTCCGGGATCATTGAACTGAGAGGCAATGGTTCCAAAAACAGGAATGTCATCATCTTTGCTGTCAAACAGGTTATGGTTCCGTTTATATTGTTTCTTTACATCTCGCAACGCATCCTGGGAGCCCCTTTTATCGAACTTATTGATTACCACAACATCTGCAAAATCCAACATATCAATCTTTTCAAGTTGTGTTGCTGCACCGAATTCCGGAGTCATAACGTATAACGATATATCGGAATGCTCTGCAATCTCCGTATCTGATTGTCCAATCCCTGATGTTTCCAGGATTATCAGGTCAAAATTGGCTGCTTTGAGGATATCCACCGCATCCTGTACATACTTCGACAAAGCGAGATTGGATTGCCTCGTGGCCAGCGACCGCATAAATACTCGTGGATGATCGATAGCATTCATTCGAATGCGATCACCCAGCAAAGCTCCCCCGGTTTTGCGTTTAGAAGGATCAACAGAAACAATACCAATTCTCTTGTCCTCAAAATCCACCAGAAACCGCCTGACCAATTCATCAACAAGAGATGATTTTCCCGCCCCACCAGTTCCCGTTATTCCCAGGATTGGTGCTTTGGAAGCGTTTGCCTTTATGCCAATCTGATCAAGAATAGTTTTGAAATTATCAGGGAAATTCTCTGCTGCTGATATCAGTCTGGCAATGGTCCTATGATCATCAATATTTTCCAACTGCCCGATCAGAGTACTCCCAATTGGATAATCACTATTTTCTACAAGGTCATTGATCATTCCCTGCAAACCCATTTCTCGGCCATCGTCCGGTGAATAGATTCTTGCAATTCCATAATCCTGCAATTCCTTAATTTCTTCGGGCAGGAAAGTGCCACCTCCACCCGCAAAAATTTTTATATGGTTGGAACCCTGTTCTTTCAATAGGTCATACATGTACTTTAGATATTCTACATGCCCACCCTGGTACGAGGTAAGCGCTATGGCATTGGCATCCTCCTGGATGGCACAGTTAACAATTTCCTGAACAGACCGGTTATGCCCCAGGTGGATAACCTCAACACCAGTGGCCTGAATGATCCTCCGCATGATATTGATGGCAGCATCATGACCATCAAAAAGCGAAGCCGCTGTTACAATCCTAATGTGGTTTTTTGGCTGATAAATAACCTGCTTTACTGGCATGCAGAATCCATTTTTGAGAGATCAAATTTAGTGAAAAAGGATTCAAAACGGTTCAGATTTGGATGGATCGAACCACTAAGCACCTCAACAACGTTACAAAACCTACCATTTACTCTTATTGCTTTACAATAGAAACTTTAGTTTTACACCCTCTTTTAGGAGGGTTGTCATAGACAACAAGCTACAATAATATTAGATCAGGAATGAGTTTATCATCAAAGTACGATTCGAGATCAGTTGAAGACAAATGGTATCAATATTGGCTGGACCATAATTATTTTCATGCCAATTCTAATTCTGGGAAGGAGCCCTATACCATCGTAATACCTCCTCCAAATGTTACGGGTGTTCTGCACATGGGGCACATGCTAAACAACACCATACAGGATATACTCATCAGGAAGGCCAGGATGGAAGGCAAGGAAGCTTGTTGGGTGCCGGGAACAGATCATGCGTCAATTGCCACAGAAGCCAAAGTGGTGCGGATGCTCCGGGAGAAAGGCATTAAGAAAAGTGATCTCACCCGGGATGAATTCATGGTACATGCTTGGGAATGGAAAGAGAAATATGGCGGAATCATTCTTGAGCAACTTAAGAAACTGGGTGCGTCCTGTGATTGGGAACGCACAGCCTTCACAATGGATGAAGGCTACTACAAAGCTGTCATTCGGGTATTTGTTGACCTTCACAAAAAGGGCTACATCTACCGTGGTTTAAGAATGATCAATTGGGATTGTGAGGCCCAAACCGCACTCTCAAATGAGGAAGTCCTACACAAGGAAGAGGGAGAAAAAGCAATACTCTATTCCATCAAATACCGGATTAAGGACTCTAATGATTTTGTGGTTATCGCTACACAACGTCCGGAGACAATCATGGGTGATACTGCAATTGCGGTAAACCCGAAGGATAAAAGGCATAAGCATTTAATTGGCAAAAAAGCGCTTGTCCCTTTCATCGATAGGGAAATACCGATTATTGGCGATGATTACGTTGAACTTGACTTCGGTACGGGTTGCCTCAAAGTAACCCCGGCTCATGATCAGAATGACTATGACATCGGGCTAAGGCATAACCTTGAAGTGATTGACACCATCAACCTCGATGGCACCTTAAATGAAAAGTGTGAGATTCCGGCATATGTTGGAAAAGATCGCTTTGCTGTTAAAAAACAAATAATCAAGGATTTGAATGAAGCCGGTCTGATCGTAAAAGAAGAGGAGTTCATTACCAAAATCGGCAGATCGGAAAGGACCAACACAGTTGTAGAACCAAAACTGTCATTGCAGTGGTTCATCAAAATGAAAGAGATCAGCCGAAAGGCCCACCAGGCCGTGATGGATGACGAGGTGATGCTCTACCCGCCAAAATTTAAAAATACCTATAATCACTGGATGGAAAATGTTCGGGATTGGTGCATTTCAAGGCAACTTTGGTGGGGCCAACAGATTCCAGCTTATTATTATGGAGAAGGTGAGAATGACTTTGTCGTTGGGGAAACGGAGGACGAGATTCTAAAACTGGCCAAAGAAAAAACTGGCAATGCCAGTCTGACAATAAACGACCTGAAACAGGATGAGGATGTGCTTGATACCTGGGCTTCCTCATGGCTTTTTCCGCTAGCTGTTTTTGATGGTTTCAAAAATGAGGCCTTTGATCGGGAAAAAGGCAAAATCATTGCTGGTGAAAATAAGGATCTTGACTTCTTCTACCCGACCGAAACACTGGTCACGGCTCCGGAGATTCTCTTTTTCTGGGTAGCAAGGATGATTATTGCAGGATATGAATACACCGGGAAACCTCCCTTCAAAAATGTATACCTAACAGGCATTGTCCGGGACAAACTTCGTAGAAAGATGTCCAAGTCACTGGGAAATTCCCCGGAACCACTTGAGTTGATCAAGCAATATGGCGCTGATGGTGTGAGAACCGGAATGCTGTTTTCATCTCCTGCCGGAAATGACCTTTTGTTTGACATCAAGCTTTGCGAGCAGGGAAGGAATTTCGCCAATAAAATCTGGAATGCCTTCAGATTGATTAAAAATTGGGATGTGGATGAAAAAGCATCTAATGATGATAATGATTTTGCATTACGATGGTTTGATGCAAGGTTCAACCAGGCCCTGACTGAGATGGAAGACCATTTCGGCAAGTTCAGGATGTCTGATGCTTTGATGACCGTATACAAGCTCATCTGGGATGACTATTGTTCATGGTATCTTGAAATGATCAAACCGGCCTTTGGTGAAGCAATTGATGGAAAAACTTATAAGGCAACGATCGCCTTCCAGGAAAATATTGCCAAAATACTCCACCCCTTTATGCCATTTCTTACAGAGGAAATATGGCAACAGATAGCCGACCGTAAACCAGAAGATGCCCTTCTTGTCACTGAGTGGCCAAAAATTAAATCATTTGATGAGGCTTTAATTGGGGAAGCAAACATGGCTTTTGAGATTGTAACCAATATCAGGAACCTGAGAAATTCGAATAACCTGTCCCCCAAAGAGGCGCTGCAACTTGAAATCAAAGCAAAGGATATCAATACCTTTACTAATGTGGCATCAGTAGTCAGCAAAATGGCCAATCTCAATAGCCTGACGTTTACCAATGAAAAGCCTGACAATTGCATGAGTTTTGTTTTACAATCGGGTGAGTTCTTTATCCCGATGAATGCACAAATAGATGTTAAAAGTCATCGAAAGGAAATGGAAAAAGAACTGGCGTACAACCGTGGGTTCCTGGCTTCAGTGAGTAAGAAACTGAGCAATGAACGCTTTGTGAACAATGCTCCACCCCAGGTGGTTGATATAGAAAAGAAGAAGCAGGCCGATGCTGAAGCCAAGATTAAAGCATTGGAAGAGGGTTTGAACAAGCTCTAAGTTTTTCTATCTTGCATAAGAATCAAATTCCATTCAAGATGTCGTTTGCGCTTTACATCGTTATCCTATTGGCATTTTTTGGTCTTATGTGGTACATCGTTCAACTCCTGATAAATAAGAAATCTGTAAAATTTGCCTCTATTGCCATCACCGCATTTTGTGGTTTTTTCATGCTGTACTTTTTTGTATTTGCTTATATAAAAGCTTCTGAAGCTGACAGACAAGCTGGCCATGCTCAATTATACTATGATGAGGCTCAGAAAAATGCGAATACGGCACAAAAACAAACAGAAATTGCAGAAGGAGCCCTGGCGGATGCCCATACTCAACAAAGGTTAGCCCAGGAAGCCATTAAAGAATGCCAGAACAGCAAATAATCAGGATTACATCAATTCATCAAAACTTCCCACAATATGGACCGGCCGGCCCTGAAGTGGGTTACTGAAATCTGAGGCATCAATGCCAATAAACTGAACACCCGCTTCCTTGGCTGCTTTCCAGTCATTTAAAGAATCTCCAAAAAAGATGATATCCTCTTCAAACCGTCCTTTTATTGAAAATAAAATGTCTCTTTTTTCATGCGGGTGACCGTAAACATCCTTGAATTCCTCCCTCAGGTTACTGTAGCGCAATTGTTCCTCTATTTCTTCTACTTTGGCTTCTGAGCATACAAATTTGATGTTCTCTATGTGTCTTTGGAGGAAATCCCTGACACCTTCAACAAGTGGTGCTTGCTTTAGTTTAAGATTGAGGTATAACTCCGAAAGCCTCATGTAGTGGGCAACTTTTTCGTCGGTATCCGGCAGTTTTAGGATATTTCCACAGATGTGCATGAATTTCATTTTGGGCGGTGTTCCTACCGAGCGCCTGTTGTATTGATGAATTTCCTCACGGTATTTTGGAAAATCAGAAAACAATTCCTCGTAAACATTGAGTTTTACTAGCTCAGAATGGAAGATGACTCCATCTTTGTTAAATACCAGAATTGCTTCTTTACTTATTGGGAATGCCATGGAATAATGTTAAACAAAAATATGAATCTCCCGATCAAAAGTAAACACCATTCAATACGATATTAAGTGTTTGAATTAATACCTCTATCTTTTTGATCATGTAAATTGGTTTTTTTTGTAAAATGAATACGTTTGATATATGTTATATAGGCCACATCACATAAGATAAAATCATGACCAGGAGCAGTAAGCATCTTGACTTGCATCTAAGAAAGTGGAGCATTTTGGTGCCCTAAAATCAGAACCGAAGATGTCAATCCGAAAAATTATCCATATTGATATGGATGCCTTTTTTGCGTCCGTTGAGCAGCGTGATAACCCTGACCTGAGGGGTAAACCTGTTGCCGTCGGAGGTAGTAGTCAGCGTGGTGTGGTTGCCGCTGCCAGTTATGAGGCAAGGAAATTTGGTGTCCATTCAGCCATGCCATCGGTTACGGCTTTCAAGCGTTGCCCGGAGATTATTTTCGTAAAGCCTCATTTTGAGGTATACACGGCCGTTTCAAAGCAGATTAGAACCATTTTTCATGAATACACGGACCTGGTAGAACCCCTTTCGCTTGATGAGGCTTATCTGGACGTGACGTCAAATAAAAAGGGGATGCCGTCTGCTACCCTCATCGCAAAAGAGATCAGGCAACGTATAAAGACAGAAACGCAGTTAACCGCCTCTGCTGGAATCTCCATCAATAAATTCCTAGCGAAAATCGCATCAGATCAGGACAAGCCTGATGGGCTTTTTTTGATACCCCCTGAGAAAGCCGAAGCATTTGTCGAGACTTTACCAATCCACAAATTTCACGGAATTGGCAAAGTGACTACTAAAAAGATGCATGATATGGGCATCAATTCGGGTGCTGATTTGAAACAATGGGAATTGAGCAAACTCATGAAAATATTTGGGAAATCAGGCAGGTATTACTATAACATAGCCCGGGCCATAGACGAGCGAAATGTTGAACCCAACAGACCAAGAAAATCAATTGCAGCTGAGAATACCTTTGAGACGGATCTTGCCACTTTTGATGAGATGATGGTTGAACTGGAAGAAATTGGAGAGGTTGTTTTTAACCGAATGAAGAAAGTGGAAGGTGTTGGCAGAACACTCACGCTCAAGCTAAAATATTCAGATTTCAAACAGATCACCAGAAGTAAAACACTGGTAAATAATTTTGATAACCTCAAATTAATTCTTGAAATAACCCGGGAACTTTTGCTCCAATGTGACATTGAAATTAATCCTGTAAGACTTCTTGGTCTTTCAGTTTCAAATTTGGCTGAAAAAGATTTAAGTTCGGGAGATCAATTAACATTAGAATTTTAATCCACAGCAATGAACATCAAAGGCAAACTGACAGAAAAATTTGAAACATCAAAAATCACTGATTCATTCCAAAAAAGAGAGTTTGTGATAGAGTATGCTGAAAATCCAATGTATCCTGAATTTGTAAAATTTGAGTTGACACAAGACAAGTGTGCTCTGATTGATCCTTTCAATCCTGGAGACGAAATCGATGTCGAATTTAACCTCAAAGGCAGGAAATGGACTGATCCGCAGGGCCAGGTTAAATACTTCAATTCTTTGCAGGCCTGGAAGGTGAACCCGATGCAGCAAATGGAGTCACAACCTTATGTGCCAGAAAGCACCCCGGTGGAAAAGGCATCACCTGCTGCGGAACCCGATTGGCTTAAAAACTCAACAATTGATAAGGAAAGCCTCGAGGACGACGACCTGCCATTCTAAAAATCGTAATCGTATAATTCAGTACTTACCTTACCGCCAACTCCCAATCCGATCCAGGTCAACTGGAAATGGTGGGTCATGCGATTCCTTTCTGATGATTTTTATTGCAAGACCTGGTGTTAGGTCGGTCTCACCAGATGCATGGGCAACGGATACATTTCCAGTCTTACAGGCAATAATAATAAGTCCATCCCTTGAGCGGATGTTGAAACTTCCTCCCAATACCTTGAGATCAGCATCTCCAACTAATATATAAAAGGGCACTTCATTTGTTTTAACATCAAAAAATACCTCACCGGTGATTATTACTTTTCATTCCTCTTCCCACGCTTCAGATGAGTATTTAATCTCAGATTTAGCATTAAGTTGTATGATGGATCCATCTGGAAGCAGGTGTTCAATGATTTCAGAAGTGCCTGATGACACCACTTGATCGTAGTCAGGTTCATCGGGTTTTAAAAAATAAAGCAAAATGGTCAACACCACGGCCACAGTAATAAATCCTATGCCTTTTTTAAATGTTGACGTTTCATATACCGGAACTATTGTTGGTTCTTCCTCCATAACATGACTTAATCTGGAACGTCGGGCCTTTTAGCCTTTTAATAAGGAGTTATTTTTTGAAACCAATAGCACTGCCCTTCCACCCCCGCGATTCAATTTTCGTAGCTGATTCTTCAACTTTTATTTTCAACTCTTTTTTGTAGGCATCAAGATTCTTCGCAATGTTTTCATCGGATGTAGCAACAATTTGAGCAGCAAGAATTCCCGCATTTTTGGCTCCATCCAGTGCCACGGTAGCCACAGGAACACCACCAGGCATCTGTAAAATGGATAATATAGAATCCCAGCCATCAATAGAATTTCTTGACTTGACAGGTACACCAATCACGGGCAGAGTCGTTACAGATGCCACCATTCCAGGTAAATGAGCTGCACCTCCTGCTCCGGCAATAATCACCTTTAAGCCACGACCCTTCGCTTTTTCGGCATATTCTATCATACGATGGGGCGTGCGATGGGCTGAAACGATGGTAAGTTCGAAAGGTACCTCCAAATCTTCAAGGATTTGAGCAGCTTCCGACATCACATTGAGGTCTGATTCACTACCCATAATTATTCCTACTTTTGGTGTGCTCATGCTATTACTTTTAGGGTGTTCCTGACTAAGTTAACCTTGTTTCTCAGACTTTCAATGTCGTTGTCTGTGATGGTTATATGGCCCATTTTACGAAATGGTTTTGTGATTTTCTTTCCATAAAGGTGGACATGAGTTCCATCAATAGCTAAAACCTCTTTCATCCCCTGGTAAACGGCCGTTCCGGTGAAACCAGCTCCTCCCAAAACATTAACCATTGCCGTCGGTATGACCATCCCGGTGTCCCCAAGTGGCATACTAAGAATAGCTCTCAGGTGTTGCTCAAACTGGGAGGTGACATTACCCTCGATGGTTTGGTGGCCACTGTTATGCGTTCTCGGTGCAATTTCATTTACCAGTACCTTACCATCTTTTGTGACGAACATTTCGACTGCCAGAAGGCCGACCATGCCGAGCTTTTCAATTACATCTTTGGCTATTTTTTGGGCTTTCTGTTCAATCTCCCCACTGATTTGAGCTGGGGAGAACAGATACTCCACGAGGTTGGCGGTTGGATGGAAGACCAGCTCAACCACGGGAAATGATTTGATCTCACAGGATTCATTTCTGGCAACAATCACCGAGATTTCCTTATCAAAATCAATGAGGTCTTCAATAAGGCCAGGAACATCAAAAGCTGATTCAAGATCTTCTATGGTTCTGATCACCTGGACACCACGGCCATCGTATCCTTCTTTTCCCAATTTGTTAACAAAGGGAATTCTATTCCGTTGGGCTGCCACTTCTTCTCGGTTTTCCACTAATGAGAAATCAGCTGTCGGAATGTTGTTGTTTCGATAGAATTCCTTCTGCACCCTTTTATCCTGGATCAATTCTATGATCTCCGGTTGGGGCCAGACTTTTTTCCCCATCATTTGCAAATCTTTAAGTGCTTTGGTATTGACATTCTCAATCTCAATGGTGAGGACGTCGCAATCCCGTCCAAATGACATGACGGTATCATAATCCGTTAGCTTCCCATGGACGAATTCCGTCGCAATGTCCTTGCATGGAGCATTGGCGTCAGGATCCAGAATTTTCACATCAAGATTGAAATCGATTGCTGACTGAATGAGCATGCGGCCTAGTTGGCCACCACCAAGAACACCTAGTTTGAAACCGGAATGGTAGATATTTTCCATTTTGAGGTGCTAAAATAAGAATGAAAAGGCAACGACGATGATTGAGTGCCTAATCAATCTATTGAAATAGGCACTTAATAAATAAATATTTTGAACAAATAAACCGTGTAAAATGCTTTATTAACTCATTGATATTGAGTATATTAATGAGTAATTTAAAGCTAAAGTTAAGTTCCAAGATATGGAGAAAAAGTATGAAAGTCTAACGCTTTTCGAGTT
>JAQCLE010000059.1 GCA_027592755.1 Bacteroidota bacterium | reverse complement strand
TTATGAATTTGGATTCTTATTGCTTCAGGAGCATGGTAAGGATAAATATGTACTGGTCAAATGGCAACCATTTATGGGGAAGCCTTGAGTTCTGAGATTGCGATTACATTAAATTGAATAATAATCAGCCGATGACACTGGCTGGTTTATGGGAAGGCTGTCATTACCAATCATTAGTCATTTTAAGCAAGTGATTGGTGAGTCCCTTCCTTTTTTAGAGTTCCCTGTAGAATCAACTCATATTCTTCAAACCTATGCTTTCTAACAGGTCTTATCATTGGCTGTGTAGAAAAATATAAAAGCAGACAAGGGCTTATTGATTTGTATTCATCCACATATTCATATCTGATTAGTTCATTGTTTTTAATTCGTTTCTTTATTTTGTTGTGATATGGATATATTTTTTGTAGTGTTTAATTATTTTCGACCCGAAAAAAGGGGAATTATGCCTAACAACAATGGTAAGCCTAGCGACCCTGCCTTACCCGTTAAGCTAAAATAAATAATGCAGATAGAAAGGAAAGACAGAAAAAGCGCTTTGGGTTTACCCGGTATTATTTGTAATTGTGAGCTCTGAACTGAAGCGTCGATTGTAAGACAACCCTCTTCTTAGGGATCAATCACTAAACTCCTTGATCCTGGCGTGAATGGCAGCACCAATCATTCCCGCTTCGTTTTTCATTTTAGCAGGGACAATACGTGGGCGTATTTGGAGGTATTTAAAGAACTCTTCATGGTACTTGCTTACCCCTCCACCAAAAATAATTAATTCGGGCCAGAACAGGTCATCGAGTAGGTTTAGATATTCATTGAGGCGACCGGCCCATTCTTTCCATGACAGGTCTTTTTCTTCCTTAATTGAATTGGCTGCATATTTCTCGCTGATTTTACCACTTTTCAATCGCAAATGGCCCAGTTCCGTATTTGGGAATAGTTTGCCATCGTAAAACAACGCGGTACCTATGCCTGTTCCTGCAGCCACCATTAATACAGAGCCTTTTACACCTTTACCGGCACCGTAAATAACTTCGGCAAGGCCGGCGGCATCTACATCGTTGATCAGGTGTGCTGCACACCCCGTTAACTTCTTTATTTCGTCAGCTGCATTCAGGCCAATCCAACTATCGTCGATATTGGAAGCTGTCATCACTACTTCATTCACGATGGCTGCAGGAAATCCACATCCGACCGGGCCTTTCCAATTGAAAAAGTCTATGATCTCATTTACAGTGGTAATTACCGCCTTTGGGGTTGCTGGTTGGGGCGTTTCAATGCGATGCCTGGGTGTAAGTAATATCCCCTCCGATGTGTCTACAATGGCACCTTTTATACCTGAGCCTCCAATGTCAAGTCCTAATATCTCCATTCGGAGGCCAAAATTAAGCTAATTGATCGATGTAGTGACTAATTCTGCCAACCAAGTGTTAGTTAAATGATGATTATTTGGATAACTTTTGCAATTTCCTGATTTTAGCCGGAATAGCTCTAACAATATAGCTTCGTGTTTCACCTTTTGTAAATGCTTCCAATTCCCCGAGACTATTCAATGATTGCATTTTTGCTAGGCCATCCCTTACGTTAAAATCAGCACTACTACTATGATTCCCGTTGAGGGAAGTCACCTTATCCCTATCGAATGAACCGACTTTTTTTTGTTGCTTATCTTTTTGTTTTCCTGTAGCAGCCTGATCTCCTTTGGTTACCTCTTTACCCTTTTTTTTCTTGATTTTAGATTTTGTCTTATCCTTTAGTTTTCTCTTTAGTTTTTGAATTTTCCCACTGAGGGCCTTTTTTTTCTTTTTGAGTTCCTTGATCTTCTGACTCCCCTTACCGCTTGATTTTTTCCCCATGACTGTTTATTGATGATATGCCATACTAAGTTATGAAACTCTAAATAGAACAAGGAGATTTTAATATTAAGTTTTACCTGATTAAAATCATATTGAGTCAATCTGACAGCCTTCGATTATTATCTGGCTCACCGATTATTGCCTATGACTTATTGAATAAACAGGTTCAGTAACCCCTCGGCTAACGGGTTAATTCAAGGCCAGCAAATCCATCCAGATTACCTTTCAGGATGACCTCCACATCCGCCTCTTCAATATGGCCAAGAATACCAAAAG
This sequence comes from Bacteroidota bacterium, assembly GCA_027592755.1. GTDB lineage: Bacteria > Bacteroidota > Bacteroidia > Cytophagales > Cyclobacteriaceae > JAJCYL01. Next base: position 21,849 of record JAQCLE010000059.1, on the reverse strand, counting down.
GCCCTGAGAATCCTTTATCCAGCAATAACTGGATCATCTGTTGTTCCTCTTCACCCTGCCCGACAGTGATAATTTTGGGACCATCTTTTTTCATGCCGTTGATATTGACAGACCACAGGTACGGGAGCATGGTTTCTACAATCTCAGGGTAGTAATCCAATTGGGTGTGGGCATGATGAAAGTTGAAAATTATGCCAAGTTCATGGTCGGGGAGGGCCTGAATTATTTTAACCTGGTTTACAGGCTCTCCAAATCAGGCACCATGGTTATATAAACCGACTTTGCAGCCGAGCTTCTGTGCCCTGATGCTTAAATACTCAACAATCTTTACGCCTTTGTCCATCGCGGCACTATCGCTCAGGTCTTTATAATAACTTTCAGGAAAGCTTACCCAAAGCTCAGTTTTCAATCCAATGTCTTCAATGATCTGAAAGACCCTTTCGTTATCCGGGCTTAGAGCGCCAAGACTGTCACTGGCGGGATCCAGCCACATCCAGACAGATTTGACTTCAATTCCACTATTTTGAGCGAGTTGCAATTCCATAGCCATTTCATCAAGGTGTTCTGTTCGCCAATCGTAGGCATAGCTCTTGAAACCAAGCCGTTGCAGCATGTCAATTCGCTCCTGTGGTGATCTTTGCTTGACATCAAAGGGAACAATACACCAGGCAAAAAGATTGTCCATGTCAGGTGATTTCTTCGTTTCTTTTGAACAGGATAACATCAGAATAGACCCGGCTAATAATATAAATAAGTACTTCATAACGGTTCCTATAAACTTTGTTTAGTGGTTAGTGTTTGGTATCAAAAATACGTCATTTGAGATAACTACCCTTGCCGGTCAATTTAATACAGAGCCCTGCGGAACTCTACGGATAGAGGGTAGAGGGGGATGAAATAAAGCAAATAAAACACTCTCCTTCTTCTCTGTCCGACCATGTTATTCGGGCGGGTCTCAAGGGTGGAATTTGTTTGAGATGTAGAGGCATCAAACCCTCAAGAAGAGCTTCTGTCTGTAAAGAATGTACAAAAAGACCCATTTGACAGCTACTAAGCAAAAAACTAAAACAACAACGTTATAAGGCTCCCCAACTATCTGGTCTAACCATTGGAATATGGCAGTTGTAGTATACCTCCAATTAATAAATGAACCTGACATGTAAATTAATATAGAATTCATGCCTATTACTTTGAAGAAGAAAGCCCATTTAGTGTGGCCCTGGATATCTATAACATAATAGAAAGCAGCCATTAATAGCATGCTCAAACCACCGCATTGCAAGGTGAATGAACTTGTCCAGAGATTTTTGTTGATTGGGAAAACCAGGTTCCAGATTTGAGCAACAATAATGAGAACAACACCGGTTACTACTAATCGTATTACTGTTTCTTTATTTTTTTCAACCAGTGTGTTTTTCAATAAAGTCCCGGTATAGATACCCAGCAGAGCGGTTGAGATAGCGGGGATTACAGATACCAAACCTTCGGGGTCATGTATTTTCAGATACAATTTACCAGGCATCATTAAGGTATCGAGGTAAGAAACCAAATTACCGGCCATTGTTAAATCTCCCATTGGGTATCCAGGAGCAGAACCGAATAAAAGCAAGAACCAGTAGCCAATAAGCAGAGAAACAAACCAGATGATTTGTCCTCTTTGCCGGGTGTACAGGTAAATGATGTTGGCAAACATATAAGCCAGTCCAATGCGCCCCAGAACACTTCCAAATCTTATTTCTTCGATTGGTCGAAGTTCCAGTCCATTATTATAGATGATACCCAGGAGGACAAGGATCAATCCTCTTTTTATAACCCGTGTTAAAAGTGTTTTCCTGCTTTTTCCATCTTCGAGTTGTTTTCCGATGGAATAGGGAGTGGCTACGCCTGCCAGAAACAGGAACAAAGGAAAAATTAAATCATAAAAGGCGAATCCGTGCCAGGCTGGGTGATCGAATTGATTGGAGATGCTATTCCAAAAAGGTAGTCCCGTAATTTTTGAAAGTTGGTGAAATATTCCCTCAGCGCCCATAATCCAAAACATATCAAAACCTCGTAGCGCATCCAATGAATAAAGGCGTTTGGTATTGATGGATTGTATCATCTTGTTGACTTAAACTATGGATTACTTTACTACTACAATCAATGAATCTGCTTTTGTACGGACTTTCAGCCACTCTTCAATTTTGACGAAATCTTTCGAGCTAAGTCGCTTCTTAAATGAGAGGACTGCATAGGTGAACGTATCGCTATTTTGGTTCATCATATCACCAATTGAAAAATCATTTAGATCTTCATACTGAATTTTTAGTTCACGGGAGATATCACTAATGGGGTATTGTTTAATGCGAATCCTGAGGAGTTCCCTTTCCAGCAGGCTGATTTGTTCATCTTTTGATTTGATAACTTCTTCACTGTTGGAATAGAAGTTTTCGAGAATGTCAACCTTCAGTGATTCGCTCATTCTTTCAAACTCCTGTTTGGTTTGTTCGGCATTGTCCTCCTGGTAGCCTTGCCTTACTACGAGCTCAGTATCACGGAGTTTGTAATTGGTCATTTTCCTCTTGAGCATATCGATTTCCTCATTTGCAAGGATTTTCCCATAGAGCGTTAATTCGATAATGCTCTTTTCATCCTGCAATGAATAGCGTTGGTTAATAACCTGGGTTTGATCGAAAATGAATTCGGTATTAACAAAATTTCGGGCATTTTGCTCAAATAATGTTCTTCTGACAACATTATAAGCCAGGTAAATACTCGGAATAATAGTTATCAAGACAAAAATGAGAATATATGATTTTACACGTTTTTCTGTGGCGGCATCCTCAAATTTTCGTTTAGGATATTTCAGTGCACGAACTATCAGGAATGTACCTACACTTATGAACACGCTATTGATAAAGAAGAGATAAAATGCACCAACGAAATAGTACCAATTACCATTGGCAAGGCCGTACCCTGCAGTGCAGAGAGGTGGCATCAACGCGGTGGCAATGGCCACACCCGGAATGGCATTTGATTTCTCCTTACGTGAACCAGCAACAATACCTGCCAATCCTCCAAAGAAAGCGATTAATACATCCCACAATGTTGGATTGGTTCTGGCCAGCAGTTCGGATTGTGCTTCATGCAAAGGAGTGATCAAAAAGTAAAGTGAGGACGTGAGCACACTGACCAGCACTGCCACACCGAGATTTCGCATGGCCTTCTTGATAAGTTCAAGATCATTAATTCCGGCGCCTAATCCAATGCCAATAATTGGTCCCATGAGGGGTGAGATGAGCATTGCACCGATAATAACCGCTGTAGAGTTAACATTTAGCCCAATAGAGGCAATCAAAATGGCAAATACGAGAATCCAGAGATTAGCTCCCTTGAATTCCACACCCTTTTTAATGTCACTAATGGTTGTGCTTTCCCGTTCTGCATCTTCATGAAGATTGAACCGGTCCTTCATAAAATCCTTTAAAGCCGCCCAAAAACGTACTTCGGATTTGTTTTCTTTCACAGTGTAAGATTAGTTAAAGAGTGCCATTACTTCTGTGAGAATTTTAGAATATATTTTCTTATTCTGAAGTGAGAAATAAAAGCATTTAGATGATTGGATTACCTGAAATTCGTTTCAAAAAAATGCCCAGGACATTAGTCATGGGCATTTTAATTTTAAATTTAGCTAATCTAAAGACTTTTTAAATAAGCAATACTCTTTGGTACCTGGGTAGAAGGGAAACTGCTTTCGTCTTCAATGAAAAAATGTTTAATTCCTATTTTGTTAGCCGCTTTAATTATACCGGGAATATCCATTTGCCCAGTTCCAAAAGCCACATCGTTGTCGCCATCGGTAAGACCGGTCATATCTTTCTTAGTGTCTTTGTGCATGTCTTTTAAGTGGATAAGCTTCCAGCGGTCTTTGTACTTTTTCAGCAACTTAACCGGATCACCACCACCAAATTGAACCCAGAAAACATCCATTTCAAAAGAGACGTATTCAGGATTGGTATTCTTAATGATGTAATCCATCAAAGTACCGTCCTCGTAAGGTTGAAACTCATAACCGTGAGTATGGTAACAGAATGTCACCCCGTTTTCTTTCAGCACCTTTCCGGCGGCATTGAAATCTGCCACTGCTTTTTGGGCATTTTCAAGTGTGAAATTTCCCCGCTCATGATCTATCCAGGCACACATCACATATTTAGCGCCAAGAATCCTGGCCTTGTCGGCAATACCTTGAGGATCCTCAACTAATTGGTTGTAACCGGTACCCATCGATGGAATGCTGATGCCCCTTGCTTCACACATCTTCCTGTAATCAGCCAGATCAACACCGCGTCCACCACCGCCTTCAATTTCTGTAAACCCCATCATTTGGATGGTATCCAGGGTGGCTTCAAGACCTTTTGGAAAACTCCTTCTGAAAGTATAAGGAGCGATACCTAACTCGGCAGTATACAGTCCTTTTTTCTGAGCAGATACGGATGAATAGTCAAAAACTATTGCTAGTACTGCTAATGCTAATACAATGTGTTTTTTCATTTTGGTAAAAAATTTAGTCTTATTAGATATTTCTTTTGTTCAGTTCTTCTACAGCGTGATTGGCCGCCCGTGCCGTCAAGGTCATAAATGTAAGGGTTGGGTTTTGTGTACCGGTCGAGGTCATGCAAGCCCCATCGCTGACGAAAACATTTTTACAATGATGCAATTGATTCCACTTGTTAAGCATAGAAGTTTTGGGATCATTACCCATTCTTACACCACCAACTTCATGAATGTCTGACCCCGGAGGTGAATGTGTGTCAACAGAAGTGATATTGATGAAACCTGCCTTTTCAAACATTTCTTCGGATTGCTCCATATAGTCCTTCACCATCTTATCATCATTCTCTGTCCAGTCACAGGAGACGATCAATTGTGGTATCCCATATTTATCTGTTAGCTCATTGTGAAGCCGAATGTGGTTTTCCTCGATGGGGACAACTTCACCCATCATCCAACTGCTGATGTTCCAGTTGCCAAGGTTCCTATATAGTAAGTTTTCTCTCAACTGGTCCCCGATGGGATCGGTATCAGATCTGGATCCTCTGCCACCACCGATACCAATAGCGTAACCCCTTAGAAAGTCTGTATCCCGCTCCCTTACATTTCGGAAGCGTGGGATGTATGCATGCGTAGGACTTCCACCTGCTGTTTTCTTATCTTTAAATCCATCAGATTGAGCGTTAGCTTTCCCTCGGTAGTTGTGCCATGCAATGTACTTACCCAAAACGCCACTGTCATTACCAAGTCCATTAGGGAACCTGGATGATTTAGAATTCATCAAAATCGCATTGGTATTAAGGGTTGAGGCATTAACGAAAATTATTTTGGCATAGTACGCAATCACATCTTTGGATTTTGCATCGATTACCCGAACGCCGGTAGCTTTACCCTTTTTCCCCTTTTTGTCATTGTAAATGATTGAATGGACCACCGAATCAGGCCTCATGGTCAAATTAGCAGTTTTCAATGCCCACGGGATAGTCGATGAATTGCTGCTAAAGTAAGCACCAAAAATACAACCCCTGTTGCACTGCCTCTGACTTACACAACGTGAACGGCCTTGCTGTTTGTGGATGTCCTGTGGGTCAGTGAGATGGGCGCATCGAGCCTGTACCAGGTGACGCGTATCGCCGTAATTTTTCCTGATGCTTTCCTTGAAATGTTTTTCGATGCAACTCAGGTCAAAACCTGGCTGTGTTTCACTGTCTGGCAATACTGCGATGCCATCCTTACCACCTGAAACACCTGCAAATTTTTCTACGTGAGTATACCATTGCTCTACATCTTTATACCGTATTGGCCAGTCAACAGCAAACCCATCCCTGGCGGGACCTTCATAATCGAAATCACTCCAGCGTTGTGTCTGCCTGGCCCAAAGCAGCGATTTTCCGCCAACATGGTATCCTCGAAACCATCGAAAGGGTTTCTCCTGAATAAATGGTTGTTCATCATCTTTCAACGCCCAGTGAAGTGTTGCTTCATCGAGGCGTCGGGCACTTTTATGATCAAGCCTTTTATCCAGCGGCACAGTACCTCGGAACTCGAATTGCCATGGTGCTTTTGATGCCGTGGGGTAATCTTTGATGTGTTCTACATTTCGACCTCTTTCAAGACAAAGTGTTTTTAGTCCATTATCACAGAGCTCCTTAGCCGCCCATCCACCAGTTGCTCCTGAACCAATGACGATGGCATCATAGGTTCTATCTTGTACTGTATCTAATAAGTTAGCCATAGTCTTAAGCGTTTACATCTGCACAGCCATCATAAAAGCCTGGTGCAACTTTATAATCATTATAGTCTACCATAACCTCTCGTGAGGTACTGAACCCACGTATAGTTTCTCTTTTTATCAATGAGAAAAACTGGCTTTCGTCTTCATTTTCCGAGATAGATCTTGCCATAAGGATGTTTTGCCTCTGTAGCTGATCACAATCTGGAAATGATTTGCCATACTCGTTTTTCGCAGAAGCTTCCAGGCCATTCAATTGTTTCTTAATATTTTCCTGGACATCAGTTTCATAACACTGAGCAAAGAGCTTGTTAAGAAATGTGTCAACACCTACGGATAGGGCGCCAATGGAATTACCGGCAGGGATTATTGTATCAGCAACTGAAGTCAATAAGGCTTGTTCTCCATTGGTAAATATTTCGTCCAATGTGATGTCGCCCAGGGTCCAGCCCTGCGCCCAGGAGGGAAGGGCTACAAGAGTTCCTGAAGCTACCATCAAGTTCTTTAGTGTGTTTCTTCGGTTCATAATAGAGGGAATTAAAAGGTATGAATTTATGAAGTATTTCCCGACTCAAAAAACGAATAGTGATCAACGGATAATAGGCCGTGCATAATACCTTATAAAGTGAAAACTGAGCCGATCAAACCTTAATCAGAAGGTCAAGAAGCTTCCTGTCTAATTTCTCACCATACCAGTCTTCGTAGTCAACATCTTCGCGACCTGAATTCATCATGCCAAAACTACCTGTCATTTCCCAAAGGGCAAACCCGATTCCGTTTTCGCTCAGAATACCCAAAACATCACCAAACCAGGCAAGAAATACATCATGGGGTGTTTTGTTGTAACAACCACATTCACCACAGTGGACTCCTACTCCTTGTTTGACAAGATCAATCCAGGGTTTATAGAGGTCCACCAACATATCTCGGCTGAGGTATTCATCACCTACTTGTCCAGGCCACTTGGGTTGAGGTAAATTCTCAAGATCTTTAAAAACCCAGGAAGCTTTATAATGTGAGATGATAGATGGTACATATCCACGGCAGCTCTGGGCAACATCGAGGTCTGTGATTTCCTGCGTGACATCCCGTCCTTTGGTATTACCGTCAGCTATCACAAGATGGTCTGGATTGACACCTTTGATTGTCTTAACTGCCGGCTCTACGATCTTCCGGTACATCATGCCTGGAATTGTTTCCTTTTTGCCATGCTGGTCGTTCATGTCATCCCTAAGGCTTGGTTCGTTTAAAAGATCAAAACTGATTTTATCCCTTGACACATTCCTGAACTTCTTTGCCCAGTATTCCCAATGGAATAGAAAATCGTCAAGTGCCTGATCGTCATAGAAAAGGTTGTAGGGCTAATTGAAACCGGCATTGACACAGTATCCCGGAGCTCTGTGCAGGTTGAGGCAAACATGCAGGTTGTATTTGTTACACATATAGACAAATTCCTCAACTTCATCTGTTTTCTCTTCGTCAATATTCCTGACTTCATCGGGTAGAATGTTTCGGCTTCGATCGAATTTCAGATAACCCGGATAGGCCATAGGTACCCGAACAAAATCAAAGCCCTAATCCTGCATCCATTTGAAGTAGTCCTCTTTGGTTCTACGACGATTTGGTCGTGGGTTTGGGGAATAGAAATCGAGGAAGTTGAAGCCCTTCCATTTTGGGAGCTTATTTACTGGCTGCGTATTGCTGGTGCTGAATGTTGAATTGGTAGCTAAAAGAGCGCCGCCTGTCATGACGCCGGTTTTCTTTATGAAATCACCTCTGTCGATGTTTCTGTAGTTCATGGTACTTTGAAGTTACCAAGATCATTGTACTCAATGATTAATTATTTGATAACCGGAGAGAAATACCCCATCATGATCAATGATCCTGCCGTTCCATCCATGGTTGGTTCATTGGTTGAGTAATCTCCGATGTCATCGTGATAGACGACATAGGAGTTTTGCACCTCTCCGAACTCATCATCATTAGATAATACTAAGGCACTCAATAGTTTATAGATAGACCCAAATACAGGGCCATCAACAAGACCACCGGGAACTTCTTGTTTTGTCATTGCCCAGATGCTGGTATGTACATCCACAGGGTATTCACCATTTTCCGGGATATTCATAAACATAGAAGTACCCCACGGATTTCTTCCGAATAGCCAGTCTTTTTGCTCAGTCATGAACTGGCGATAACTTTCATCGCCAGTCATTTTTTCGTAGAGAATTGTTTGAGTAATCAGGCTGGTGAGAAGGTTATTGGAACACCAGATAAATGGAACGCCGATGCCAAATGCATTTGAGCTCGCTCTCTTTTTCGTGTTTTCAATACCACTTCTGTAGTAAGATGCAAGTGTGTTTTTAAAATCTTCATCAACGGATTCGTAGAGTGCATAATGGCCCATGTTGATGAAGGGGTAATATTGATAATGTGCCGCAGAATCGAGTTCCATCCATGAAGTGACGTTGATTTGGCGTGCATATTTCTTAGCATCCTCCAGATAAGAGTTTTCTTTTGTTACCTTGTAAAGTTCTGCAGCGCCCCATTCCATGTCGTCGGCCCAGGTTTCCTCAGTATAGCGATAAGGCGCACCATAAGAATTGCCCTGTTGAAAGCCCTCATTATCCTTTCCAAGTTGATACAATGATTTCGCTGATCTAAGGCATTTTTCAGAAAAACTACGGTCAATATTTCTCCAAATTCGTGAACCAATGGTAAGAGCAGCAGCCGACCGGCCAGCGAGGTTAGCCATGCCTGTGGCGATACTTTTATATTTATTCAAACCTTGTGGCTTGCCCGTAGCAAAATAAGCGACGCGATAGCTATTCGGACCCCAACCGAAGTCTGACGGATCATTATCAGGCATTTTCCAGCCCCGATGATCACGGTCGTCAGCTATTTGGTGAATGAGCTGATCCGGAGTGTGGTGGAGCTTCAATAGCCAGTCAAGGCCCCATTTTGCCTCATCCAGAATATCAGAGATTCCATTTGGCCCTGGTTGCCCAAGGTGGTTGACTTTGTCTTCAAACCGATCAAGATATAGTTCATATGCCATCAGCATATGTGCTGTTGCATAGCTGCCCGTTATCAGGTATTTTAATTGATCCCCGGCATCATGCCAGCCACCACTGGCATCTACAAAGGTCGAATCAGGCATTTTGCCGTACATGGATCGTCCGTCCCTCTGATGGCAGACAATATCAAGGAAGGGGTTATAACCGCAACGCTGCTGCTGCATAAAACCCAGCAAGTCATTGGAATAACCTGAATAAGCTTTTGTCGAAATCTTGAAAGTGGTGGATTTTGCACCGGATTTAACTCCCACCAAAGCGTAGGAGCCTTCTTGTTGGATATCTGTAAAATCTAACGAGTAATTGTACGGGAAGGAATCCCATCCATCAGCCTTTGATCTGACGGGTTTGATGACTTTTGCAATTTGACCCTCAACGTTGAGCAGGTTAAAATTTTCCCTGACTGATTGTTTTGAAAAGACAATGGCAGTTTTACTTTCACCTGGTAAATAACCAACCTGGTTTACCCTGATATATACTTCGAATGTTTCGGAAGTTTTAGGCCCTGTTGCCCATAAGATGAGATTGATAAAGATGAGAAAAATGTTCATGTCGTTAGCTTATGTTATTATGTTCATCATTCATTCCATTGAAAGCAAATCCGGCAAGCTTAAGAATTGATAATTTTTCGCACGTAACGTAGAAATTAGCGTTTCCAGACGAAGATAAAATTTATCAGTTCTTTCAGGTGCGGTACCAATATGAATCAGTAAAATGAAACCATTAAGTCCATTGGGATTATTTGTTTCATAATCGATAATACTCTTGTAAATAGTACTGGTGTCAATATAATTAGGCATTTCAGGAGTAGTATAATCAGCATTTGATCTTGTACCTGAAGTGAAATTTATCAGTTGCAACCCCATTTCACTAGTCCAGTTGCTGATGAAGTCATTGTACCATTCGTAAGGAGGCATGAAGAATGGAGCATCCTTTTTTGAAATACCGAATTTTTCTATTTCAGCATAATTGTCATTAAGGTCTTTTGTGAATTCAACTTTCGTGACCAGGAGACTATCTCGTTTATCCCAGTCACAATAGAGCAGGTGTTTGTCTGAATGGGCACCAAGGTAATGGCCATCATTCCTGAGGGCTTCAACGGTGGTTTTGAATGCTATATTCCTATAGAAGTTGCCAGTAAAGAAGAAGGCTGCTTTAACATTCTGATTTTTCAACACCTTTCGTATATGCACTTCTCCGTCCGCAAATTCATCCCCCGTAAATACTAAGGTCAATGATCTTTTGGTGGTATCACCACGGACAATGGCTCCCTGAATGCAGGAGTATTTGAGGCATGGGTTAATAACATTGGCAGTTTTCTCGGAGCAGGAAAATGCCAGTAAAATTATGCCAGGAACAAGGAGTATGTTAGCTCTACCCATAATATAAAGTCTCACTCATTCTCAAATTGGGCACTCAGTTCTTTGAATACGGCCTGCTGTTCCTCTGACAGATTATTGGCTGTAAAAATGGAAATGCCTTGAGCTCCGTTCTCTTTGGATAGGAGAATAGCCCGCTTTAGATCATCGGGATCCTGAAGAGCAGGGGCAAATAGGCCACTATGAATTGGGAAATCATTGTCACTAACCCCTTGTCGTGTTGCAAAGCCAATCCAGTTGACGTTTTCACGGTAAAAATTCTGGTAGAGCATTGGATATGCCCTATCCAGGTTCCAGTCATTCCAGGCCTGCCTTACCATCTGTCGGGCCATTTCAGGAAAAGGGAAAACTGCAGCAGTAATTTTCCTGTTCTTCTCATGAACAATGTCTGCCAGGGAGTTGACCAGGTCGGTAACAGCGTTTAAACGATACTGTCGCCATTCGGTACTCAACTCCGGGTGCTCAAAATCCATTGGATCTTTGTCGAAAATTTTCTTGAATCCTTCTCTTGCAATGGGGTGGTAACCATAGTCGTATTCAGGCATCTCAGTGTCCTGAACGAGATCATATTTTGGTTGGAGATCAGCGCCGAGAATTACATCCACATACCTAACATAATCCAGATGAATAGAAGCCAGGCCTTCAACTTCGGTTAAAGCCCTCACATTGTTTTTGACATGTTCAATAGCCCCAGGATGGAATGGACTGAGCCATTGATAGTAATCGACGTAAGCCCGGTATTCCAGGGAATTTTGGCCTTTGCGATTAACCGCATACCATTCAGGATGTTTGTTGGCGATGGAGTCGTTCGGCCGGTTGAGCGTCCACATCCAGGCATGGATTTCCATACCTCTTTGATTAGCAATTGGAATGAGCTGTTTTAAGAAATCAGCTTCAGCCTTTACGAGTACTTCTGAAATCCCTAAGGATTGATAATAGTCCAATCTTTCCTCCCATTTGGCCTGATCAAATTCCCTTTCGCCGTTAACCCAGGTGGAGAATATGAATTTTTCGGCTTTTTGTTCTACCGACTGCTGATTGGGCTTTTGCGAACAGGCAAGTAATGTGAATGCTATTAATAAAAGTGAATAATGCTTCATGGTAATTCTTTAAAAAACCCTAATTCATTAATAATGTATTCTTTGTTTGAGATTGTGTTTAGAACCTTTATCTCAAAACCGGAGTTGGTTTTGATGAATAAGCAATCGTAATTAATATCCTTAAGCCTGGCGGTAATTGCCTGGGTAAACAAAGCATCTCTTTCCAGGAGTGGTTTTAATTCACCAAACCTCACCTTTCGTAAAAGACTATAGGAGACTTGTTTATCAACGACATCCTCAATTTTTTGGAATTCCTTTTCCTTACCAGGGGTATTTGTAGAGAATTGACCATAGCCCCATTTTTCAGGTTCATGCATATTTATTACCTTCTGATTGCTCCAAACCCAGTTATGTTCGGGCAAAAATTGATCGCCTTCTTTCCGTCTTAGGTATTTGCCGTCTACGAAATCCCGATCCCACTCTACCCTGGAAAAATTGACACGCCAGTAATCTCCATCTTTGGGTACAATTGACCGGCCACTCCACCTGGGCATTACCGCATCCAGCGGAATTGCAATTTCAATAGACCAGCCCTTGTCGATGTCATTCGGATTGTTAATCGTTCCCTGGATATTCACGGCACTTTTCAAACCTGTCATTTCATAATGGCTTTCAGCCTTTCCTAGAGAACGATATGCCCTGTCAAGTTTCAGGTCCCAGGTTGTATTGAGTGCATTAATTTCGAGTTCAAAATAGTTGAAAGTATCATCGGTAGGATCAATGAAAATCTCAAAGTCATTGTCAATGAAAATGATGGTATCATGCTGCTGGAGGTTACCAGAGACATGTGGCTCTTCCAGTTGGGCATAGATATAGAAAAAATCTTCATCCCAAAGCATTTTGACACGGGTATCAAATTCAGGAGTCGTAATTCCTTCAATATCAATGAACGACGTTGTGAAAGGGGTCTTCTGCCAATCGGTCTCCGAGGCTAATCCATCAATGGTTAATTTTTCCGAGGTATGATGAATCACATACTCCTTCGGGCTTACAACATCAGTTGTGACATCTGTTATTATAGGCTGAGGATGACCCATCTCATTACAACTGATCGCAATAATCCATGCTATTGCCAGGACAAGCATTCGGTTTATCATCAGATTGGATCAAAGGTCACGGTGTTTGTAACCTTTGATAGATTCCATTCTCTTTCTCATGATTGGTAAATTTATGCCATGGCAATGCAGTCGATCTCAACCAGTGAATCACCAGGCACACCACCAAAAACTGCAACTGTGGTTCGGACAGGGGGTTTGCTCCCAAATCGTCCACGGTATACTTCATTCATGCCTTTATAATCATTAAGGTCGTGGAGGTAGACGTTAACTTTGAGTACTTTTTCCAATGACGATCCCGCTTTTATAAGCTCTTTCTCAACTTCATCAAGGACATGTTTGGTATGAGCCTTGATGTCACCTTCAAAATGTGCGCCCTTGCCCGCAATAAAAACCATTCCGCCAAATGATGTTGAACCTGAAAATAGCGGCACATCCTGATGGGTCTCTATCGATCTTACTACCTTTTCTGATTTGCCACTCGTTTCACGAGTGGCTGCCTGAACAGCACTGAATCCAAATATTCCCCCGAGGGCTAATCCAATTTTGTTAAATACTGATCGTCTTCCTGTGTTCATGATTTTTAAATTTATTGTTAAAATTTATGTTGTGTTTCGTTGTATTATGTATTATTTATAAGGAGTTGCGGATAATCCGTTAAGATCCCAGACAATGTTTCCATCCAGAACTGTCATTTCACAAACAATTTTCTTGTCACCGGCAATTTTTTCTCCTCCAACATCTACAAAACCAAAACTGCCTGTTTCAACCTTGAATACTGCAATGTCAGCGGGTGCACCAACACTTAAATTACCTAATTCTACTTTGTTGATCACCTGGGCCGGTTTCCAGGTTGAAGCAGCCACCACTTCATTAACTGTCAGTCCAATATTGAGGAGTTTGGACATCACGTTTGACATATCTTTCATACCACCATTCATACTTCCAATGTGTAGGTCTGTACTAATTGTATTGGGCTTAAATCCTTGTTTAATTGCAGGAATGGCCTGAGAGAATCGAAAACTGCCACCACCATGTCCCACATCGAAAATGATTCCACGTTCCTGGGCTTTGAGAATATATGGCTCAAGTTTACCGTTTTTCACTACAGGTATCCTGGTTCCTAACTCCGCATAACAATGCGTAAAAATGTCACCCGGGCTAAACTTTTCCATAAAAAGGGTCTCAATTGATAAAGGTGGATTAGCGCCTCCAAAATCAACCATCAAAGGGATGTTGGCCAGGCGGGCAGCTTCAACGGCCCGATCCGTAGGAGTCCAGTCAGCACCACTATAATGTGCGAGCTTTATTCCAACAATATATTGCCGATACCTTTTGGCCACGATTGATGTGAGTTTAGCATCCATGTCTGATAAATTCTGTTCATACGGACCACCACTCATTCCGCTTCCGACTATGTTTAATAATGCAAAAACCTTTGTCTTCGAATTGTCAATGGTTTGTGCCTTGAATGTTTCAAAATTTCGCCATCCTGCTCCACCTGCGTCAACAGCAGCTGTGACACCCGATCTAAAAGTGAAATGGTCTGGTGGAACGGCATTGTAACTGTCGCTATAGTCGTGGCCCTGGACCGTACCGAAAAAATGGTGCCCATGGAGATCAATGAATCCGGGAGTAACATACAAGCCAGTGGCGTCAACAATTTTATCTGCAGTTCTTGTGATATTCCTACCGACCTCCAGAATCTTGCCATCATTGATGGCTACATCCATTACATCGTCAATGTTATTTTTAGGATCGATAACGCGTCCGTTTTTTATAAGAAGATCAATGTTTTGAGCGTTTGAGGAGAGAATTCCACCAAAACAGATAATTGCCAATAGTAATATTATATTTCTCATTTATTGTTGGAAGTTAAATTATGGTTAATGATTAAAACATGGTTATATAGAGCTGGTCAACAAGTTAACAGTTATTAGTATTATTGGCAACAGTTGTAAATTCACCTGAAACGAATGGAAATGATTTTTTCAGGAAAGTCAATAAAGATTGGTCTAATTGTAGTCTCAGCGATCTCCGCCGGTTTATGGCTGATGAATCGGTATAGGAAAGTAGATAACATTATGTATGAAATACTATTGAAGAGCTTATTAGATCATTCGGTTAAAGAAATCAGTGTCTCTGATCTGGTTAACCAGCCTGAAAGAATTCTGTTGGATGCCAGAGCTAAAACTGAGTATGAAGTAAGTCATATCAAAGATGCAGTCTGGGTAGGGTTTGAAGAATTTGAGAAAAATACCGTTGAGAACATTGATAGGGATAAACCAATTGTCGTGTATTGTTCGGTTGGCTACAGAAGTGAAAAAATAGCAGAGAAATTGGAGAAGCTAGGGTATTTAAACGTTTCAAATCTCTACGGAGGCATATTTGAATGGATTAATGAAGGCAATATGGTCGTAGACAATTTAGGTGAAGCAACTGATGAGATACATGCTTATGATGAAGAATGGGGTATCTGGCTCTCAAAAGGGAAGAAGGTTTTTACTGAATAAAACCAAAAACACAAATTGTCTTTAATGCTCGAAACCTTTAATGCTATCCACAACAACTACCACTTTTCCCGCCTTTCTAGATAGGTGGACAGGGGTTTGTTCCATAAGAGCAGTAAACACAACAATCCCCTTCCTTGGGCTTGAGTACTTGATGGCAATTCTCACATTCATAAAAATATTGGCAGGCGTCGATGGGCATGGTCTCTTCTTTCTGATGACCGCATTTGGGGCAGGGGATGGATGATTCGAGAACTACTTCTTTTTCCATAATATTGATTAGTAATTTATTGATGATGAACTAATAACTGGATCTAATGTGATATCAGAAGGGTCTTTTTCAATAGCACCCACAACTTTATATCCGGTGGCATCAATAGTTGCAGTGATTTTATCTTGATCGAGTAGCGATGCATCGAATTTTATCAATGCATTGGCGCTTTCATAAGATACTTGGGTTCCAATTATTCCAGGCAATTGGCTCACTTCGTAGGTGACATGTTGTTCACAACCGGTACAGGTCATGCCCTTTACTTCAAACTCGACTAACCTGATATTGTCAGATACTTCAAATGCTCCATTCTGAACATCGGGATAAAAAATGTGCGAATAACTTGGGAAAGCCAGCATAATGATAGTCATCACAGTAACGATGCCAAGAAATTTCTTTGAATGAAGAAATTTTGTTTTACCCGTTTCATCCTCACAGTCACAATCAATTTCCTGTTTTGGTTTTAGTTGTTGATACCAGGCAAAGCCGATAACCAGAATAGTAATTCCTATGAGTAATGGCCTCAATGGCTCTAACCAACTGAAAGTGGCGGCGATTCCACCAATCCCTCCAACAAAAGCAAGCACTGGAGTAATACAACAAAGTGATGCCACGACTGCAGCCAAAACACCCGCACCAGCAGTTTTGGTTTTCAAATTGCCATTTTTCATGATATTGTTTCTTTGATATCCGTTTTCAACGATTTAATAATTGGGAGGATAGGGCTGATATTTCCCGCTTCGAGGGAGTAAAAAATAGTTTGACCAACCTTTTTATCTGTTACTATTCCTGCATCTTTTAATTTGCGTAAATGCTGTGAGATAGGAGAGACATTCATACCAAGCACATCACTGAGATCGCATGGGCACATTTGACCTTCACGGTGCAACAAGTACAGAATGTGCAGTCTTACTTCGTTACCTGCAAGTGCGAACAGACGGGAGAAGGGTTTGGTCTTTTCCTTAATTCTCTGAATGTCTTCCCTGCATTCTTTAATTTGATGGACATCAGCCAATACTCTTATACAATTATTCATATTAAATCATTTTAGCAATTACTAAAACGCTAATATAATTAAAATGTTTCAAGAAAGTCATCGAGACTAATTGGAAATTCAATTCCCGAAAGGAAGACTTGAATTATAAATAAGGCCCTTCTTCAAGATATACTTTCAACTTAGGTCGGTTCTTCCTGATAGCCTCTACCACTTGATCGGTGACTTCGGTTTGAAACAGATATACTTCCTTCAAACTGGGTATTTCAAGGAGTTCCAGGGCATACTTATCGTCGATTTGCGTGAATGACAAATTCAGAATTTCTAGTTTTTTCAATGACTGTAAATAAATAAGCCCCTGGCCGTCCAATTTTGTTTTTTGCAAATACAGCGCTTTGAGATTAGTCATTTTAGAGACATGATAAAGTCCATCATCATTAATTCCGCTGGAAATCAGTGATGCTTTGGAGAAGACATTGAAATATGGCGCCAACTCTCTGAATTGATTATTTGAAAATGGGGCAGGAGGGAATTTCATCGCCAGAATATAAAGACCATCATCATCAGCGATACTGTCACTGTAAATGGCAACCTTCAGCGATTCAGAGAGTTCATTGATCTCATCCCGAAGGACTTCTTTTTTGACCTCTGAGAGGATAATACGACGCTGATACCTGGCCAATTCAGGAATTAGAGAATTAATAGTAGCATTTAAAGCGCGGTCACTTTGCGTGTCTGCAACTTTTAAATCGGTCTTTGCACCAATATCAATCCAATACTTTAACAAGGCAATTTCGTGATATGATAGTGGCGAATTGCCTTCGGGAGGCATTCGGTCTCCATCTTCTTCAGGTAATATTACCCTTTTATAAAGTTCGCTGCTATCAGGTTTAAGTGTATCAATAGGTAGTTGACCGCTGTCACCTCCGGCCATTATCCTTGATAAAGAGGTCATAATATATCCGCCTTTGGCCCTTGCTGCATTGTGACAACTCATGCATTTTGTTTCAAATATTGGGGCAAGCATATCCTCATAAAGGAGCATTTCTTCCGTTGGTTTTTGTTGTGTGGGTTGATCATGACGACCAAAAATTAGCGGAATATATTCAGTGAGGTAATCCGATCCATGGGTAACTGATCCACCGATATGTCCAGCAGCAGCGGCTGAAATATTACTGCACCCAAGAAAAATCATATAAATCCAATAAAACTGGGAACGGTTTTGATCAAGAAGAAAAAAACCCAGCGCCATAAATATGAGACATCCGGTTATTGCACCAGCCCAAAAGTGTTGTTCAATCAGTTCACCGGAATAGTTACCAGAAGCGAATAGAAACGAACCGGCAAGGGCAGCAACAAAAGTCGTAATTGAGGCCCCAATCAGTAGCAGGAATGAGATGTCTTCACCATGTCGGATCAATTTAAAATACCGGCCTAATTCGAAGATAAGGGCAAGCATGATTAACACCAGCGGAAAGTGGAGAACCATAGGATGGAATCTACCAATTAGTAATAAGAGATAGGGCGGAGTTTCCGGTCGAAAAAAAGGCAAAAACAAAAAGCCAATAGCTATTAAAAAGGAAACGGCCTGGAGTGGCTTGTTCCTAAATAATTCTGAAAAGTCCGTCAAATGGAGTGATTTTATTAATGGATTTAACAAACAGCAACCTCAATTGAGGTCTCAATTGCAACAATATATAAACTACGAAATTGCTATACTAAAACTTCCGTAAGTAATCTATTACTATCACCAAAACCTGATTTTTCAATGTTAAGCACATTAAGCATAGTATAGTAAAGGTTAGCGAGGGGTGTATCTTCTTCAAAGATGAGGTTCTGACCGGTTTTTAATTTTCCACCACCTTTACCTCCCAATAGGACAGGGAGATTTCGGGGAGAGTGCCGATTGCCATCGCGTAAACTTGAACTTAAAAAAGCCATCGAATTATCAAGAAGTGTACCGTCTCCTTCTTTAATACTTTTTAGGTTTTGTAAGAAATAAGCGTATTGTTCTACATGCCATGTTGCAATTTTCGCATACTCTAACATCTTGTCCTCATTATCCATGTGGTGGGAAATGGAATGGTGACTTCCAGTCACTCCATCGAGGAAGGAAAAGTTTCTGCCACTTACTGAATTGCCAAACATGAAAGTACATGTTCTGGAGGCATCACACCAGAAGGCCAGTGTCATGATATCCATCATCAGGCGTGTTTTTTCGGTTACGTCCACACCGCCGTACACGTTATTAAACTCATTGACAATTTCAAAACGGTCACTGGGTTTGGTGTCAAATTTACCTGTGATTTTCTGATCCAAACGGACTAATTCTTTAACGATGTCCGGAGTAATATTTTCGGCAAACTGCTCTTTTTTATCCTCACTTAGTATTCTTTTTTCTACACTCCTTATAGATTCAAGGTATTCTGACAGTTTATCCTGATCCATTCGGCCGAGATTGTTTTTTAGCCTTTTGGCATCATCCATTACCAAATCAAGTATACTTTTTTCCCAGGGGTTTACTTTAATTTCTTTTCCGGGTACAAAAGACTTGAAAAGCCTGTCGAAAGCCATTCTTGGGTCGATTTCTTTTGAAAGGGGTTGCGTTGCTGATTTCCATGAAATACTTGATGAATACAGCAGTGTGAATCCAACGTTTAGATCAACACCAGTTCTTATTCTATCAAGACCATATTCAAGGGAGGGAAATAATGTTTGACCGCCAATTTCATTGGCAATGAGCTGGTCGATCGAAATCCCACCACTACTGATATTTTCGCCGGTAGTTTGTTTAATTTTTTGACAGGTTAATAAGTTTGCCGTTTTGGCATAATGACCGTCAGCTCCAGGAAAAATGGAGTTTTTATTCATAAGTTCGCCAAGAATCAGAATATCCTTTTTAAGCTTTTCAAGGGGCTTTAGCTGTGGCGATAATTCGAAATCCATCCCGGTTTTTTCAGGTGTCCATAAATGTGGATTCACCCCATTGGGCATGAAGAAAAACGAAGTTCGAATTGGCTTTGATGGCTCGGGTGATAGTACACCAGGAAGGGCCATTGCCTCAAGAAATGGTAGTGCGATACAAGCTCCGGTTCCCTGAAGCATACGTCGTCGGGATATGTGCCAATTTTTACTCATACAATATCGTTTAATCTGGTTCTAAAGTCATTAAGTTTCATTCTGAAAACATAACTCTTTATGAGTTCTGTTAAAAACAGCTCCGGATTAAAGTTACTCTCCAATAAGCAGGTTTCCAATTTCCTTAGCACGGGTTCGTCAGTAAACAGTACACCTCTTCCTAAGGCATAAGAAAGCATAATCGTTGAGAAATTTCGAGCAATTTTTTCCTTTTCGGACATTATAAGTAGTTTTAGCTCCTTTGGCCCATTAAAAGGCCTTCCATCCTCCAGGACTCCCGAAGCGTCAATTTCGACCTTGCCGTAACTTGTCCTCCACCTTCCGATTGCATCATAATTCTCCAACCCTAGTCCGAGTGGATCCATTTTCTGATGACAGGAGAAGCAGGCTGGGTTTGACCGATGAATCTCCAGTATATTTCTCAATCCTAGTTTGTCGTGGGCTTCTTTATCTTCCGTTAATTCAGCTACCATCTCAGGTGGAGGTGGGGGTGAAGTGCCCAAAAGCTGCTCCAATACCCATTTACCCCGGAGAACAGGACTTGTTCGGTGTGGCTGAGAACTAGTTGTTAAGACGCTTCCCATACCAAGAACCCCTCCGCGAATCGAATCTTTCAATAAGACTTTTTGAAATTCCTGCCCGGAGACTCCTTCGATACCGTAATAGGCTGCCAGGTCCTCATTCAAAAATGCATAATTACTGTTGATCAGTTCCATCATGTTATTATTATTGGTCAAAACATGATAGAAATACTCCACGGTCTCGCTATAAAGTGCTTCTCTAATTTCATTGTTAAACTCAGGAAATATCTCCATATCGGCTATGGGTTCATTTCCAAGGAGTTTGGTGATTCCGAGCCATTGAGTTGAGAAAGTTTCAGCGAAACGTTTGGACTTTGGGTCAGCCAACATCCTATGAACCTGGGCTTCAAGAACAAGGGTGTCCTGAAGTTTACCCATATAGGCAAGATCGAAAAGCTCTTGATCGGGCATGCTGTTCCAGAGGAAATAAGAAAGCCTGGATGCTAATTCAAAATTACTTAGAGGGTAAACTCCTTCAAGCTGGGGTTCTTCTTCGACCTTGTAAAGAAAGCTTGGTGAGACCAGGATAGATTTAAAGATCAGCGCAATACTTTCGTCAAACCGATCCGGGTTCGCAATAGTATCTTTGTCATTATAAATCTGATTGAATAATGAAAGCAGTGCTGCTTTCTCATCATCTTTTGGAAACCTGCGATATACATTGGAAGCAAAGGGCAAGAGGATTTTTTCGGCAGCAACTTCTGCTTCCTGATTTGGATTATAGTCCGAACTTACCAAAGACCGGAGCCAATAAAAGAACTTTTGAATCCATATTGGATCATATGAGAATGGTGCTATTCTGCGCCAGAGATCATCGCTGGCGTAGGCTGTTTCGATGATTTTATCAGCCGCTTCAAAATACCTTTCGAATTTCAGCGGAGTAATAAATAAAGTGCCGCCCTGATTGTCAAAGCCCGATCCGCCGGAACCATCAGAAGGAAAAAACCTGGTATCAAATGATACTCCGGTAAGGTCAAAAACAGTATTGCCGTACTCGGCGTGGCTTAATCTTCGTATGACTACCTGGCCAGGCTTTAGTTCCTTTAAGGAACTCTCTAAAATTCCATTTAATCCATCGACCAAAGTGGTAAACTCTTGCTGAGTTAATTGTGGCTCTGTCTTTGGCGGCATAGCCCCGCTTTCAATAACATCAGCAACTTTCGACCAAAGCTGCCCGTCTTTAATTACCCTTCCCTGTACTTCGTAATTCTTGAGACTGATGCCACCTTTGCTATTGCCATTCCGGTGACATTCAAAGCATTTGTTGGAAAGGATAGGAAGAAGCTCGTCTTCATAAAGCGTTTCCTGACTAACCGCCAGGGTATAAATAGCGCATAGTAATATAGAGAGTATTGCAGATCTCAAAATTTTATCATTGGTTTAAAAAATTCTTATCAACACATGTATTTAATATTATTTAACCCGTTGTGTGAATTAGAAATTAGAGATTATAAGGGGTAAAAAATGAGTGCATCTGCTTGATAA
>JAQCLE010000176.1 GCA_027592755.1 Bacteroidota bacterium | reverse complement strand
ACCAACAAATATGATCAGGCAATAAGCGATTTCTTTGTGAAAATGAATTCCAATGAAGATAGAAAAACTGGAACTGTTTAAAGTTCCTCCTCGCTGGCTATTTCTGAAAATTACCGCGAGCTCAGGTATAGTGGGCTGGGGTGAGCCTGTATTGGAAGGAAAGACGGATTCTGTTGCTGCTGCTGTGCTGGATATGGAGGAGTACCTTATTGGTAGGGATGCATCCCGCATTGAGGATATCTGTAATGTACTGGCAAAAGGCAGTTTCTATCGCGGAGGGGTTGTGATAACGAGTGCCATTTCCGGTATCGAACAAGCTCTTTGGGATATCAAAGGAAAATTTCTGAATACACCGGTTTACAACTTGCTGGGCGGTGCAGTTCGAGATAAAATCAGAATATATGGATGGGTAGGCGGCGATCAGCCTGCTGAACTGGTTACACAGGCCGAAGCACGCATAAAAGCCGGCTACAAAGCCATCAAAATAAATGGTTGTGGCAAAATGGAATGGATTGTTACGCCGGCCGAAGTTAAAAAAGTGAAGAAAAGGTTAGAGGAATTGAGAAATGCCATTGGTGATGAAATTGGTATTGGTATCGATTTTCACGGTCGGGTTCATAAATCGGCTGCAAAGCAGCTGGTAAAAGAACTGGAAGAGTTTCAACCCATGTTTTACGAAGAACCGATTCTTCCAGAATATACCGACCAGTTGAAGAGCATTGCGGCTTGCACCACTGTTCCCCTCGCACTTGGTGAGCGTTTGGTGGGGCGCAGAGAGTTTAAACGGTTAATTGAAGAGGGTGTGGTGGATATTATTCAACCTGATATCAGCCATACGGGAGGAATTTGGGAAACCCGAAAAATAGCCGCAATGGCTGAGGCATCGGATATTGCGCTGGCACCACATTGCCCGCTTGGCCCTATCGCATTTGCGGCTTCATTGCATATCAATGTATGCTGCCCCAATGCCATTATCCAGGAAACCAGTCAGGGAATTCATTATAACGAAGGAGCAGACATGCTCGATTATGTCATAAATAAGGATGACCTGACCATAAAAGATGGTTTTATTCCGAACCTGCAAAAGCCGGGATTAGGAGTGGAGATTGATGAAGCTTTTGTAGGCGAGATGGTTAAAGTTGGTCATAATTGGAGAAATCCTGTTTGGCGTGGCGAGGATGGAAGTTTACTTGAATGGTAATCTATACCTGAAAAATCCTGTTACAAGCCACAAGTGCGACAGTAAAAATATCGCAGTTTTAGCCAGAGCATTTAAAGGTAAACCAATCAGTTTTGTAAAGAGATAAGTAAATTTAATTTTAAACTACAACTCAATATTTATTGGAGATTCACATTCTTTTCATAGATGGGTGACTCATATGTTCTTTAAGCATTGATCTCAGCTAGTTAAAAAAACATTCAAATGAAACGAACATGACAAAACTTAATCAATATTGACTCACAGGGATATGATTAATTTTTATTTTGAGAGTTCCATCTGACCTTAAAAACAAATAATAAACAGATGAAAGCAATCATACAAAAAGACCTTTTTACGCGAAGTTCTGAAGTTTTTTCTTCAGCAGCTCATAAACATGGCATTCAATTTTTTCAGACCAATGTGCTTGCTGAGAAAGTAATGCTGGAACTGCATAAAGAGGGCACCAACTGTTTTGTCATAGGGGCAGAAGCCTATTCTCAGGAGTTCTATAACTCGTTGCAAGAAGGTTCTGCGGTGATCCGGTATGGTGTTGGTTACAATGCGATACCCGTAGATATTTGTAAAATCAGAAAGATAAAAGTGGCCTACACTCCGGGAACGTTGACTGATTCTGTTGCTGAATACACCTTTGTTTTGCTGCTCGCTGTTGCCAGAAGCATACCTGTTTTACATCAGTCCATGAAGGATGGTCTTTGGAAGGGAATCACCGGTATGGAATTAAAAGGAAAAACCATCGCGATAATTGGATTTGGGCAAATAGGCCAGGCTGTTGCACGTATTGCAAAATATGGTTTTGGAATGAGGGTGAATGCTTTTGACATCATTAAAATTACCGGTTCTGATCTGTGTGACCAAAGTTCGGACAATTTTGAAGAGACTGTTAAAGATGCCGATATCATTAGCCTTCATTTGGCCACGCTACCTTCAACCATGGGTTTTATCAATACAGAAAGAATAAGCCAGATGAAAGATGGAGCAATTTTTCTTAATACTGCCCGGGGAGAACTGGTAGTTGAAAAAGATTTATTCGATGCCCTGATGAGTGGCAAAATATCGGCTGCCGGATTGGATGTCTTTGCAAAAGAACCTTATCATCCTACTCCTGACGTTGACTTTAGGAAACTTGACAACGTGGTGCTGGCACCGCATTGTGGGTCAAATACGAGTGAAGCCAGTAACCGCATGGCAGAAAAGGTTGTTGAAAATATCCTGGCTTATTATTCAGGTAACAAAATGATAATCATCCCCGAACTTAATATTAAGGATTAATGTCTTAATCAAACAAATAGGCCATCTAATTAAAGATCAACATAATATAAAAAAATCAATGAAACGGATTTTTCTATTGTCATCCTTGGTTCTGCTATTTGCGATCACTTCCTGTTATCAGCAACAATCAAAGCAGACAGGTGCTTCACCTGAAGCCATGTCTAATATGCACCCATACCTGACAACCGGTTACCACGATATCGACAAGGCTCTCCGTAATGCAAGCGGTGATATTGTAAGTAATATTCTGCCTTTGTCGTATGGATATATGCTGCCGGATCCTTTTACAATTAATTCTGAAAAACATGAACTGCATACCAGAGTTGAAAGCAGTATAATGTTCGCTTCGGAGGCTTACCCTCTAATAAACAACAAGATCCCAGAGGGAGTTAGAGCCAATCTCTCAGGCCAGGAGCCGGTCAAGCTCCCAGCCTGGCTTTCAGATCACATGCTTCTTCCAATTGGAATTCCTTTTATTATGAGCGGAATGTCTGAACCAGGAAAAGTGGCGTCCATCCGTTTTGATAATATCACTGCTTCAGCCCTGAGTGATGAAAATGGTGCATGGGAAATCGAGTTTCCTTATTTAAAACCTGGTATGAATGGCGATCTTATCTTCACCTGCGGGGGCCAGGTAAAGGTGATAAAAAGTGTGGCAACAGGAGATACATGGCTCTGCTCCGGACAGTCCAACATGCAATTCAACGTGGCGAAATCTGCGGAGTCTATGGAGGCTACAGAAGCAGTCAGCACTCTTGATATTCGCTATTTTGACGGTATTGGGTGGAAATTGGTAACCGGTGAAAATGTTAAGAATTTATCCGCTGTTGCCATATTTTTTGCCATTGAAATAGCCCGCCGGCAGCAGGGACCGGTAGGTATTTTTGTGGCAGCCAGGGGTGGTACCAGCATCGATGCATGGTTACCAGGGAAAGCATTTCCTGATAATGAATCCGGCAGGGTAAAAAGGCCCCTGATCAACAACCCAGAGGTATTAAAGGCTGCAGAAGAGGACAAAAAAGACTTCAGACCTTGGGGGCAACACCGGCTTGCTCAATGGGGGCTTAGCCGTGCAGTCCCCTCCAGCTTGTATGAAGAACTGATAAAACCATTTGGAGATCTTCCGATCCGGGGTGCGGTATGGTACCAGGGGGAAAGCAACGCCGGTTCAGTGAAACAGGCTAAAGAATATAGGTTATGGCTGGGAAATCTTATTTCAGAATACAGGAGGCTCTGGGGGAGTCCCGCTCTGCCGTTTGTGATCATCCAGCTTCCGGTATATGATCCTGGTACACCGGAGACCAGGAAGGCATGGGCTGAACTACAAAACACCCAGGCATCTGTTGTCCGAAGAACTAAAAACACCGAATTAGTTGATATTAAAGATTTAGGTGATTTAAATGACATTCACCCGGCAAGGAAAAAGGAGGTGGGTGAAAGGACAGCGGATAAGGCATTCAAGCTCATTGACGCAAAATAAATCCAACGATTATTGTTAGCATAGCCGCCAACCAATTCTCCAACTACACTTCAGCATAATTATTAAGTCTGATCAGGGAAA
>JAQCLE010000175.1 GCA_027592755.1 Bacteroidota bacterium | reverse complement strand
GACAGGTTTTTGGGTGATGAAAAAAATGTCCAGGCCGCTCTAATGTCTATAGGCAAAAATTGCTCATTTTTAAATTGATACATATCTCTACGGCTTTTTTAAGCCATTTTATTGATGCTGTCAAAATGTACTCTCACCTGGGGCAAACATATTTTCATCCACTCAGTATAAATTTGAGCCTTCTGAATGATATCCAATTCAAGATCCTGTAAACTCATATACTTCCAGTCCCTCACTTCCGATTTTTCCGGAATGGGCAAATTATCCGTTATGCCGAAATAAACGTGGTCAAGTTCATGTTCTGTCAGACCGTTTTCGAATTTAGTTTTATAAGTAAAATTGAATGCGAAATTTGTCTTACAACTCAGGCCCATTTCTTCGTTCAATCGTCTTTCTACTGCATCTGCAGTTTCTTCTCCAAATCGGGGATGACTGCAACAAGTGTTCGTCCACAAACCGGCGGAATGATATTTATTGTCAGCCCTCTGCTGCAGGAGCAACTCACCTTTTGAATTGAAAATAAACACTGAAAATGCACGATGCAACAAGCCTAACTGATGTACGAAAAGTTTGTCCAACTTACCCCAGGGTTTGTCTTTATCATCTACAAGAATCAAATATTCATCCATCACTAATTTTGCTTCGTTGGGACATATTTCTCATAAAAGGTTTAATTTATACTGGAACATGCTGTTAAGCATCAGATGAAATTTTTCACCATTGCTTATCCTGATCCGTTCACTCATTATTCTTTGAGCTGGAACTCTTTTTATTTTTTTGAATAGGGAATTGTAGTAGACATAGGCAAGGTAAACACCGCCTTTAGCTGATCGTGGGAGTCTTTTAATTCCGATTAAAGCTTCTTTAAAATCATCTTCAATTTCATTTTCGATTTGTCTTTTGGCATCAGTTGAGAATTTTGTCAAGTCTATATTAGGAAAATAAGATCTACCCAGGGTATTGTAGTCAGCTTTGATATCGCGTAAAAAATTGACTTTCTGAAATGCAGCACCCAACTTCATGGCAGACGGTTTAAGCTCTTCATACATTTTCTTATCCCCTTCAGTAAAAACATGAAGGCACATCAAACCGACGACTTCAGCAGAACCAAGAATGTACTGCTCATATTTGTCTTGTGAGTAATTGATTTCATCCAAATCCATTTCCATGCTCTTCAGAAAGGTTTCAATTAAATCGTGGTCGATATTGTATTCATGAACAGCGTGTTGAAATGAATTGAGAATAGGGTTTAATGAAATTCCGTTCTCAATTGCTTCATAAGTCTCCTTTTTGAATGTTTTTAACAAATATTCTTTGTCGTATCCATCAAAACTGTCTACTATTTCGTCGGCAAAGCGAACAAAACCATAGATAGAGTAGATGGGATTACGTAATTGGTTTTTCAGGAAGTATATGCCCAATGAAAAACTGGTGCTATAGGCACGGGTAGTTAGCTTGCTGCAACGTACCGATACTGTATCAAATAGTGACTTCAAGATTTGATTTATTTAAATGTTTTAGTAATTGTTCAGCGGCAATTTTGCCAGATATTATCGATGGTGGTACTCCAGGTCCGGGAACAGTAAGTTGTCCGGTGTAAAATATATTTCTTACTTTTTTGTTTCTGAGTTTCGGTTTTAGTACAGCAGTCTGCATCAGTGTATTCGCGAGGCCATATGCATTTCCTTTGTAAGAATTGTAATCACTAATAAAATCTTTGACACAATAACTTCTTTTGAAATCTATGTGCGCCAGTATTTTTTCTTTCGTGTGATTTTCTAATCGGGAAATCATTATTTGAAAATATTTCTCCCGGATCTCTTCCGTATCTTTTAATCCAGGCGCAATTGGCATCAGCAGGAATATATTCTCATGGCCCTTAGGAGCAACATGATCATCAGATTTGGATGGACAGCAGACATAAAATAAAGGCTTTGCAGGCCATTGTGGTTTTTTGTAGATGTCTTTAGAATGCTGATCGAGGTCTTCATCAAAAAATAAAGTATGGTGGTTCAACGACTTTATTTTCTTATTTATTCCCAGATAAAAAATCAGACAAGAGGGTGCAAAAGTTTTTTTCTCCCAGTAATTCTCCCTGTAGTTTCTATATGCGGATGGGAGTAGTTTACTCTCCACATGGTGATAGTCAGCTGAAGCAATGACTGCATCACATAAAAACTTTTCCCCATTGACCATTAAATACCTCGCCTGGTTCTCTTCAATTCCAATTTTCTCAGCAGTAGCATCCAAATGAAATACAGCTCCATTTTTTTCTGCTACACTTATCATCCCATCGATCACTTTTCCAAAACCACCGATCGGATACCAGGTCCCTAATTTTAATCCGGCATAGTTCATCAAACTGTAAAGTGCCGGTGTGTCTTGTGGCATTGCTCCCAAAAACAAAACTGGGAACCCCATTAGGGCGATGAGCTTGGGGTGTGAAAAGTATTTGCGGACATGCTCACTAAAAGAAGAAAATACTTGTAAGCGAATTGCGCCTTTAATCAAATCAATATTTGCGTACTCAGTAATCGAAAGTCCGGGTTTATAAACCAAATTTTCGATTCCCGTTTTGTATTTATACTCTGCTTCATTCATGAAGCTGACGAGTCGGGCGGCGCTTCCCGCTTCGATTGACTCAAATAAATCGCATAGTTGCTCGAAATTTTCCGGAACGCTCATTGTGTCATTTTTACCAAAAACGACGTCAAATGAGGGATTCAGTAGCTTCAACTCATAAAAGTCAGAAGTAGAAAAACCGAAATCGTTGAAAAATTTTTCGAATACCCCAGGCATCCAGTACCAACTGGGCCCCATGTCAAATAAATATCCTGAATCTGTATTGAACTGTCTTGCTCTTCCGCCCGCCACGGAGTTTTTTTCAAACACATGCACATCATGTCCAGCGGTTGATAGATAAGCTGCAGCGCTTATACCAGAAAAACCAGACCCAATGATGGCAATTTTTGACATATATGATGTTTAAATAAATACAAATATAATTAAACGAAATTTTACAACAACTGTTGCTCCAATTCATCAGCAGAATGAAGCCAGATTATATCTTTTCCGGTTTTTAATTGGCTGATTAATTTTTTATTTCCTGACAAATGGATTGCGGTATTATTAAATTCTTTTTTTAGATTATCCAGATATTGTTGTGAGTTTTCCAGCTTGTTGTTATGCACTAAAAAGAAAAGTAAGTGAGAAGGAGCAGTTTCTTTTGCAGCAATAGATAGTGCTTCAAAAGGGATATTTGTTCCTAAATAAATTACTTTTTTTCCTGCCTGGCGAATGAGATAATTTGAAAACAGCAAACCGATTTCGTGAAATTCATCCTCCGGTAAAAACAATAACCAGCAATCGTTTGAAGATGATGCGGGTGGAAGGGAATCTACAGCTGAAAATAGTTTCTGTATAAAAAATTTACTGATGAAATGTTCATAAATGGGTGATATAGTGTCATTTGCCCACATTAATCCGATCCTGTCAAGCAACTTGTAAATCACCTTGGTGTACGCGTCTCTCATTCCAAGTCGGAGAATACAATGAGAAAATATTTTTTCAAGATATGCCTCATCAAAACTCATACTGGCTGCTATTAATTGAGAAACATAGTATTCACTTGATTCATCATTTGGTGTGTTTCTTTTCAATTGTTCTTTAAGGATGTTGAACAATTGATCGTCTGTCATTGCACACAGTATTGACACTTTGTAATTGGACCCCATCAAACTCACAATATTTAACAGTCTCCTTAACTGTGAACTGTCATAATACCTGGTATTGCCTGATGAACGTTTTGGCTGTAGTGCATCATAGCGCTGCTCCCATATTCTTATTGTATGGGCTTTTATTCCAGAAAATTGCTCGAGTTGCGAAATTGTTAATACTTGCATTATGTGTAACTAATTATAGATAAATATCAACAAAATAATTGAGATACCCTATTTTATGAAACGAAGCAGCAAATCTTTCCTTTAGTAAGAACCTGCTGTACATCTGCTACAGTCTCCCATTAGGGGCCTGGGTAAATGAAACTACTAACCAAACCTGTTGTGTGAATTAGAAGATAGCATGTTTTATATTATTAATTGGTCTGTGAAGGATAAAATA
>JAQCLE010000174.1 GCA_027592755.1 Bacteroidota bacterium | reverse complement strand
CTCAAAGGTTTGAACTTTTTCCGCTATTTTATCCGTTTTTTGAAATTAGACTTTCGGATAGTTGTGAGACAATATGTAAGGTTGGATTTAAGAACAATACATTGACTTCAATTAAGGCGCAAATATCTTGAAAAAATCAAATAATTAAAAATGAGGCGCATGTAGGCCTTAAAAATTCATTGAGTACAATCTGTATTTCTTATATGGCTCGCCATTGATATTTAGGATGGCTCGGTTCATTATTTCATTATTTTCCAAAACCCATGATGCTTCACCAATGGTGATACCCTTTTTGAGAGCCTCTTCATAGGCCTTGAAATAAAAGAAAGCATCAATGCCCAGTTTGCGGTATTGCTCTATAATACCTAGCGTAATAATTCTAATTCCCTTTATATTCTTTTTATTAAGAAGTATCTTGATCAACCCTAAAGGCAACAATCGGCCTTTTTTAACTTTGATAAGTACTTCATTGAAATCCGGTAGGGTGAGCGTGTATCCAATTGGTTCTCCTTCACATTCAGCAATTAACAAAAAATCAGGATCTACAATTTGCTTTAAATCTTTGGCCGTATGGACAAATTCTTCATCAGTCATGGGAACAAATCCCCAATTTTTTTCCCAAGCGGAATTATAAATCTTCTTAATCCTTTCAATTTCTTCAGAAAACTTTGATGTATTGAATTTTCGAATAGTAATCCCTTTGCTTTGAAGTCTTGCTTCAAGCATTTTGCCAACTCTTTGAAGCCGTTCTGTAAATCCGCTTTGAATGAATCTGTATGCAATTAGGTCCATGGCTTTTGACAACCCGAATCTTTCGAGATGATCGGGATAATATGCTTTATTATAGGTCATCATTACCATTGGGGGAGAGTCAAACCCCTCTATAAGCGTTCCACAGGTGTCGTTAGTAGAATAATTTTCCGGCCCCATCATTCCGGTTAACTCTTCATCTTTCAGCCAATTTGAAACGGTCATTAAAAGTGCTTCAGAAACTGAATAATTATCGATAAAATCCAGAAATCCAAAAAAGCCGATTTTATTACCGGTATAGCTTATGTAATTATTATTCCTTATGGCCGCTACTCTTCCAGTTAACTTACCGTCTTTATATGCAAGAAAAAGGTCGGCTTTGGAATGTTGAAAAAAGGGGTGCTTTTTACTTAATAAATCCTTTTGTGCAATGAATAATTCAGGAACGTAGCAGGGGTCATCAATATACATCTCATGTGGAAAATCAATAAAGTATCTCAGTTGATTTTTGGTTTCAACCTTCCTTATGTCAATCATTGAAATTAAAGTCCTCCTGACACAATATTAAATAAATAGAGGTCAAAATCACTAAGAACATTGCCAGTAAACTTTTACTGATTAGGGTTAGCTTGAAGAATTGATACTTTTGCCGCTCTTTCTGAATGGATCAACTCAACGATAATTTCAAACGCTTTGAATTTAAGACGGTAATCATCGCCATTGGATTATCAGTTTTTTATTTTCTATGGTTCCATCTGAATGCCGGGAAGTATCTAAATACCGGAATACGAACCGACCACTTCTCTTTCTATTTCATTTTAGTGATTGGTTATTTTGCACATCCGGTAACCAGAAGGTTCATCAAGGGCCTTTCTGTATTCGCTATTTTTTCATTCCTTTATGATTCTCATAAAATTATTCCGAATTATATATTCAATCCCGTTCACATTTCCGAACCCTATTACTTAGAGAAGGCCCTATTCGGATTCAATTCCATTGATGGATTTGTTACTCCAAATGAGTTTTTTTCTAAGCATAACCATCCCATTCTGGATGTTGCCAGTGGTTTTTTCTATTTATGCTGGACACCAGTTCCGATATTGCTTGCAACGTACCTGACATTTACTGACCGGATAATGGCATTACGATTTTCTTTTGCATTTATGCTCGTGAATATCCTTGGATGGGTGATTTACTATACCTATCCCGCAGCAGCGCCCTGGTATGTGGAAATCTATGGATTTTCAGAAAATTTCACAATTCCCGGTAATGTAGCTGGTTTGATAAGGTTCGATAACTTCTTTGATATCAATTTATTTGAAAAAATGTACACCAAGGCGTCTAATGTATTTGCAGCACTTCCTTCATTACACAGCGCCTATCCGGTTGTCGCATTTGTTTATGGAATTAAGAGCAAACTTGGATGGGTAAATATTCTTTTAGGCATCGTTATGGCAGGTATTTGGTTCGCGGCGGTTTACTCCAACCATCATTACATAATAGATGTTTTGCTGGGAATAGTCGTTGCTTTTTTAGGAATTTGGCTTTTTGAAAGTTTCTTAATGAAAACCCGCCTTAAAAACTGGATTGAGGTTTGGGCCTCCAAAATTTAGATATTCATCAACTCACGGGCGTTCTCAAGCGCAGCATCGCTAGGAGTTTCACCTCCGATCATTTTGGCTATTTCAGTAATTCTGTCACTACCTTCTAGCCTTTTGATTTTACTAATTGATCGTTGTGCTCCTACATCCTTGTAGACATAGTAATGTGCATCCCCCTGTGCGGCAAATTGCGGTAAGTGACTTATAGCTATTACCTGATGACTTTCAGCCATTTGCTTCATCATCTTTGCCATTTTGAGGGCTATTTCTCCCGAAATACCGGTATCAATTTCGTCGAAAATTATAGTAGGTAATTGAGTTTTGTCTGCGAGAATATATTTGATACAGAACATCAGTCTGGAAAATTCTCCACCAGAGGCCACTTCTTTGATGGGTTTGGGAGGAACACCCTTATTTGCACTGAATAGAATTTCAATGTTGTCAATACCCATACCATTTGGATTAACTTCATTATGCTGAATTAATGCAGTGGCATCGTTAATACCAACATTAATAAGAAGAGAACGGAGTTGAGATTGCAAACTCTCCAAATGTAGAAGCCTTTTCTTGCGTAGTTTCAATCCCTGATCCATAACAATTTTAAAGTTATTACGAACTTCTCCCTCGAGATCAACAATTGAATTATCAATATTTTGAGCTTGGTCAACTTTTTTTATCAAATCTTGCTGAATTCCAATTAATTCATCAATTGAATCAACCCGGTGTTTTTGTTGAAGGCGATAGACTTCATTAAGCGCTATCTTCAGTTCTTCAATTTTTCCAGGATCATGTTCAATTGCCGATTCCAGGACATGAATTTCGTTGGTTATGTCTTTTAACTCTATTTGGCAGCTCTCCAGCCTGTCTGCGATCTTAGAATATAACTCCGAAAAAGAAGCAAGCTTGGTAAGATTGGATACGGCTTTATTAATATTGGTCAGAATATCATTTTCAGAATCAGATAGCTGTTGAAGTAATTCATTCAACTTCAGTTTGATCTCTTCAGAATTTGATTGGATTTTAAGGTCTTCTTCCAATTGTTTTTGATCCAACAAATCCAATCCAGCTTGATCTAATTCCTTTAACAGGAATGAATTGTAGTCCAGTTCTTCTTTTATTTTGATTGCAGTATCTTGTAATTTCTCCAGTTCAGATTGTTTTTGTTTGTATAATAGATAAGCAGATTGATAGCTCATTAATTCGGATTGGCTTTGAGAATACAAATCAGTGAGTTCCAATTGGAACTTGGTCGAGCCTAAGTCCAGGGAGTCATTCTGAGAATGTACATCCATTAAATGCACTCCTATATCTTTTAAGATATCGAGCCTTACAGGGGTATCATTAACGAATGCCCTTGATTTTCCACTGGGGATGATTTCCCTTCTTATAATTGTCTCGTGGTCATAGTCCAGTGCCTCGTTTTGGAATAAAGATTCGAGTTTGTGATAGGTAGAAATATCGAATGTAGCTTCAATAATGCACTTCTGTTGTTTGTCAAGCAGAGTCTTTGTGTCGACTCTATTTCCCAGCAGTAATCCGACAGCGCCTAACATAATTGATTTCCCAGCACCAGTCTCTCCTGTGATAATATTTAATTGAGCTGCGGGTTGTATTTCCAGTTGCTGAATCAGGGCATAGTTTTTTATTGAAAGACTTTTTAGCATATTGAATGACTACATAAATTCAAAATTATTAATTTATTAGACCAATTGTGATGGATTTTAATAAGAAACCTGTTGTGTGAATTAAAAGATAGCATGTTTGATATTATTTATTGGTCTATTGAGGATAAAGTAGTT
>JAQCLE010000058.1 GCA_027592755.1 Bacteroidota bacterium | reverse complement strand
CTTATAAACCCATATGAAATACCAAAAAAGTAGAAATGATCACAGGAAAACTTCAAAAATCTTGACACTCAATAATTGATCCCAGAAACAACAGGATTTTGCAACGGTCTCATACTGCGTTCGCTGGAATGACGAGCTTTTTCCAGTTCCTGTCCTTCAGAGGCTTCGAGGTTGATTCGTTAGTGGAAGCGCGTACTTTCGTCGCCTCTTCGGCATAGGCGCAAGTCTTCTATAATCAAAATTAGCTTCATTTTTTGGGGAGTATATTGACAATAACCCGCTGGTATCTGGTCAAAGTGGGCGTACCATTGTCAGTAACTTCAAGAATGAAATGAGCGGTTTTCGCCTTTTGAACTTCTGGTGCTTTGAAGGAAACCTTCTGGAGATTATCCTCTTTCATTTCAGGTAATGGATTCAAAGTGCCCACCTCCCGATAATATATCCAATGATACTTCAGCTCATCGCCATCAGGGTCTGAAGATCCACCTGCGTCAAGCGATACCATATCCCCGGAACTGACAGTCAACTCATTTGGGTGCGACAGTTTTGCCACTGGTGGATGATTGGCTTCTCCGAAAGCGCTGGTATTACTCCAATCGATCCGGGCAGCAAAATCATGCTGGTAGGCCTGTCTCCAGCGCCAGATGGTTGCATGGTTGCTGGTATGTTTTCTTTTAGTTATCTCACTGTACACTTCATCCTGGGTATTTGTCCAAATCGGTCGGGTCTCAGGTTGATACATGTACTTTTTATAAGGCGGGATGTACAATTCATATCTGCCTCCCCATCCACCATAATTAGGATTTTCGAGATCATTCAATCCATTTTGGATCAATCCAAGAAAAGATGGTGTATCACCTTCCATCAGGTAATCGGTATGTGGATGTTCTGCACCCAGTAGCCCATGATTTTGACGTATGTTATCGTCCAGCCACGGATTGTTTACAATGGTAAAATCAGGGCCATCAAATCTACCGTGAAACTTGTCCCCCGAAATACCTGACCAGGTAGCATAGTGATATTGTCCACCCCAGTTTTCTTCGAATCCCGGACTTACGATATAAAACAAATCAGGGAAATTCTCTCGAATCCATGGTCCTGAATCATCCTGATCAGATATGGTATATACCCGCATCTTTGAAATTAAGCGAGCGAGCTCACTGGATGATTTTACTCTCTCCATCTTCCAAAGTGCCTGTGCAAGTACGTTGGTCCCGCCCCAGGCAGTAATCCAGATTGGTCTTTGGTCTTCTTTCTCTAAAACGTTAATCAGCCATTCCGATCCCTCTGCGTCGTTTCCCTCACCGACACCTTGCATCCCAAATATGGATCGACCTCTCTTTATTCTGTTCTTCAACTCAGAGGCACTCGGATAACCTTTTTCGTGTACTTCAAGGTTATCACGCACGTTGGCGTAAGCATCCACAATCTCATGAATGCGCCAGTCAGCCACATCCTTGCGCATCCATGTAGACGTTGTAGCGATTAATCCTTCTATATCAAAGTGGTTGGCATAAGTTAACAACCTGACCATCGACTGAGCATCATCCGGTTCGTTTTCAATATCTGTAAGTACCAGGATCCTGGTCTTTTCTATCACCTGCGCCATAATTGGATTTTGACTAAATAATAGCCAGCAAAATAGGCTTAGCATTATTGGATATTTTCCCGTCCAGATTAGTGAATACCTCAATTCTTTTTCATTTTATAAAAAACATCAAAATCAAATAGTAGAAGACCGTGTCCAATTCCTGCTGCGTCTCCTTTCCTTGCTAACTGAAAAGCCATATACTGACCATCATCGCTGACTACCGGATTGGTCGCCTGGTAGCCAGGATAATCTGCAAAAAAAGTGAGACGCTCCATCTTTCCGGAGCCATCAAGCGTCAACTTGTATATGTCTATATAGGCCGGTCCTTTAAGATTATGCTTATCGCTCTCCACCAGTGTGAATTTACCATCAGGAAAGATACCTTCTGGCTCATCATAACCAGGTGGTGAGTTGGTATGGTTAACTACTTTTCCAGTCTCGATATCCAGGCTCATTACTTCAGCCACGAAATCAACATAAATACTGAAAGTCAACTGTTTTTCATCGGGTGGTATAAAGTTCTGTGTCTCTAATTCACAAAAGAAAGAAAATTCTTGATTGTCAAGAATCTTGCGTTTACTCACCAGTTTCAGTGTATCATCGTCATAGTTTATTTCTCCCATCCACATCTCCCAGACTTTTTCCGGAATCTTGTCAGGGTAGTTACCATGATGAACTGTCCAGGCTATTTTCATGTCCTTGCGTGACACTGCCGGGCCTTCGAAACAATATTCCCCCAGAGGAATAGGTGGCATTGTCAGATCTTTTTTCAGAACCCATAATTCAGCGGTAATTTCACGACTGGGCCACGGATCCTTGGCATTATATTCTCTCGAACCTGAAAGTAGAATATCCCCATTGCTCAAATACAAGGCCCTTGTATACCCTTCATGAAGATAATGATGAGTGAGGGGACTGAGCGCTCCAGTTTCTATTTCAACCTCATATACATCTCCAAAAGTCTTTTCCAAAAAAAGTATCTGTTTCCCATCAGGAGAGAAATCCGCTCGCTGTCCGAAATGTGTTATTGATTTAATCCAGGGCGGCAAACTTTCCAAAGGAGATTTTGCCTTATCTTCTTGCTGGCCATAACAACTATTTGCTGTGAGCAATGCAAGCGCTATAAAAATATATGTGATTCGGAACATTAGATCTTCTTAAAGCTACACAACCAGTAACAAGATCGAATACGTCTGATCGATCAAGTAGTATGAACTTTTTAATTTCATTAGTACTAAGGCTCTCCCCTTTCATAGTTAATTTGACCCTGAAATGGATTTTCTGCCATGGTCTGATAGTTCTTTAGCGATGAAAGGTATTCCACCAGGTCGGTCAATTTGTCCTGCCCTATCACGGTATGCAGGTTGGGAGTCATTAGTGAATTTTCAGAAAGATTTCTTGATTTTATATCTGTTTTGGAAATGGACTGATTTATACCTCCAATCAGCCGAAGCTCAACCTTATCTGAAGTTTCATTTAATACATATCCACTGAATGTTCTTCCATCCGACGTTTCTATGACCTCTCCCTCAAAACCAAAACTAATTCCAGCATCCGGATTTAAAATAGACATCAAAATTGCTTCTTTACCGACCTTATTTCCGATCTCACTTAAATCTGGCCCAAAAGCAACACCTTGTCCCCCAATTTGATGGCATGAACTACAGAATTGTTCAAATACCAATGTGCCTTTTTGGACATCGCCCGAGTTTGCTGCCAACACATTGATTGTCGGCAATTCATCAGATAACTGATTTCTACTGAGAAAATCCATGCCGAGCGCTCGATCCATTGGTCTATTTGCTCCCAAAAGCTTAGTGGCTGCTACAGTTCTTAGTTCATCATCGAGTGTTGAATCTTTCAGAATTCTGATCACCCTGTCTTCCCAACCCCAATCCCTGCTAAGGCTTTCTGCCGCTAAACGTCTGAGCGAAATTGATTGGGTTTCATCCCTCACCACGTTTTGCAATAACTCTTTGCCCTCTTTATTATTAACATAACCCAGGTTTTGAATGACGGCCATTTTGGCTTCTTCGTCCGTACTCCCGATTATAGAATAAAAGGGATCAACACCGGACCATTTAAAAGTCAGATTCGCTGCTCTGACCCCTATTTCATGATTGGGATTTTTCAG
This sequence comes from Bacteroidota bacterium, assembly GCA_027592755.1. GTDB lineage: Bacteria > Bacteroidota > Bacteroidia > Cytophagales > Cyclobacteriaceae > JAJCYL01. The sequence goes on along the minus strand of JAQCLE010000058.1, from coordinate 20,778 downwards.
TACCAGTCGAAATATGTTCTCTCCTTCCGCTTTTAATTCTAGCTTGCTTACCAGATCCATATAAAGTGAACTGCCATATAATTCCGGTAAAAGTTCCTGAACTACGTTCCGGGTTTTAGCTGATTTCAAGATGAATTCGGGATCAAGCATGCTAATGACCCTGGTATTAAATTCCTTTTGGTCGGGTCGATTGCCTTCCAGTAAATCAGCAAGCAACCGGTATTTTTGCGTATTTTGTTGAAAATCAGTAGCCCTCAGGAGCCGTGAAATCTCCTCAAGCGTCTGAGTACTATCTTTTATCAAAGCCAATTGATATTCCAAACTCTTTGGGGCCCGCGATCTCCATATAATATCTCTTCCAGGCTTCTTATTCCAATCATCTCCAATCGCCGCGAGCCATAAATCAAAACACTTTGCCCAATTTCCTATGGCTCCAATCCCTAAAGCCTCAAGATACCATCGATCACGACCATCATGTTGCAGTGCAAGATCTGTCCATAACCTGCCCGCTGATTCCTGGTCATTAATATTTCTCAGGGCTATAGCAATTTCCCGACGCACTTCCGGTGCTTTATCATTTAGCGCTTTCTTTAAATAAGTTTCCAGGTTATCCGAATCAATCTGTCTTGCTGCCCTGATTGAAACAACCCTTATATCCGGATCAGGATCATTCAACCCGGAATTGAGGTACTGCTCAGCTTTGCCTTCTATCTGAGTTAATAGCCAGAATGCCCGTGCCCTATAAATTGAATTGTTACTATTCCAAAGTTTGAGTAACGCTTCTTCAGCCTGATCCCCCCAGTTATTTAGGTTGGTCCAGGCCTTATACCTTGTTGCCATATTAGGGCTTTTAAGTGCTTCGACAGCAGATTCAGGACTGGAATAATCAGGTTGATCTACGCGATATTTCCCAACGTTTGGAGCTATGCGAAATATTCTCCCACCTAGTGGATCTCCAGCCAGATTTCCGCCAACGCCAGGATCATACCAGTCTGCAACGAAAAGTGATCCATCCGGGGCAATTGCAACATCGGAAGGACGATGCCAGGTATCCACTGTTCTTGAAAGGATATTTGACATAGTGGCTGTATAACCAGCGCCCTTCTTAATTTTTGGATAAACCCTGGTTAGACCTGGCCCAGCATCTACATGTATAATCTGGTTTCTATAAATTTTTGGCAATAATTCACCTTCATAAATAGTAATACCAGCCGGGGATCCTGAGCCAGTTATCAATAAATTGGGTACAACCCCGGGATCATTCTGATGCCAGTGACGCTGAGGGATTTCCTCATGCATTCCCTGACGAGCTACATTCCAATGCTCACCAGTCAATTCGTCTTTGAATCCGAAATTCCCATACTCCATTAAATAATTTATTCGAGTGGCTTTATTGCCATCATCGTCATTATCTGATTGCCATAGTGTGCCATAGGAATCAACCGCTAATTCGTAGTTATTTCTGAAGTTATATGCCAACACTTCAAATGCACTACCATCAGGGTTGCATCTGAACGCCATCCCCTGACGATATGGTTTACCACTATCATTTACTTCATTTCCAAAAATATCAATTACGGGATCTCCATTCCTATCGGCGATTTGTTTTCCCGCGTTTCCAAAATTGAAGTACAGTTTTCCATCAGGGCCAAACACAAAAGCATGTACTGAGTGTTCATTTTGAGGCCCACTAATTCCAGTAAAGAGTTTTTCTATGGTGTCTGCCTTATCATCTCCATTAGTATCGGTAAATACCAGGATATCAGGACTGGAAGAAACTATGACCTTGTTATCTAAAACACAAATACCGATTGCCGCATCTACATCTACCCCTTGGTAAAAAACCTTACGATCATCAGCAACACCGTCTCCATCCGTGTCTTCCAGGATTATTATTTGATCACCTTTCTTATCATAAGGATTGTCCTCATTTCTCCATGGGCGATAATTTCTCCCTTCGGTTATCCAAACACGTCCCTTATCATCAATATCCATATTGGTTGGGTTCCTTACCATTGGTTCATGCGCAAAGACCTGAACTTGTAACCCTTCGGCAATTTCTAATCCGACTAAAGCATTTTCCGGGAGGTGAAGTTCTTTCTCAGTCAAAGTCTTTGAGCTTTTTTCATCTTGACATCCCAAAATCAAGCTTCCCAGTATTATCGTCAGGCACAATGCAATAATTCTTTTCATAAATAAATGAATCAGCTACGTCAATGGATTATGGAGATTATTCACTTCTCAAAGTTGCTTAATTTTGACATCCTTATACCATGCTTCAGCGGGCTTTCCACCATGTATCTGCAAACAAATTACGCCTGTTTCAAATACACTCGGATCATCTTCTGTATAATCGACTGTTTGAAATGCATTGAGCCATATTTGTATCCGGGCTCCTTCGGCTCTAATTATGAAATCATTCCAATCGTCCGGTTTATAAACTTTCAGCATTTCGGAGTAGTCTGCAGTAGCCAACATTCGTCTCCGGCGAGATTCATCATAAAGGAATCCCCAAATTTTTCCACTGGGATCCGAGCCCATGTCGCATTGATAGCCGGAAACTTCATGATGATCAGGTATTCTTTTGCTTCTAAACTGGATGCCCGCATTGTCGCCTTCACCCTGCATTTTTGCCTTTAACCTAAGCTCAAAGTTTCCGTACTCAATTTCCGTGCATAAAAATTCGTTCCTGGGAATTCTTTCTTCCATGCTCCCGGCCACAACGGCTCCATCTTCAATGCGAAACATGTCCATGTTACCTCCCTTCCATCCATCAAATGATTTACCGTCGAACAGAGTTGTAAAATCCTGATTCATTAAGGCTTCAGGCTCACTTGTTACCTTGCTCTGATTGGGAGACTCTTTCGAAGTACAGCCTGAAAATTGCAAAGTAAAAGTTAATAGAATGATTGGAATAGTGATGTCTTTCGATTTCATAATGGTTTGGTTAAAATGGCTCACTTACCGTGGCTGTTGAACTTCAACATTCATAACAATTTGGACTAAATCTAATATATATTTCTAAAGTTAAGAAAGATATGTTAATTCGTTAATTTTGGAATGATCTCTACTCATTGGAAATGAAACGAATGTTTAATTTTCCTCCGGTTTTATTAATTCAGTTAGGGTTTGTGACTGGATAGAAGTTATTCACTGTAATGATTTTGGCTATGCTTATTTCAAGATTAAGCTATCGTAATTGGTGGAATCTCTTTTTGCCTCTAACTTTTTTGTTTCAATCAGTTTTCGGCCAGGTAAATCCTCAACATTCAGTAGCCCGTCTGTGGAATGAGGCACTTCTTGACGCAATCAGAAACGATTTCGCCCGTCCAACTGTGCACGCCCGAAATCTGTTTCATACTTCGATAGCAATGTATGATTGCTGGGCCATTTTCGATGAGACCGCGACCCCGTTTTTACTAGGGAAGACCGTAAGGGGATTCAGTGTTCCCTTTGATGGCATGCCAATACCAGAGGATATTGAAAAAGCGAGAGAAGAAGCCATGAGTTACGCTGCTTATCGCCTGTTAAGATATCGTTTTGGAAGTATTGGTATAGCACCGGGCAAGAATATCACGCTACCGTCTTTTGATCAATTAATGGCAAATCTTGGCTACAACATTTTAATTACTTCGGAAGACTATTCTTCAGGGTCGGCGGCTGCATTAGGCAATTATCTGGGCAATTCCCTTATTGCCTTCGGTTTGCAGGATGGCGCTAATGAGCAACATGATTATAGAAACCAATACTATGAGCCGGTTAATCCTTCTATGAGACCTAATGTGGAAGGCTCCCAGGGCTGTGAAGATCCAAATCGCTGGCAACCGTTACAATTTATCACTTTTATAGACCAATCCGGTTTAATCACGGGAGACCGTACTCCAGCGTTTTTGAGTCCAGAATGGGGACAGGTAGTTCCATTCTCCTTGAGACAATGGGATCGTACGGTTAATTATAGAAGTGGTAATGAATATTGGGTATACCATGATCCGGGTGATCCAGCTTATCTTCAAGGAAATGGCGGGAAATCAAGTGCCGAATATCAATGGGGAAATAGCCTGGTGGCTATCTGGTCGAGTCATCTCGACCCGGACGATAGCGTAATGTGGGATATTTCACCGGCGTCCATCGGTAATATTACAGAATATCCCACAAGTATCGAAGGGCTTCGGGATTTTTACGACCTATTGAATGGGGGGGATCCCAGCCGGGGTTATGCGCTTAACCCAAAAACGGGACAACCCTACCCGCCTCAGATTGTCCCACGGGGAGATTATGCCAGGGTACTGGCTGAATTCTGGGCCGATGGTCCTGATTCTGAGACTCCACCTGGCCATTGGTTTACAATTTTAAATTATGTCAATGATCATCCTGAGATCGAAAAGAAATTCAAAGGGGAAGGTGAGTTACTCCCAGATTTGGAGTGGGACGTAAAAGCCTATTTCGTCTTAGCTGGAGCGATGCACGATGCAGCCATCACAGCCTGGAGTATAAAAGGTTGGTATGATTATATAAGACCAATATCAGCTATCCGCTATATGGCCGAACAGGGGCAGTCAACTGACATGAACCGATCCAATTTTGCTCCGAATGGTATCCCATTGCAGCCCGGTTTGATTCAGGTAGTCGCACCCGGAGACCCTCTTTCAGGTGACAACAGTGAGAATGTGGGTAAAATCAAGCTCTATGCCTGGAAAGGCACCAACGCAGTCGATGTCGCTGAGAGTGACGTTGCAGGTGTAGGGTGGATCCTGGCTGAAAAGTGGGTACCCTATCAGAGACCAACTTTTGTCACCCCACCGTTTGCAGGCTACGTTTCTGGTCATTCTACTTTTTCCCGAGCCGCAGCTGAGGTGATGACGCTCCTGACAGGTGATGAATATTTTCCTGGGGGAGTTGGCGAATTTGAAGCCAGGAAAAATGAATTTTTGGTTTTTGAAGACGGTCCCAGTATGGATGTGACACTGCAATGGGCTACTTACCGCGATGCCTCAGACCAAACAAGTTTATCCAGGATTTGGGGTGGCATTCATCCCCCAGTTGATGACATGCCGGGACGACTTATTGGGATTGAAGTCGGTATCGATGCTTTCGCATTTGCTGAACGCTATTTTGAAGGAGATATAGTAACCGCAATCAGCGAAACCAAGAGTTATAGTAGTCAACTTAGTATTTTCCCGAACCCAGTCAATACAGAATTCCTGACAATCAAATTTGGTGAGAACTCCTTTGGTAAGTTAAAAGTAAAACTCATGTCCCTGGATGGTAAAAAAGTGCTGGACAACGACATATCAAGTGCCGGTACCATTCGTATCGATGTTAGCTCGATCTCCCCCGGTCTTTATGTACTATCTGTCATTAATTCCGGAGAGTCTATATCTCAACGTGTGGTTATTGAGTAAATCACTGAAACCCGCGGTCCGATAGATAGTTAGTCTTGCTGCTTTATATATCTCTCTTTTGCTTTACCACAATCACACCATTGGCACCCCTGGAACCATACATTGCAGCATCAGGTCCTTTCAAAACCTGGATGTACTCAACTTCAGCGGGGGTAGTGGTCCTGATCAAATCCTCAAAGCCATTTCTCAAGACAATGTCATCCAATATAAAAAGGGGCTCAGTCGTCAGTTGCAGAGAGACGGATCCCCTTATTTTAATTTTCATGTTTGGGTAGGTACCAAGCACCTGGACACCAGACACTCTACGAAATAGAATATCCCATGAAAGCGGAGATTGCTCACCTTTACCGGGAACGATGACATTACCAGTCATCATATTTTGGGGTGTCGCAGTAGTGGCTTGATTAGTGCTGGCACAGTTTGTTAAAAGGAACGGTAAAATGATCAAAACCGTGAAGTCAAATCCTGATAGAATATTGAAGCACTTTTTCATGACGATCTTAATTCATGGCGGTATGTAACTGAGAATAAGTTATGACGTGACTAAAGGCAACTTTATAAAGTTACGAAATAAAGTATTAAATTTTAACGAGTATATTGATTAAGCCTGCAGGCATCATGGAATTTGGAATATCTTCCCTTTATTAGATCCATAGCCGCTTAATTTTTTTCAGCAAAAGAATAAACTGTTGCTTTCTTAAATTCAAATCTGAGCCTCACACTTCCCGTTTCTCTCCTGAGATCTGGCGCTTTTTTCCAACTTACCGGAGCCTCGGTCATATCTGACATGATTTTTTCACTTTCTCGCAATACCCTGTCATTTTGATCAATTATTTTCAAAATAAGAAAACCAGAGTTCTGGACATCGGCATTCAAGACCAGCTTATTATAATTAATAGTGAGTGCCTCTGTTTCGATAACAGCGGGTCTCTCTGATCCTTTTTCATGTAGATAACCTGCAAAACCATCGGGACGAAGTGTGGCCAGTGATAAATTACCAGTCCTCCATCCGAAATGGAGCCAGTCACTCCCACCATAGTAAAGTCGAATCTCATTTTCCAGGATTACAGGAGTGGCACAGGCATAGACACATCCATAATCTTAATCCAATTTGTTTTCGGAATTGGAGATCAAGGGTGTGCCAGGTGAAATGCGCTTCCAGTCTTTCGTGTCCGGGCTCCAGGTTAATTCAGTCCAAACCCTGTCCGCCTCTTGATCATGTACCGCCAACAAACCCAGGTAAACTCCCGCATGAAAGAAGACAGGCATAGCGTACATTTGCAAGTTTGGATCCGACCCCTGCAAAACCACCTCTTCAGTCGTCCAATTCAAGAAATCATCACTTTCAATCCTTGCTACCTGGCGAATGTCCCCGTCCTTGCCTCGCTCCCCTGTCCTGGTAATTGCAACATATTTGTCTAATGTAGGTGCCCAAAATGCATTGTTATGGGTATCACCCGCAGTATCAACTCCCTCACAATTCTTTGGTTCTTGCCAATGCAATCCATCACTCGACATACTTACCGATAATCCTTGAAAAATTGTCTTATATCGCCTTGCGGGATCAGGGTCACGAAAGTCTTTATAAATCCCGGCGCCATGAGGACCACGCCATATAATGTTGTTTTGTTTACTGCCTTCATATGTCACCAGTCCAAGATCCGGCTTCTCCCATTTGATACCATCCAGGGATGTCGCATAACAGATGCCCATTTCACGATCATCCGGATCCTCATAAGGTTTATTCCTTTCTTCAATTGTCATCGCCAGCGCAGAGTGATCAACAATGAAAGGGCTATACCAGCATTTGTAGACACCTTTCTCTTTATCATAAATTACATTTCCGTACAGGTTATCAAAACGCTTTTCCCAAGGTTTATCTTCAATAAATAAAGGATTACCGGGATGCTTTTCCACCGTACTAACTACCAGCTCAGCATTTTCCACACTTTTAATTAGACGGCTGTCCAGCAGAAGGAATCGAGTACAATTCAAGTTTTCCTGGCCCAATGATTTTCCAAACAATATCATTAGCAAGAAAACAACAATGCATGAAGTACTGAGTCTAATCATGTACAAAGCTTTTAATCAATTCACAAAACTACCACAACAATTCTCTACGGGACTATATTCTGTAACAAAACCCTTACAGTCCGGTGCTGCAATGGGATGCAAAATAAGGACGAAAGTCAGGCCCTGGTAAGAAGATTCTGACTCGCTACAGCCACTCACCACTAAGCTTGAAATAATAAATAGTAAATAATAGTGTAATGTCCTCTCCAAAATACTTGGCTTTGTGAGCGTCTCAAAATACAAAAAGAAATTAAGTTTCTAAAGTTAGTTAACAAAGTTATATTAGTGAACTTCTGTACATCGAAATCATCTCCGGCACCCATGAAAAAGCGCTCCCTCACATTACTAAAAGGACTCATCGGATCATTTATCTGGTCAATAATCAAAGGGACAACTTTATGACCTGGTGAACGATCCATTTGAAGTGTATAATTTGGTAGAAGAAGAGCCCAGAAAGGCCAAAGAATTAAAAGAGCTACTAACTCAATATCAAATAGTGGGTCGGAGTGTAAATCGTAAATGATTTCTCATCCTGCATCTTGGACAGCTTTTGGGGAAATCAGGATATTATTGGCAGCAGTTTTTCCTGGCAATACTTACCATCATGCAAGATAACACCATCGGGGTCTCCAATGGCATCATCGGCTTCATCTTCACAAAGAATCCATCCTTCATAATTCTCGTCTACCAGCCATTTAGTAATTTCCTCAAAATTGATCTTACCTTTTCCCATCAAAGCCCACTCAGGTTCGCCGTCCCAGTCCTTATAATGTACGTGGTTAATCAGTGATTTGAATTCCTCCATTTTTTCCAGGATATCCATTCCTCCATTTCTGATATGACCAACATCTGGGGTCCAGCCCGTAACGGATGAATCCAAGCCATTGAGAATTACATCATAATCTTCGGCCGTTCGATTTGTGGATATTTCAGGCGAATTTGGATGAAAAGAGCACTTTATACCGAAATCAGCTGCTCTCTTTGAAACTGCATTCACATTGGCGACAAGATTTAACCGGCGTTGTTCAAGGTCATGACGGCCACTTGGCATTTGAACTGTACAAAGCAAAGTCCCAGGAAATTGTTTAATAAGTTCTATTGCATCATCTGCCTGTCGTCTTTCATCTTCTGTTTCCAGCGGACTGTTCCAGTCCAAAGCCAAGGCTATGCTGGCCAGTTTGATATTATGCTTGTCAAGCTTCTCAGCTAATTTCACCGGATCGTTCCAATCGCCCATCCAGAAATGCATTGGTTCAATACCGGAGAACCCTGATTTCGCGACCATTTCGATCATATGACCAAGTTGGTTTTCGTAGGTTTTGCCACCTTCGCTCATAAACCAGGTATATACTTCTGCTCCTAGTGATATTTTTCCCATGATAATATTTCTTGATAGGTTAAAAGTAATTATTCCGTCCACCCATGTGCATCTTGAACAGAGATCATCGCTCCCAAAATTGTATTCCAGGTTTGTTGTTGATTAAGTGTTTCGTTCGGGAACATGCAGCCATCCCAACAAATATGGCGGATATTTTTTCTCGGTTGGCCGTTTTCTTTAAGCCAGAAGCCTGCAGCCCATGGAATGTCTAATTTGCCATTTGGATCATCGGCGAGGCAATGTTTGCCTGTCTTGTCATGTGATCCCTGGCCTTTTACAGTTCCATCATTTTGGGCCACATGAAAGTCAATAATATATGGGCGAAGTGCATTCGTCATTTCAGTATAGGCTGCGGTGAATGTTTCCCTATCTTCCCAATCAAAGTCTTTTGGCAAGAGGCGGTGCTCCTCAGCGTTGTATCCCAGCAGGTAAAGCATTGAGTGAGCTAAGTCGGCCTGAAATCCCAATGTGTCGCCAGCATCTGCCAGTTCAAGAGTGCGCAACATCCATTTCCAGCTGTGCAAACCTCCCCAGCAAATTTCGCCTTCCGCTGCCAGTTTCTCTCCATGATCAGCTGCGATGATTGCAGCTTCCTTAAATGTTTGTGCAATTAATTTTGTATTTCCATCCGGATCTTTACTCCACGATTTCACATCACTGGCCGAATCAATTCGAACTATTCCATACGGTCGTACGCCAAGCGCTCGCAATTTGCCTCCAATTTTACATGCCTTTCGAACTTGGGTAAGGAATTGTTGACGATCAGCTGAACTTCCCATTGCTGAACCTCCTCCGGTTTCTGACCAGACAGGTGCCACAATTGATCCGGCTACCAGGTTGTAGCTGTTAAGCTGATCAGCCAAAGTCTTCAGCTGGTCATCTGTAGAATCGATGGAAACGTGTGGTTCAGAGATAAAAAGGTCAACTCCATCAAACTTGCGACCATCCACTTCAGCTTTCGCGGTCAGTTCAATCATTTGGTCAAGGCTTATAAAGGGCTCTTCGTCACCTTTTCCAACCACACCTGGCCAGGTTGCATTGTGGAGTTTAGGGTAAGTATTATTCATATAATTTAACCGTCATTTTTAATCTTAATTAAACATCATTAGAACATTTCCGAATCCAACACCTGAACTTTAGCCCACAAATCCTTAAACCGTTTAACGAATTTATCATGCGCAGGATGAACCTGATAGATATTATGATCCTCAACATTGTTGAACCATACAAACATGGAAACACCAAATGAATGATCCACCACGTCCCTATCAGGAGTAGAGGCCGGAATTCCTATTTGGTACTTTTGAACTTCATCCACACTGTCGAGGAAATCCTTAATGCCTTTTTCGAAATCGGTTTTTTGACTCGGAGTCACTTCATCCTTAAGCCAGAAATAAACATTGTGTATTAGCATAACATTCTATGTTAATTTTTAGTGGACCGAAATTAGTCAAAGTTTTTCCTATCAATCAGTATCCGGACCCAGTTTCATGAATCCAAAATTGTTAGGCTCAAAGTCATCCTTTCCAGCAGAATCAGAATCAGTTCCAATAATGTATCCTCCATCGCTGGTAATGCCCATGTATTCCCCGGCATTATTCAAGACCGGACTGCCATACACTTTTTCCCAGAGAACGTCCCCTTGCTTGTCGACTTTCACAGCATACACCTTCCAAATGTCAGAATCTCCATTTGGACTGCCGGACGCAGAATAACTGTATTCATCTCCACTCCCACCAACAATCACAAAACCTCCATCAGCTGTTTCTCTTACGCCATAAGCTTCGTCATGGATAAATTCCGGGTCATATCCCCGTGGTTGCCCAAAAATCCGATGCCATTCTTCATTGCCATCGGCATCAACTTTGACCATAAGGTAGTCCCAGTTTACCACACCATAAGAGGGTGATCTGCTATGTCCACCAAGTATGTAGCCACCTTCACTGGTCACATCACAATCATAACAATGCTCGTCACTATCTCCACCATAATGCTTATTCCAAATTTCATTTCCTTCCTCATCAAGTTTGATAAGCTGCATATCCTGAGGTGTCTCAGGGTCATTCATCGATTTGGTAGTGCAAATAACGTAACCATTCAGGGCCTTTCTGATTTTGGCACCCTGGGAAGCGGCGATTGCTTTTTCCCAGATCATTTCACCCTGGTCACTTACTTTCATGACAAAGCCCAATGAATTGTTAGCAATAAAAACAAATCCATTATCAGCGTAGTCCTTAAATCCTGTAAGCACTAAATCTCCATAATCCAGCACTTCAATTCCTCTGATCAATCCCGCTCGTTGATTCAAATAAGTTCGCTTCCAGATGACCTGACCACTGAAATCCAACTTCGCCAAGAATCTGTTTTGGTTCCCTTCAACTAAGCCTCCCCCAATTACATAACCATCAATTGTCTCATTTACACAAATACCTACATCGTAATTTCCAGGAGTTCCAAATTCTTTTTGCCAAAGGAATTCACCTTCGCCATCAATTTTTATTACCAAGACATTGCTACCATGATCATTCGCTTCGCTGGTTTGTCCTATTGCAATATATCCTCCATCCGCTGTCTGTCTGATTTCATGGACATGTTCGCCGTTATCAGTGCCGTAGCCCTTGTGCCATTCAACAACCGGCGCTGATAATCCAACCTCGTCAATCGAAGTATTCTCCTTCAACTTATCCTTACGGCCACTTCCACAACCCGCTATCACAAGAATGACAGCTAAAAACTAATAATAATGATTACACATGATACCTAAATTCAAATTGCGTCGTAATCTGCCAATAATTGATTCATTTCACTGACAATTTCCGGGTATTGATCATAGACATTGTTTGTTTCGTAGGGATCCTGCCTGAGGTTGAACAAGTAGCCCGTTTTGGTCCAGGTCTCCGGATCGCCTGGCCCTTCACCGCCTCGAACCTTCCCAAATATTATCTTCCAATCCCCCTTACGGATAGAGAAAGCCCCAGCTCCGGAATGATGTACGGTCGAAGATCTGAGTGGTGAACTATATTCCTGTCCCAATAGTACCGGTGAGAAGTCATAGCTGTCTTCACCTGCATTCTCAGGGAGTTCTGTTCCCAGAATGCCGGCAAAAGTTGCCATAAAATCAGTCATACAAACTGTTTCATCCGAAACTGATCCGACTTGTACTTTTCCAGGCCAACGAACAACGAGCGGCACGCGATGCCCACCCTCAAATATTTGTCCTTTTAAACCGCGGAGTTTGCCCGCAGAACTGTGCCCATTTATCCCCTGTCGTGGACCATTGTCACTGGAGAAAATCACGATGGTGTTATCCTCAACGCCCAGGTCTTTCAACACCTGATCGATCTTGCCTACACAGTAGTCACTAAGTGCTACCAGATCCCCTCTTGGGCCAGCACCGGTGGATCCACTGACAAATTCCGCCGGTAGCCACGGTATGTGTGGCAATGATAAAGCGAGATAAGCGAAAAACGGCTTGTCATTTTTTACCTGCTCCGAAATAAATTCAATAGCCTTATTGGTGTAGATAGTGTCGGCTGCTTCATGCTGCCAACCTTCAGCGGCCCAAACATCTTTGATATAATCCGCGTCGCCTACTACATTCAAATCTTCAATTCTTTCAAGGGGATTTCCGATCAGTTGTCGATTTTCTATAAAGGCGAAAGGTCCATCATCACTGGTACAGCCAGAGGTTCCAAAGTAGTAATCAAATCCCTGATCGATGGGGGTAACTTTAAGAGGAGCTATATGATCAACGGTTTCCTCTTCCTGTTCCTCTGCACCTTCTTTCAACATCCATTCCATTCCGACATGCCACTTTCCAATGGCAGCAGTTTGGTAACCTCTTTGCTGAAATAAGTTACCCAGAGTCATTCGATCTGGAGTGATCAATGGTAATCCGTATCCTCCCTGGACACCACGTTTATGAGATGTTCGCCAGCAATAACGACCTGTCAACAGGCTATAGCGAGAAGGTGTACAAACTGCCGAGGAGGTATGGGCATCGGTAAATTTCATCCCTTCTGAAGCAAGTCTGTCGATGTTTGGTGTTGTGATCTTGGATTCAGCATTATAACCTGAAAGGTCACCGTATCCAAGATCGTCAGTGAAAATGAAGACGACGTTAGGAAGTTTCACTTTAGCCGAATCAGGAGAATTGCAAGAAACCATAGCTCCTAATAGCAGACTATATGAAAAGGCCTTCATAGCCGCATCCTGTATAAAACTCAAATTCAGTTTCCTTATTCCCATATCGATTTCATTTCATAAACTTCAAGTGACTTGATATTAATTGTCAGGTCTCCATATCCCGGAACGATGGACAATCCTTGATTTTCTGAGTCCAGGTTTCGTGGAAGTACCATGGTGAATCTCCCATAATCGACGTAAACTTCAATACTGCTCTTGTCCAGAATTATTTCAAATTTCATTTTCTTACTACCGAGCTCTGGAAGGTATTTGAAAATCCTTTCCTCGTCATTCAATATGAAGGTGTTATTTCTAATGGAATATTTAAGATCATCCCCATCAAAATTAAAGGTGTAGGCAATGGCATTTATATTCTCGATCTCACATTTTAAATGAAGCTTATCAGATTTGATCTCTTTTAAAACAATGTTCGCTTCTTCAGGTGAAATATTCTCTCTCTTGTACTCCTTTGAATGGAGAAGGTCTATTTCATTGGCCGGTTCGTTAAACATCCTGACCCCGTTGTTTGTTGTTCTAAGTGTTAATTCAGTAGGAAACGCCATCATCATGTTGAAGGGCATGCCAGGGGTTTGAATGGTTCCCCAACCAATTTGTATCCTACGGCCGTCAGTTGCCGGGATATTCTCATAGGTTTGGGCGGCAAAGAACTCCCCATCGATGTAATTGTGTGCGCCCGAGGTTATCTTGAATTCTTTGCCATCAAAATCTCCAAGGACATAATCACCTCCAGCATCATAAACCACCCACTTGGTGTTGTTAGGATCACCATCAATTGGTAATTCAAAGAGTTCAGGACATTCCCAGAAAGTTTCAAAATGACTTTCCTCTTTCCACTCCTTAAGGTCATCTGAGGTAAAAATTGACATCCCAATGCGTTCGAAGAGAATCATCACCCATTTTTGAGTTGGTTCATGCCAGAATACATTGGGATCACGGTCATTTCCACTTCCAAGTATCTTTCGTCGGTCCCCTATTACCGGATTACCATCGTATTTTGTCCAGGTTCTTCCTCGATCATTTGAGTAAGCCAAGCTTTGACGCTCCAACGGATTCTCTCTGGCTTCTTTCTGGTCTCGATCTGGAAACCAGGTTGAGGTATAAATGGCTACAATTACCTCCTCTTCTCCGGACTTGAAACCTGAAGTATTGTTATAATCAATTACAGCAGAACCTGAATAGGCTACCCCTATCTCATCAGGATAAAGTGCTTCGGGTAGCTCTTTCCAATGCATAAGATCAGTACTTACTGAATGTCCCCAATGCATATTGCCCCAATCGTATCCATAAGGGTTGTGTTGATAAAAAAGATGGTATTCACCGTCATAATAAATGAGTCCATTGGGATCGTTATTCCATCCTCTCATACTGGAGAAGTGTAATTGTGGCCTTCGTTTTTCCTTGTAAACACCTTCCAGGTACTCTCTATCGTCTGACTGATATACCAAACCCAGTCCCTTCTTATCCTCTCCATACCTGGTTCTAATTGTGACCTTTTTCCCTTTGAGATCACTTACATCTAAAAAGACCCAAAAGTTCGGGTCCTGGTCGGGTAAAAAAATATCGAAAGCCCTAATTACATTTTTCCCAATTACCAGTTCTACCCTTGTCTCCGCATCATCATCATATGATACCGGAAAATGTAAATAATCACTCTCAATCTTTAAATCGACCGACTCTTGAGCCATCATACTGGAAACAACAACGGTATTAATTACTATAAAAAATAGTCTTTTCATTTCAACAGATTTATTTATTACTTAACGTGAAAGCATCTATAGCAAGCTTTGAACCTTCATCTCCCGCATTTCTAAACCCAATCGACAGTGGCTTACCTACTAAGTCGGGGTAATCATCTGCGTTCAATGATACTTCCAAGGGCATCCAGATAGTCGGCCATCCGTCATACCAGAATATTCGTCGAATACCCATGTAATCGCCCACTTCTCCGGCACCAATTACTTTTCTAAAATCGTATCCCATAAAGTATAAACCGTCCTCTTCCCAAAGGTGAGGATGACCTGGAACCCGCTGCAATCCCTCATCTCCCAATAACATAGTATTGCCATAGACATTCCGGGACGGATCAAACTTCATCATATCAAGACCTTGTTTGTCATAGAATGGGCCTGTTGGACTATCTCCTCTCCCCATACGAATGGTGTAGTTTGTACCAAGGTTTCCATACGATCCAAAGAAGTACCATTTATCATCATATTTATATAAGGAAGCTCCTTCCATCCAGGAGTTCGACCAATCATCTCCGTTCCATCCTTCATGTGTTTCGGGCCAGGTGGCCACAGGGAAGTGCATGCCTTCAGGATGAGTATCAAACTCTGTATCATTCGGGGGATTAATAAAACCACCGGTGTTGGGGTCCATCTCCGCTATGTAGCAAATGCCCCCTCCCCAGGTCATCCATAACCTCCCGGTAGATTGATCATAATATCCATGGGCATCCAGCACCCAGGGGAATTCTGTTTTATCATGATCAAGGATTACTTTCGGATCTGTCCAGGTGTAGTCAGGGTTCCCGGTGCCCGAAGCTTGAATAAGTGTAATCGAAGAATAAAAAGCTTCCTGATTATCACGATATAAGGTGCCGTAAATAAATCTGTTGTTACCAACAACTACATTACCAACAGCCCAACCCAATCCATCTAGCGCCTCATAGCCACTATTTTCGACAATCATCCACGGATCTTCAATCGGGTCAGAATTGATAGGCTGATACATGTGAACATCAGCAAATTGATGGCGAAAGTTACCGTCTACCCAAACATTGGCTCCGTCATCATTTTGGACCGTTGCCGCAACCCCTTTCAATTGGGGTGCATTCACTTCCTTGCTTTCAGAAATGACTACATCATTATGCACCATAAAACTGATCTCGGCAATGGTCTTAGCTCCATTACCCTTTGCATTTATACTGCGAACCCAGGCTTTTAATTTGTACTCCTTCCCCGCTTCGATAAGCAAATCTGTTTCGTGTGTTACCCAGTTCCCACTACCATTTTGAAATGCATAGTAATTACCGTCCACCGGTGCGTAATATCCGTCATTGGATACGCCGCCGTCCTTTCCACTCCAACCTTTTACAGACTTCCAATCTTCTGTAGCCGTACCGTCCAATTCAAAACTGACATTCAAAAGTACAGGCTCAGTTCCTACATCGTTTTTAGTACTACAGCCAAAAAACATTGAAAGAGCTACTGCGATAGAAACAAATTTGATATTTTGAGTTCTCATTTTTTAAAATCTGTAGTGTTAATTTGGGAGGCAAAACCTCATAACATCAAAAATTTATCTTATACTTATTACTCCTTCAATGGTTGAAGCCAAATGTTGGCATATCGAATCTTACTTAAATCAGATTGTAGCCTGATGGGCCCTTTTTTCATCTCCTGCTTTTTAGACCCTTGTGCGTTCCAATTCAGCGCTACTATCTTCTTAGATAGTTCTTCACCTCCGTTCAATTTGGAAATATCTGACTCGCTCAAAGCCTGCTTGTAGAAGCGAACCCAGCTTATCTCTCCATCGAATGTATCCCCTCGAAATGTTGTGGGCAAATTAGAGGCCCCTAAACGGAACCTTTTTGTTGACTGGCCAATCCTCAGTACATGTCCCTCTAACGTTGAAGAACCACTGTTTTCAATTTGATTGACGTACTTCCCATCAATGTATACCTTAACTTTACCTCCATCTGATGACAGCACTACGTTGTGCCATTCACCGTCATTCAGTGCAGTAGCATCTTCCTCCTGTACCCTGTTATATTCAGACCCATTTCTGTAATTTAAACGGCCATCCCTACTGATCATTAACCCTTTAGAATCATCATTCCATGGCTTATTTTCAGGAGCGTTGGTGATCAGATAACCCCCGTTGAAAGTTCTAAATTTGATCTCCGCTCCCCAATTATCTCCGTTCATGTTATAAATCCCGGAACCGTCTTTTTCATTAGAAATATAAAGTGCAACATCTTCCCGAATAGCAAAAGCTGATCGGCTTAAAACGGTTACGTTATTGTGGATTTTTTCACCATTAAGTATCACTGAAATACTAGGTCTCTGACCAATGTAATGCCGGTATTCAATATCTAATGATTGCCAGGTATTAACAGGCTTTGAAGGATTAGAAGAAGGAGCAATTTGATTAAATATGGAGCCATTACTTACTTTAGAAGGTTCTTTACCATAGGAGTCAAGGATTTTGACTTCATAGCGTCCGTCTAAAAAGATACTACCGGAACCTTTATAAATTTCAGGAACATAATTCGGTTCATCTGGGATGAGGTAATCAAGGTGAAGTCTGTAATTCCCGTATTCATCTTTGGTCAGCACGCTACCATAACCAGGCCTTACTTCGACTGTACCGTCAACAACTGACCATCTTGCTCCATTAAATTTAGGGGATGGTGAAACCGCCCTGGCATCGGGGAGCATTGCTACAGGGTCGGCACTTAAATCCCAATGACGCCACCTGGACAAATCTTTTCCATCAAAAAGAACTGTTGCATCAGTCGGAATATTTGATGGAGGAGGTGAGGGGATAATCGGCTGCACGAAATCACCATCCAGTATTTTTGAATTTTCTATCTCCAATTCTTCTTCTGGTCGATCAAAAGGATTCTCCACCAATGCGCCGAATGCATACCTTTCAAATGGTGGTTCTTTTTCCCAATAGGAAAGATTATCTATCCCCAGCACACCATATTCAGGCACTTCCCGATCAAGAGCCCAATACACTGCATTATATACCATATTCAGAAACCCCGGATCAATGAAACTCTCCAAACCACCCAAAGACGTATAAAAAATCTTTTGACCCTTTTTGTATTCATTAATCCAGGTGACTGGCTGAGCAGGGCCGATTAAACCGGTTTTTCCCATCATTAACGGGGTAGTGGAATCATTGAGTGGTGCAGTAACATATATGCCCATCACGTCATTCATTGAATTTCTCTTGGGTACACCTCTCAAAATAGGATGATCCAGTTGATCGGCGGGTACAATGGTTGTGGTTCCTTGTGTATTGGGCATATGTCCTTTGTAATGCCCACCAAAAAAAGGCACAAACCAACCTTTTTGGTCTGCAGCCCACATGCCATGGCTGGTTGTTCTGAAACCTATGGCAGGTTTTCCAGAATCAAAATAATCCTGAAAAATTTTAAGTTGTTCCGGAGGAGGAAGCCTAAAACGAATATGAATGACCACCAGATCAGCTTCTTTGATAATTTCAAGATTCTCTATTTTCTCATATTCTGGTATTTCTACCACACCAGGCATATCATAATCATGAGCCCCCGATCTCCATGAATGAATGACTGTTGTTCTAACATTAAAGCGTCGCTGAAGGTCATCCGCAATTTTGGGGAGGGTCCAATGAGCACCGTATTCTTCCTCACCTGCAATAAAAACTACATGAGGTCTTGTGTCTTGACCAAAAGCTAAGATTGGAAGTTGTGTAATTAGACAGATTAAGACCTTCAAGGCTGTACTTTTAATATTCATCGTTGACATTCTCTTTTATTAATATTTCAGTATTTTTTATTTTTTTACACTATTTAGAAAAGAATTCGAATGATGCTTGCATCCTCAATTCCTCCCCTTCTGGTGCTGATATCCTTTTATCCGCATCATCATATGCCCTAAATTCCCAATCATACTGACGGGGAGAGGCTTGTGAAGGCATCTCAAACACTATGCTCCATATACCATCACCTTCCACAACATCTCCCTGACCACCATTATCATTCAGCATTAAAACCAGATCGGGATATTGTACCAGTCTCGTGGTGATCGTCTCAACCTGACCTTTGGGGTCATTAACATTAACTGAGAAGAGTACCGATTCTCCGGGCTTCACTTTTTCCGGAGTACATTTTGCATCCCTCAGTTCAATTTTATTCGGTTTACAGGAAATTATTATGATAGAGGCAATTAGAAGCAGTTTTAAGTTCTTCATGATAATTTGAAGCCTATTCCTTGTCATCGTCATTATCCCGGTTACGAAGTCGCTGTAGTGCGATATTAGCAAACCGTACTTCTGAATTTTCTCCCTGAAATCGAATTGGTCCTTCAGTTACAACGCCCATGAAATTAGCAAAGCTGACTTCTGCAAATTTTTGAGCAGTTGGAAACCCAAGGAAAGTCGGTTTTCCTAACTTTACCTGATCATGAATTACTCTACCATTCAGTGTTACAGTTGCTATACCATTCATAAATTCGATTTCCATGGTTTGCCACTGGCCTGCCGGTCTGGAAGCCTCCTTGTCGGGGGCCTTGGTTCGATATATGGCTCCATTTGATCGGTCAGAAGTCTCTTTTCCATAGGAATCTAAAATTGATATTTCCCATGATCCATTTAAGAAAACACCGCTATTACCTCTCCATTCTCCGGTGACCCAATCAGGATATTCGGGGATATAGTAATCAAACCGCAGCTTGTAATTGTTGTAATATTCTTTGGTTATAATGTCACCGAAACCAGGCCTGGACACCGCGGCCCCATCCTTTACTTCCCACCTTGCAGGTGCCAACGCATAATCGATCGGTCCCTCAGAGTTGGCTCTACGATCCAGATATATGGCCGCCGGAGCCAGTGTGATATCATAGTGTCTCCATTTCGACAAATCAGACCCATCAAATAACATCTCCCAACGTTCTCCCGGTATATAAGGAGGAGCGGCTGGTACCACTGAAGTTGGTCGCGTATACTCTACTGTTTCCGGAATCTTTTTAAAGCCAACTTCCGAAAGTACACCACCAACAGGTACTTCATACCCCAATGACCAAAAGATGGAGTTGTAAAAAAGATTTTGAAAATAATCCGCCTCAAGATCACCGACCCGATAGCTACCTAAAGTGATCATTGCCCTTCTGGCGCCATTGTCATCAAAAGCCCATGCAACTGGATAATTAGGAGAGTCGTAGCTGTCATTTCCGATTCCGGGACTAGCATCTTCATCTCGCCAATGCCCGTAGGAAAAGACAACGGGTGTTACTCCTTCTGTTAATGGAGTAGAAACGTAAGGCCCTTCACCATCACCCCACTTCCGCTCAACTCCACGAACCATCGGATGATTGGCATGCTCGGGATTGACCTGGCACACGATGCGCTCTGTATAGTGCGTCTTGTAATGACCACCAAAATACTTAGGGGCAAATGTCCTGTCTTTCCAGAAGGCGTGCGTTGTGGTTCTAATACCAACTGCAGGTTTGCCTGCCTTAAAATGGCTCATGAAATGTGCCATTGACTTAGGCTCCCAGTTGCGAAAACGCATAAAAACCACCAAGAGATCGGCGTCTCTTATTTTTTCTGCATTCGGTAAAACAGTAGGTTTTGGATCATGATCCGGATCGGTATCAGCACCGGGTGCTTCATCTTTGATGTAGATCACTTCGAATCCGTATTGCTTTTCCAAAATGTCTGCAAACGGTTGCATTTGCTCTCTCGATTGGTACTCATCGTCGCCTGTTACGAAAACGACGGTGGGTTTGTCACCTGATGATTTATCAGATGCCTTTCCTGCCTTATCAACTTGTCCATAATTCGTTAATGAAACTGATAATAGGACGATGATTATAACGTTCGAGGTAGTCTTCTTCATAATATTAGGTTGGCTCACTTTATCCTCTAAAGTAAAAAGAATCACAACTATCCGAAAGTCTAATTTCAAAAAACGGATAAAATAGCGGAAAAAGTTCAAACCTTTGAGGT
>JAQCLE010000173.1 GCA_027592755.1 Bacteroidota bacterium | reverse complement strand
AGCAAGCTTATTGTTCTAAAAGATAGAACAGTAAGCACATTAAATTACATCTTATCATGCCTTTTGTTATCAATTATCTTTCTATCATTCAGCAATCAGTGGGTGAGTGCTGAATTATTAATTCGCGAAAGAAAAAATTAACCATGTTTTACCCTGGGGGTTTGTTATGAATAAGAAAGTTCAAATAAATATTATCAAAGGTTCCGTACTGGCGCTTTGTTGTTCGACTGCTTCTGCACAAATAGAAGAGATAATTGTAACTTCCCAAAAACGTTCTGAGTCAAGTCAGGACGTACCTATTGCTATAACAGCTTTCACCGGAGAAACCTTGCAGGACTATGGTGTGACGAATGCCAGCGATTTGGTGAATATAACCCCAGGGTTTTCAGGTAACGCTCAACAAGGCTCGAACCAAAGTTATTTTTTACGTGGTGTTGGTACCAATGATGTTCATTTAACAGCTGCTGCGGCAGTTGGCCAATATTTCGATGGAATCACTTTAACCAGTGGCTATCATGCTAAAGCAGCGTTGTATGACATGGAGCGGGTTGAGATTCTCAAAGGACCTCAGAATACGCTGTTTGGCCTGAATACTACTGGCGGGGCGGTCAATTACATCAGTAGAAAACCAATTGTGGGCGGCGGTACTCAAGGTAGTGCGAGAATAAATCTGGGTAATTATAGTCAAATGGATACAGAATTAGCAGTTGGCTTTGATGTGTCAGATACATTAGCTGCCCGAGTTGCTGTTCAAACCGTTAAAAATGATGGTGCATTTAGATCGATCAGTAATGGGCAAAGGTATGGAGACACTGATTCTACAAGCGGTCGTGTATCGTTGCTATGGCAGCCAAGTGATGTTGCTGATGTAGCCTTTAATGTTCACTTTCTGGAAAACAAGAATAATAGTACAGCTGTTAGAGGTATTGGAACCAGGTCGCCTGATGGTTCTGGCGGCTTATGTGCTGATGCGCCAAGGGGCGTAGTAGATTTTGAGCTTGATACCAACTGCCTCAGTCGTGATGGTGGTGCTACCGGCGAGTTGGGCTCAGACCCCTCTACTGGGGATTGGAGATTGAATGCACAGGATATTGGTCTTGAAGACCTTTCTACGCAGGGCTTCTATCTAAAATTTGATTACGATCTGGAGTGGGCTACTTTTAATTCCATTACTTCATGGGATAACCTTGATTATATCAATGCCAATGATAATGATGGCAATGACACGTTAAATTTACACACCTTTCAGCAAGATGATCGAGATACATTTCAGCAAGAGTTTCGCCTGATTTCCAACAGCGATGAAAATTATCGCTGGATAGCAGGCGTATACTTTCTTGATGAAGAGGCTGATTCCTATACGGGCCTGCGTGGAGGCAGGGGCGCATTTGGAAATGGTTTGATAATTCCAAATGTTCAACTGGATCACACCAAAGAAAACCGAGGTGTGTACTTTCAAGGCGAGTATGATTTTACCAGTGCTATAACGTTGACAGCGGGTGTTCGATATTCGGAAGAAGAAATAGTTGGAAATTATTTACCTTCATCTCCCAGCGTTGCCGGCATTGATACTCACAGATTGTTTTTCTCAAATGATGTTAACGAATTGGTTGCTCAGCAAAATCCAGGTACTCCTGGATTTGATGGAAACGGCTTTGAAATTGCGAGGCAGATACAGCAAACTCTTGAAAATGACGATGTCGGGTACACCATTAAGCTGGACTGGAAAGCAACAGACAACTCATTGATTTATGCCAGCACATCCAGGGGGTTCAAAGGGTCGGCTTTGGATACCAGACCAGTCTACGCTTTGTTTCCTGTTGCCAATGTTGTTAATTCTCTTGAAGATACGAGGCTGCAGCCGGAATCACTCGATGTTTGGGAGATCGGTTACAAAGGGTCGTTTTGGGATAACCGGATTGAACTTGATGCTTCTTCATTTTTTTATATATATGAAAATCTACAACAGTTCACGTCGGCTCGTGGAGGACTTCCACGGCTTGAAAATGCGCCTGAATCTGAGATCAGTGGATTTGATGCAAATATAAAGTATGGAAATGATAGTGGCTTATTCCTGCAGGCAGGTATTTCACTGCTTGATACAGAAGTAACTGATGCTGGCGCAAGCAGCTTTGTCAAAGGAGCCGAATTGGCAAGTTCTCCTGATATATCTTTTAATCTGCTAGGTTCGCAGGAATTTGAACTTCAAAATGGTAATTTACTAACCGTTATGGCAAATGTTTCCCATACTGGAGATCAGGTTAAATTTACTGCTACGAATGGCAATAATCTGGTGGTAGATCAGCTCACGCAAGAAGCCTATACCTTGATTAACGCCAATGTTAATTATAGCTTCGGTGATTTTAATCAATATACCTTGTCACTATTTGGAAGAAATCTGACAAATGAGCGCTTTTGTGGAAACATACTGGTTAACGATGGCAATGGCATTCTGGCGCCAACGACAAATGCCCGTGGGGATACCAATCAGGTAGTACTGTGCAGACTTAGCAATGCCTCTACCCGCACTTATGGCGCCTCATTTGTATACGATTTTTAATTTATAAACACATACTAGTAAAACACTATGAAATTATTAACAGGAATTCTCAGCATATTTTCAGCCACGATTCTGGTAGTAGAAACAACCAGTGCCGACACACAGGTAGAGCCAGTAATTGCTTTGGAGATGCTTCGTACACAGGAGCAACAATTCGAACAGACAATCGTTCAAGTTGCTGACAATGTGTTTACAGCAGTCGGTTTTCATGGCGCTAATACCTCAATGATAGTTGGGACTGACGGGGTCATTATTGTTGACACTCTGATGGGACCTGGCAGTGCAGCCAAGACTTTCGAGGCATTGCGTGCGTATAGCAACAAACCAGTCAAGGCTATCATCTATACCCACAATCATCCCGACCACACAGGTGGGAGTACAATCTTTGCGGGGGACTTGTTGCCGGATATTTATGCCATGGAAAGTTTCAGCTCAGATGCCGGCGTAGATGATGCGGTCACTCCGGTAGGAAACAGAAGGGGTGCTCGCCAATTTGGCCGCTCCCTTCCTCAGAGCGATATAACAAATCGTGGTGTTGCTCCGGCCAATACATTTGATGGTGATCGTAGTCAGGGTTTTTTGCCTCCCACTATCCTGGTTCCATTCGATGGTTTAAGTGCAGAGATTGCTGGAATTGATGTGGAGTTTCACTTTGCTCCCGGTGAAACTGATGATGCATTGTTTATATGGCTTCCGGAAGAGAAGGTCCTCTTCACGGGAGACAACTTCTACAGCTCTTTCCCTAATTTATATGCTATTCGGGGTTCAGCATATCGAAATGTGCTGAACTGGTCAGACAGTGTTGCCAGGATGGCTTCATTCAAGCCGGGTGCAGTGGTTCCCGGGCACACAATGCCTATCCTTGGAGAAAGCGATGCGACTAACGCGCTCAACGATTACAGTAGAGCAATTAGAAGCGTGTATGACCAAACAATTGAAGGAATAAATGCTGGAAAGAGCCCGGAGCAGATCGCTCACGAAGTCGTACTCCCGGAAAATCTTAAAGAGAAACCCTATCTGTTGGAGTTTTACGGCACAGTACCCAATGCTGTCAGAGCAATCTATACCGGGCTGTTAGGGTGGTTTGATGGTAATCCGACTACTTTAAATCCTTTGGAACCGAGAATCAGGGCACAAAAAGTGGCTGAATTGGCAGGCGGTACGCAAAAGCTCAGCGAGCAAATGCAATCTGCACTGGCAGACAAAGACTTCCAGTGGGCATTGGAACTATCAGATCATGTAAAGTGGCTGGATGATGGTGACAGGCAACTCGCTCGCAAAGTCAAGATTGAAGCATTGAGAGGTCTGGGAGCGATGGAATATAACGCACCTAACAGAAATTATTATTTAAGTTATGCCAATGAACTTGAATCAGGTCAATTAAGCGGCCTATGGTTTTAGTTAGTCCTGCGAGGGGGATGCCAAGCTAATACGGTATTAGTAACTGACAGTGATTCCTTCCGCAATTAAATCGGATGGATAAAGAATCACAGTGTCACCCTCATTTATACCGCTGAAGTATAGGAAGAATAAACGGCCCATTCCGGTTAGTCCAGCACGTAGATAAATCCCAAATCTCTGCTTTTTCCTGCCCCACCAACGCCATGCTAGCTGAATACACACTGCCCGTTCCCTGATATCGTCCGTTGTCCAGGCTGAACAC
>JAQCLE010000057.1 GCA_027592755.1 Bacteroidota bacterium | reverse complement strand
TCAAAGGTTTGAACTTTTTCCGCTATTTTATCCGTTTTTTGAAATTAGACTTTCGGATAGTTGTGAAAAAATATGATTATGATTTTGCTCAGCTTTAACCCTTACGGGTTTAACTTTTAGAAATCCGTAGATTTTGATTTACCTACAAAATTTTGCTGTTAGTCCCCCTGATAGCCTGGACCTTTAACAAATCTGCCTGGTGTGGCTCCAGTATGCTCACCATCTTTAATGACCTGCACTCCATTTACGAGAACATGAATGATACCTTCGGCATATTGGTGTGGCTTCTGAAAGGTTGCGTTGTCTTTAACCTTATCGGGATCAAAAATGACGACATCAGCAAAATAGCCTGGCAGTAGCATTCCTCGTTTTTTCAATTTTAAATTTTGTGCTGGAAGAGCAGATAATCTTCTAACAGCTTCTTCCAATGGGAACAGCCCTTCATCCCTTGAAAACTTGCCCAATACCCGAATGAAGGAACCATATGCCCGTGGATGTGTACTTTGTTTCAGAAAAACACCTTCAGCAGAATAGGACCCGGCGTCTGAGCAAAAGCTCATCCAGGGCCAAACGATTTTCCTTTTAATGTTGTCTTCTGACATGGAAAAGTAAACGACCTGGATGCGGCTATTATCCTCAACAATTAAGTCAATCATTGTCTCTTCCGGAGATTTGCCCAATTCATCAGCTACTTCATGAAGGTACTTTCCTATATGAACCCGAAGATCTGGATTGCGAAAGCCAACCAGAAGAATTTTATCCGGTGTGTGTTCAAATTTAATGTCGTTAAGAATTCTTTCCCTCAGTTTGGCGTCAGATAGCCGCCCAATTGTGGTTTCAACACCACCTTCACGCACCCAATTAGGCAACTGAACATGTAGCCCGGTAGAACTTGCCGGATAGGTATACATATCAGCAGTAACGTTCAATCCTTCTGCTCGGGCTGCTTCAATCATTGCAAATACGGAATCCATTTTATGCCAGTTTTGTTCACCAGAAGCCTTCAGATGATAAACCTCTGCAGATATATTGGCGTCCCGGGCAATCGTAATGAGCTCTTCAATGGCTTCCAATAGTTTGTCTCCTTCATCCCTGATGTGCGAGATGTACATGCCACCATATGAGGCAACCACTTTAGAAAGTTCAATCAATTCTTCTGTATCTGCATACATGCTGGGGACATAAAGGAGCGAAGAAGAGATACCCACTGCACCTTCTTGCATTGCTTTAGCAGTAAGGGCTTTCATTTGTTCAATTTCTTCCGTAGTGGCAAGGCGACTTTCATTCCCTATAAAGTGCTGTCGTAGTGTACCATTACCTACGAAAGAAGCAATATTTGTCGATACACCCTTTTCTTCCAGGTATTGAAGATACTCACCCAGGGTGGTCCATTTTACGCCAAAGCGGATGTCACCTTGCCTCTTCAAGCATCTCTGTTTTCATCTCCTCCGAAAGCGGGCCCATGGAGCTCCCTTCTCCCATCACTTCGAGGGTAACACCCTGGCGGATATCACTTTGTGATCGTCCATCTTCAAGAAGGGCAACATTTGCCCAACTCAGCATATTAATGAAGCCAGGGGCAGCTGCCATGCCATGTGCATCGATGATCACTTTGCCTGTTGCCTCCAAATTGCCAATGGCGGCCACCGTATCTGCATGGATACCTATTTCACCTGCAATGGGTGCGTTACCCGATCCATCGTAAATAGTAGCGTTTGTAATCAGGACATCAAATGAGGGAGCACTTTGACAACTGAAAAAAACAGATAAACCCAGGAGGTATGATATATGTTTCATTTAATAGACCTTCTTGAAATTGATCTAGTGAATTTACAATCAACAGGGATGCTTGTGCTACAATTAATCAGGTTTTTTTATTTCCTGATTCAACCATTTGGCAGGAGACAGTGTCATTACAAAAAAAACACTTAAACATGAAGAAGATATTATCGATGCTCACATTGTCTATTTTGATTATAGCCTCCTGTGACAACTCCCTGGATAATCCTGAATTTAATTCTAACATTAACAACCGATCAGATCAGGATGCTTATGATCAGTTAGTTACAGCATTGGACGATGATCAAATCATCTCCGATAATTTCTATTTGCGAAGTGCTGAGGTTGTAGATTCAGTATTACATGTTACAGTCTCTTATAGTGGTGGTTGCCGGGAACATTCATTTGAACTGGTGTGGCCTGAAGCCATTATTATGATATTTCCTCCGCAGTTTAATGTGATCTTACTTCACGATAGCAATAATGACCTTTGCGAGGCTGCTATTACAGAAACGCTAATTTTTGAACTTTCTGAAAATGGACTTGGATTGAGTAAAGATGTTTTTTCACTCATGAAATTGGGAATTATCAATGGCAGTAATCCTGATGAAATAGTAAATGTGAACGAGTAAGACTACCAGCGCAGATCTTTACCAATCTTATGTAGTTATATTATAGGTTTGTGAGATCTTTTTTCAGCCCATAATTTTAGGCTGAAAAAAGATCTCAAAATGATCCAAGCCAGGTTATTATTATTTGTATGTCTTATGATTCTTCACCTGGGAGGGTTTGCTCAACTCCTTTCCACGGAAGGAAAGGAGTTCTGGTTTGGGTTTATGGAGAATCATGAAGTTAATCCAGTTAGCCTCGAAGTATTTATCAGCGCTCAGGATTCTACCAGTGGTTTAATTGAAATACCTGGATTCAACTGGTCTCGGGAATTTAATGTTGCCCGGGATTCCACTACCCGGATAATTGTGCCAACCAACCTGGCGATGGCTAACGGATCCGGGATTATACAATCCAGTGGAATCCACATTCAAACTGAGAATATTGTGAGCGTTTATGCATTAAACAGCAGAACCCGTAGTGCAGATGTAGCAGTTATTCTACCAATTACAGCTTTGGGCAAGGAGTATTTCGTGATGGCCCATAGAGAAGCAGATGGCGGAGGACCATCTTTGTTTTCCGAATTTCTGGTGGTAGCTGCAGAGGATAATACCACAATCGAGATAGTTCCTTCGGCGAATACAACCGATGGCAAGCCGGCTGGACTAGCATATACGATTATCCTCAATGCCGGGCAAGTCTACCAGATTCAGTCAGGATCAGGAGATTTGACCGGGAGCCAAGTATCAACCTCGTCGTTAGAAGATTGTACCAATTTTGCGGTTTTTGGAGGTAATGAGTGGACTCGGGTTGGTTTGTGTGGAGGATTGCAGGATCACCTTTATGAACAGATGTACCCTGTTAGTACCTGGGGTATGAACTACAGTTTAATTCCTTTTTTAACGCGCCTGGGTGGTGATGTCTATAAATTTATCGCTTCTGAAGACAGCACTGAGATATATATGGATGATAATTTTTTCAGATTGCTGAACGCGGGGGAGTTCTTCCAATCAACCATTATTGGTGCACGGAGCATATCTGCTAACAAACCAATTTCTGTCGCACAATTCAGCAGGAGCACACAATGTGATAATCAACTGGGAGATCCGTTTATGATCATGATAAGTCCTGATGAACAAATGCTGGATAAAATCACGTTCAATGCCCTACAGGTGACCGTTATTGAGAATTATTATTTGAATGTGTTGACCCAAACAGTGGATATAGATAAATTTTTTATTGATGGTGGAACACAGGAAAATATGTTTTCTGAGCTGCCAGGAAATCCGGATTTATCTTATGCCCGATTGCAAATCCAATCAGGCAATCATACATTGGAATCAATCGGAGGATTTATTGCCTATGTATATGGTTATGGTGACATTGAATCATTCGGGTATGCGACAGGAGTAAGTCTTCAGAATCTCAATCTTCAGGTTACCCCGGTTGACGCAATGACGGGTTTACCCATTACAATCGAAGGAGTTTGTGTGGGTAATGAAGTAATCTTCACAGCATCATCGGATGTTGATCTGGAGTTTTTTGAATGGGATTTTGGTGATGGTACTGGGGCTATAGGAGATACAGTATTGCATGCATATAATACTGCTGATAATTTCTTTGTTTCAGTTGAGGGATTTACAGTTGAAGGTAGTTGTACCAGCCAGGAAAAAGCTACAATTCAAGTACCGGTAGTAAGACCAATAGTCGAAATTTTAGGGCCTTTTTCCGTTTGTCCGAATGTTGAGGCAATTGATTATACTGTTATGGGTGAGTCTGGTAATAGTTACTCCTGGTTTATTGATGGGGGAAGTTTCCAGAGTGGTACAATTGGAGACAGTGTAAAGGTAGACTGGGGATCAACCAACGGCCAGGCTTCGATTTCCCTAGTACCGGTGGATAATCGAGGCTGTGTTGGGGACACTACTTTAGCTCCTGTCAGGATCAATGTGCAATTAGAACCAGCGCCTCCTATTGGCCTTGACTCATTATGTTCCAGTGATATTATAGAAGTTTCATATTTCACCTTTTTTTCCAATGGATCCAGTTATGATTGGAGAATTAGTGGAGGTGTTATATCATCCGGTAACGGATCTAATGAGGTTCTTATGAATTGGGATGGCCCCGGGATTTCACAACTTTGGTACGAAGAATCTTCCACTCTGGACGATTTGTGCAGTGGTATTTCTGATACACTTTCAGTTTTCATAGAAAGAGAGCCCTATCCCAATATGATTCTTACTGCCAGCCAAACAACTGCCGGAATAGGGGAAGAGATTTCATTTGAGGTTGAAGCAGATCCACAGTTCAATTTTTTTAGTTGGGATTTTGCAGATGGTTTAATAATGGATAGCCTTGAGAGTGTTATTACCATGAATCACTCCTATAACTGTGCTGGTGTTTATGATTTGAAACTGAATGCCCATACTGGTAAGGTTTGCCAGGAAACGGGCCAAGGAAATGTGTTGATCACCGTGGTTAATCCAGAGATTGAATTAGTCTCTGTATCCCATAGTCTTGAAAAAGAGAATCAACTGGAAATCAATTGGAAACTTAACAATATCGATTTCTATGAAAAGGAGATTCAACTTTCGAAAAGAAAAGTATCACCAGATACCTTGGATTGGCAATTGATAGCCAATATTGACAAAGAAAGTGGGGGCGTTATTGATGGTATTTCAGACACATCCGTTTATCAATATCAAATAAAAACGAATTTTGATTGCTCGCCTATTGAAACATTGATTCATAATAATATTCGATTGAGAATTACTGTAGATGACGAGAACCAGATTCAGCTTTTTTGGAATACCTACGAAAATTGGGAAAATGGTGTCCAAAACTATGAGATATGGCTTCAAATAGACGATAATGAAATGGAATTATTAGCCAGCACTTCGTCTACTAGTTTTTCTTCATTTTATAATGAAGACGGATTTGTCTACCAATACAGAATACGAGCAATTGAAAGCGGAGGCAATGAGCGCTTTTCCTGGTCAAATAGTCGTTTCACCGAGTTTGTCCCTGAAATAAAAACCTACAATGTTTTCACACCTAACGGAGATCAAAAGAATCAAACCTTTATGATAGAAGGTGTTGAGTTATATACCCGGAGCACTTTGGCAATTTTCGACAGGGATGGTAAAGAAGTATTCTCTGCCACTGGATATCAAAATAATTGGAGCGGTAAAATCAATGGAAGAGATGCAGCCGCAGGGGTTTATTATTTTGTCCTCGAGCTAAATGAACCTCGAGCTGAGGTGCAGACGATTAATGGGGTGGTCTCAATACTACGCTAATACAGTCAAGAATATAGTGTTTTGTAACTCACACTATTCATACATTCTCAAAACAGATCATTTTGTCGCTAAAAAGTTATTCCTGTCTCAAAGAGTCGGCCGGATTACTCAGTGAGGTTTTGACCGTTTGGAAGCTGATGGCAATGCTACCAATCAATACCACGATCAAGGTTGACAGAACGAAGAACCATAGGCTAATGGTCAGTCGGTCAGCGAAATTTTGTAGCCAATAATTAATTGCAAAATAGGCCAGAGGCCAGGAAATTAAGGTGGAAATCAAAATGAGTTTCGCAAATTCACCAGAGAGCAACTTAATGAGTGTTCCGATACCAGCTCCCATTACTTTTCGGATACCGATTTCTTTTTTTCGAATAGATGTAGTATAGGTAATCAGGCCTATCAACCCAAGACAGGCAATACAGATTGACAGCCCTGCGAAAACCGCGAAAACCTTTCCTGTAGTAGATTCAGATTTATAGAGTTCGGCATAGTCATCATCAAAGAAGAAATATTGAAAGGGCTTATTGTTGGAGTATTTAAACCACGTTTCTTCAATGTAACTGAGGGTTTCCTGGATATTTTGAGTATTGCTGAGCTTTAAAACCATATAGCCCTCATGATTGCCATGCATGAGTCGGAGCATTGTTGGTTCAATGGGTTGGTGTAGAGATTGGATATTATAGTCTTTGACCACCCCTATGATTGTCAACATTTGGATGATGCCATCATTATCTTTATCGATGAAGCTCTTGCCTATGGGTTCACTATAGCCAATAGTCTTTGCGGCTGTCTCATTGATCACCACAGCACTGGAGTCAGAAGCGTATTCTCGTGAAAAAAACCGACCCTGAGACAATTCCAATCCCATGAGTTCGGCATAGCCAAAGCTTACCGAGTTTTCCATGAGTAGGTATGGAGAGTCAGGATTGTCTTCTGTCATATGTGCATTATTGTTGTATCTATCTTTACCTGGTATTGATGCGGCATTGGCCACAGCGGTTATGCTCGGGTAATTCAATAATTCTGTTTTGCAGGTTTCCAGGTTTTTTAATAGTACATCGGGTCTTCTTATCACGAGGGTTTGTTCTTTGTCAAATCCCAGGTTTTTACTTAACATAAAGTCGATCTGATTGTAAACGATCATCGTACCAATGATGATCACAATGGATGCTGTGATTTGAAACACTACAAGTAGATTTCGCAACCATCCAGTTTTAGCGCCAACTTTCGACCTGCCTTTAAGCACTTCTGCGGGACGGAACCCAGCCAGTACAAATGCGGGATAGAAGCCGGCCATTATACCAATAATTATTGCAAGCACGAGCAATACAAAAGCACCTATGTAACTATTTGAGACGCTGATTGACAAAGTTTTATTAATTAGGTTTTCAAACTGAGGGGTAAGTGATGTCACCAGTATTGTCGCAATCAACGTGGCCATGATTGATACAATGATTGACTCAAATATGAACTGATAGATCAAACCACGATGCGTAGCCCCTAAAGCTTTTCGGATTCCAACTTCCTTAGAGCGAGCTGAAGATTGAGCGGTTGCCAGATTTACAAAGTTGACGATTGCAATAAACAGTAGAATGAGAGCAATAAGTGTATAAATATATATGTAGGAAATATGGCTGTTGGCCTCCAACTCATCTTCGACGTTTGAGTACAAGTGTATGTCTGAAATTGGCATCAAATAATAACCAAATGAATTGCCTGTGTTTTCCCAGGATTCCATGGTTATCCCTAGATATTGTGACAACTGCGGGCCAACATATTTGGTTACTAACTCCTCCAACTTGCTTTCAAAGGCTTTGGGATCTGAGTCTCCATTAAGAACGACATAAGTATAGTCATTATGGCTAACCCATTGGGTATTGTCCCAAAACTTATAAGTGCTTCGAGATCCCAGCATATCAAATTTAATATGGGAGTTGTCTGGAATATCCTCTATCACTCCTGTGATTTGGTAAAAAATAGAATCCTGCTCAACTGTAATTTGTTTACCCAACACTTCTTCATTGTCAAAGTACTTCTTTGCATATGATTCAGTCAGAACCATTGATCTGGGTCTGACCAGAGCAGTTTTAGGATCTCCATCGATGAATTTGAAATCAAAAACATCGAAGAATGTGGAGTCAGCAAACAATACACCATCTTCATTAAATTTCTTATCTCCATGCCCTATAAACCATGCTCCGCTTTCCTTAACCCGAGTAACTGTTGAAACTTCTGGATATTCATTGAGTAATGCCTGCGCCATAGGAGCGGCCGTTGCAGCCATATCTAAATTTTGGTTTATCATCTGACCTTTGACGTGCACCCGATAGGTATTTTCATACCGGGAATGAAAGCGATCATAGCTCAGCTCAGTGAGGACATAAAGCGCAATAAATATAAAGCTGGTGATACCTATAGCCAGACCACTCACATTGAGAATGAAGTAGCTTTTGTGTTTGACCAGATTACGGATGGCCGTGATATAGTAGTTTCGAATCATTGTTTGAGAAATTAAGTTAACGAAAGACTTTAAATGAAGGATACTTTTTGATGGATTTTAACATAGCAAAGGGAATTACCGATAAGTTGATCCGAGTCTTTAAATTGTTGTCCTTAGTTTCAAACTCAGTATAGCTCACTAATTGCCTTGACTTCCTTCATTCTCACACCTGATCCACATCATTCATCTTGATCCATATTCTGACTAATTTGAGTTTAATCAAAATATCCGGGCTATGAAAAGAATACTTGTCCCGACCGATTTTTCTTCCTGTGCAAAAAATGCAGCGGACGTAGCCATAAAAATCACTGAAATGGTTGGAGGAGAAATCCACTTTATCCATTACATGTCCATTCCTATTGACTGGGTAAAGATGGAACTCGTGCGGAAAAAATTTTATCCCGACGTTTCGAAGGAAGTAATTGGGGCACGATCAGAATTAAACCAACTGGTGAAAATGGCCGAAAATAAGGGAGTTGAAGCTAAATACTATATTGCTTATAACGAAAGCACCTCTAATGTAATTACTCAGATAAAAGAAAAAGACATCACATTGGTCGTAATAGGGTCCCATGGCGCATCAGGGATGAGGGAGTTATTCATCGGTTCAAATGCTCAGAAAATTGTCCGTCTTTCTCCTGTTCCCACGCTGGTTGTAAAGAACAAAGTAGAAAGTATTAAGAAGCCGAACTTAATATTCGTCTCTGATTTTGAAAAAGAATCAATGGCACCTTTTAGGAAGACTCTGGAGTTTGCCAGGTTGTTGGATGCAAATATTAAGTTAGTTTACATCAATACCCCTATGTACTTCAGTGATACATGGGAAATCAAAGAAAAGATGTATTCATTCTCATTGGTCGGAGGAAATTTGGTTAGTAGTGAACAAATTGTTGATGCCCATATTTTCGAAGAAGGGTTAAAAAAATACTGCCAATCAAATGAAAACAACATTGTAGTAATGGCTACTCATGGAAGAACCGGTATCTCCAGGGTATTTTATGGAAGCCTGACTGAAAAGGTTATTAACCACATGGATCATCCAGTTCTAAGTTTTAAAATCCAGAATTTACCCATTTTACAATTTGCCGCCTATTGAGAATGTTCCCTGAGGATATTTTTCTGTCTAAACGAGATTATCTGACCTTTTTTACGGCAAAGTACGCATCAGCAAAATCCATGTACCTCTGCCAGTCATACAATTCCAAACCATGGCCTCCCTCTCGCAAGTGGTAACCCAGATTCAGGCTCTTGGCTGGTGAATTGATTTGCGGTTGCTCATTGACAGGAAGCGGGTCAATATCGAAAAGCGCAAAAATTGGTTCCGCATATTTCATGGAAAGAAATTCACCTTTTGGGTCAGCATGTTCATCATCAGATGCACTGGCTACGTAGACCGCCCGTGGTGCTATTAGAGCAATCAACATGTGCTGATCAACGGGTAAATCGTCTTCTTTGCCATTGAAACTATTGTAATTATCACAAAACCAATGGGGGAAATTCTTGTTGATGTCTGCAATTCTTTCACCAGACTTTCTTCGGGCCAAAGCAGCTCCTGTGCAACCAGAGTCATTGGAAATTGTCAAAGCAAAACGTTCGTCCTGGGCACCACACCATAAAGCGGCTTTTCCTCCCCTGGAGTGTCCGATCACAGCAACTTTTGAAAAATCAATATCAGGGTCTTCTTCAAAATAGTCCATGACGCGACTGGCACCCCAGCCCCAGGCGCCAATGGTTTTCATCCCGTTAGACCTTTGCATTTGCTCCGGGTAAAGCCTGAGTACTTGCTGATGGTAGGTTTCTTTATTATCGGCAGCCACGTCGCCCACATAAAAGGCTGCAACGGCATAACCCCTTGTTATAACCTCTTCTGCAGGCCAGAAGTCCATTTTTACCCCCCGAGTCGGGTCAGTATTTTCCTTATCACGGTGATTAATCAACAAAAACGCCGGAGCTGGTACTTTCGTTTGCGTGGGAACAAAAAGAACTACATTGATGGTTATTGATTGGCCGTTGCGAAAGACATCAATGCGGATCTCTTTTAACAGTGCTTTGCCGTTCATGGCCATCTTGCTTTCATTGACAACGTCAAAATTGATGCTATCGAAATCAGTCGGTACTTCTCCGTACATGTTGTTTTCAAACAAATGGAAGATTTCTGATCTTCTTTTTTCTGACCAAACTTTGGCATTTTTAACAAGCTTTCCATCCTGACTAATAAGTAGTTCTGGAAGATTCAGGTTTTGTGTGCTTTTGTTTTGTCCGTAATTTTTATGGACCACAGTAAGTGAAATCAATATCAAGAATGTGAGAAAGCGCATTACTTTATTCTTTTAGGTGACTTAAATATTTAAAAGTAGATAATTTGAAAATCATTAGATCATTAACATTCACTTACTTTTGTTACTTCAAATCTTAAAAAATTGAAGGACCTGAAATTTGGTATTATCGGTGGGAGCAGGGGCATGGGCAGCTGGCTGGTGAAATTCCTTAGAGAAAACGGCATTAGTGCCACTTTTTCTTCTGACGATGACCAGTCTGAACAAACCTCCAACTACGCACTGATCGCGGCTTGCGATGTGGTAGTCCTTGCAGTTCCTATTGCCATTATGGAGGATGTAATGGGTGAAATTTACCAGGATCTCGATGGCAAAATCCTGATGGATGTGAGTAGTGTCAAGCAGTTCCTTATTGAAAAATACCAGGCTTTAAAGAAGGAGCATCTGCAAATCAAAGCGCAATATATTTCCGTGCACCCGATGTTTTCTCAGAGCATCACATCGTTGGAAGGGCAGGTGTTCACTTTCACTTACCAGGACAATGCCGATGCTGCTTTCGTAAAGGATTTCAAGCATCTTTTGAGTGAACACAAAGCAACCTTGCATGATATCGATTACATTTCCCATGACAAATTGATGGGTGTCATCCAGGGGCTGAACCACTTCAACTTATTCGTAAGTGCCAAAACGTTGGCTCGGTTTGCACCAAACCTAGACGTGGTCAAAAACCTGTCGTCTCCCACTTATAGAATCTTCATCATCTTCCTCACCCGCTATGCGCTTCAAAACCCCCGGCTTTATGCAGACATCCAGATGTACAACCGCTATGTCAGAAAGGTGATTGAAATGTTCAGGGATGAAGTTGATCACCTTATGCAACTGATTGAACAGAAAGACAGAGCTGGTTTTGAGAATTATGTAAAGGAGATGCAGCCGTTTTTCGAAGGAAATAAGGACGACTCACTGTTATCGGATTACCTGATCCAGCAATTGGGGGTTTATTTGGATGGGAATAAGAGCGGGATACAATAACATCCCCATTTGGTCATTTCTCTCCCGAATCCTCGGGAGAGAAATCTTTGAACCAGCTGGTGTCAAGTATAACTCTTAGCAAAGATTAACTCGGGATCGGAATGACCCTACTTTTTTATCTCAACCCCGATTCAACTCTAAAATCGTTAACTCAGGCATAATACCAACCCTGCCGGGATAACCTAAAAATCCGAAGCCACGGTTTACATAAATCTTTTGAGCACCTTCCGTATAAAGCCCAGCCCATTGTTTGTAGAAATATTGTGAAGGGCTCCATTTGAAATTGCCAATTTCCACACCAAACTGGAAACCATGCGTGTGGCCGGCGAACGTCAGGTCAATGTCCGGATAGCCGGGCCTCACCTGGGTGTCCCAGTGGCTGGGGTCGTGGGAGAGGAGTAACTTCACTGGTGCATTCTTTGTTCCCTGATAAGCCTTTTTCAAATCACCATATTTGGTAAATCCACGGGCTCCCCAGTTTTCAATACCAAGGATAGCGATTTTTTCACCGTCAACTGTTAGGAATCGATTTTCATTGAGTAGAAGATCCCACCCTAGTTGCTTGTGGGCAATCTTCAGGTCTTCGAGGTTCTGCCTTTTGGCCTCCGGAGAATCCCATTGTCGATAATCCCCATAGTCGTGATTCCCGAGAATAGAGAAAACTCCTAATGGTGCCTGAAGCTTGCTGAAGATATCCATATAGTCTTGTACCTCAGAACTTTCATTGTTCACCAGATCTCCCGTGAAAAACAGTACATCTGGTTTTTCAGCCAACATCATCTCAACGCCACCAAGGACGGCTTTCTTATTGAAGAAGCTGCCACTGTGGATATCTGATACCTGGCCAATACGAATACCATCAAATGCCTTTGGTAGGTTGGGAAGGTTAACTTGAATCCGTCTGATCTTGTAGTCATGAGCACCAGAGATAATCCCGAAACTAAAGGTGGCCACGGGAATTGCTCCGGCAGCCAATGCCACTTTGGATATGAATTCCGATCGGGAGATTGTGTTTTCCGATGTTGAAACAATGGATTTGGCTTGTAGAGACTGCCATGCCCATTCTCCCAATCTTATCAGGTCCCCAGCGAAAATGAATAGTGAAGCAAATACTTTGGAGAAGACATTGATAAAAGTTCCCACAAGGATTATGGTGCGTAGGGAACGCAATTGAATACCCCAGAAGTTGTAGGCAAAAATCCCAAAGAGTGTAAGTGCTGTCAGCAACCAGTATAGGATGATGATTGCTTTCCTGGTGTTCGGGTTCCAGTTAGCAGAAACGACTCTTACCGCCTGGAAAACGTAGAAATCAAAAATCAGAATAAATAGTGCAAGGAAAATCACAAAAACGAGACGGTTCATTCTAAGAAGATGTAAAACTAAGGCAGCGGACTTTCTAATACGAGATTGGTGGGAATCAGTTCTCAAATTTTAAGGAGCGAAGAATCAAGAGCCAAGATTATTAGACTAAATCTGAATTCTGATTTATGTCCAAGTCTTATATCTTGGTTCTATAATCTAATAATCTTCTGCGATAGCAGCACCTGATATTCCTCCATCACAATTTCCCACCCTTTTTGAGTCATGTATTCAATTGCAAGTTTTCCTTTGCCGCCTCCGGGTAGCTTATGATCGTCGATAAGGACAATGCTTCCTTGATGTAACCGTGATTCAATGGCTTTGAATTCCGCCAAATGATGTTCCTGACTTTTTCGCTGGATGGATCTA
The DNA here is from genome assembly GCA_027592755.1 of Bacteroidota bacterium. Lineage (GTDB taxonomy): Bacteria > Bacteroidota > Bacteroidia > Cytophagales > Cyclobacteriaceae > JAJCYL01. The sequence continues at coordinate 11,642 of JAQCLE010000057.1, read as the reverse complement.
TCCTTTTTGTCATAATCGAAACTGTCGAGGTAGAGGAAGTCGACTTTTTGGTCGAACAACTTCAAAAACGCTATAGAATCACTTGCTTTCAAATGAACATGGCCGCTGAGGTTGTAATTTTTAATTTCTATTTCGGCCTGTTTCAAGGCAATTGAATCAATATCCACAGAATAAAGATAAGCGTCATTTTCCCTGGCCCATTTACCAAAAACAATTGTTGAGGCGCCGTCACTTTTGCAGTTTTTAAGTCCAGCCCTTGCTGTGCCTGTTTCTAATAGAGTAGTTGCCTTTCGTTCTGTCAGCAGTGCCAATGTTTTCCTGAATGTATCACGTCTCTTGCCGAAGTTGTAATTTTGCGGCAGTAGGGGATGGAGTGATCTATTTCCTTTAAAAAACATACGCATCAATGGGGAAAGGTAATTTTAAGCAGTTAATTAATTCAGATAAACCGGTTTTAGTTGATTTCTGGGCCGAATGGTGTGGGCCTTGTCATACGCTATCGCCTATTATCAAAGAAGTAGCGGCTGAAATGGCTGATCATATAAAAGTCATTAAGATCAATGTTGATAAGAACCAGGCCGTTGCGAATAAGTATCAAATCAGAAGTATTCCAACGATGATTCTATTCAAAAAAGGTAAACCGGTATGGAGGCAATCAGGCGTGATTGGAAAACAACAGATTGTTAGCGGGGTAAGAGGTAATATGTGACTCATTGTTTGAATTCAAAGGCTTGGGTTCTATGATATTTTATTTACTTTGGAAGATTCGGATATTAGAAAGTGCCAACCATAATATAAAACATGAATAACTCTTTAATGATATTTTTTAGTATTGGATCACTGGGTCTGCTCGCCAGTTGTTCAAACGTTGATTCCTCATCAGATAAATCAAGCGCATCATCATCGGTTTCTACGGTTGCCGATAATGTTGAAATAAGCATTATAAAAAATATTCGCTATGCCTCTTTCGACCCTGACAGTGCGAATCTTTTGGATATCTATCGCCCAAATGATGGTAAAGTCTATCCCGGTTTGGTATTGGTGCATGGTGGTGGCTGGCGTTCTGGTGACAAAGAAAAGCTTAACGAAACTTCTGTAGACCTGGCGAAAAGAGGTTATGTTGTCGCCAATATTAATTATCAACTTTCAACCACTACAAAGAAGGCCTTCCCGGAAGCAGTTATTGATGTAAAAGCAGCTATCCGCTGGTTTCGTGCTAATGCCGCAACCTATAACCTTAATCCCGATAAAATAGGAGGAATTGGTGGTTCAGCCGGTGGGAATCTGATTGCAATGGCGGCATCAACTTCACATATAGACACATTTGATGGCCCTCCAGGCAACAACGAGGGAGTATCGGATGCCCTGCAGGCCACCATCGTTTTGGCTGGTGGTTTTGACCAGGAAAGGCGGCTTAAAATAACATGGCCCGGGTCACACAGATCAGAATCGATTCGTGCGTACTTTGGTCTCTTTGATGTGGATTCAATTGATGTGGATAATCCGGAGCATTTAGCACTGCTTCGGGCGGGGTCTCCGGTGACCTATGCATCACCAGAAATGGGGCCTATTTTATTTATCGAGAGTGGTCAGGATTTTCCCAATCCGCCTATTGGACGCTACCCACCTGAGACAATGGAAGAACTTAAATCATTCAATCCCGGCAGCAAAAGAATGCTACTGACAGATGCCAAACATTCAAAATGGAATGATGATGAGTATCGTGAAATTTATGTAAATACTTACGTAGAATTTTTGAGCCCATATTTAAAGTAAACGCTACCAACTTCTCCTTTTCTAAAATAAGGATACGCCCGTTGTTTTTTTGTACGGGGATTGGCTGGTCAATTTCAAAGGTTCTAAAGTCTTGTAACCCTTCAATTTCGGGGCTTATTAGACGGACATTATTTTTATCAAGACCTGTTTTTCCCCAGTCAATTTCTAAGGCTACATTTTCATCTTTTTCCGACCAGGAACCTATTGCAATGAGCACTTTATCTTTGCGCAAATAGATGGTGCTTCTAATATTTTTGTGATTGGTTTTTAAGGGAGATCTGTCAACCCAATAGCCTAACATCTCACTATTGGCGATATCAAAGGCTTTAAAGAGTTGCCAAATGGCTCCTGGATTGTATTTTCCATAAACGCGTGTTGTCATTCCGTAGACCAGGCCACGATAAGGATGTCCGCCATTTTCAAGCATTTCGCCGGTTAATCCAAACGGGAGTCCTGACACCTCTGTTAGCCAATAATCCGGAGCTAAATCATATTGAAAATACTCTCCAAACCATAGTCTGGAGATGTAGGGGAAATGCTCCATGTATAAAAAGCACTATTGATAAAGCAAATTGATTAACAAAATTCATGTATGTACATGTATTATTTCGACTAATGTAGACAAAATAATTCCTCATTATTCTAATTTATCAATTTTGGCGTCATTTCGAGTGAAGCGAGAAATCTTCATACTATTTAGTGTTAAGCACTAAACAGCATTGATTCCTCCTGTCATGCCACGCTGGCAGGCGGGCGGGTGTCAGAATGACCGTCATTATAGTTCGCATCCTTACATGTCCACTACCACCCCAATGGAAACCTCAAAACCCTCAAGACTAATTTTTGAATCATGGAAGGATGCAGATAATGTTTGCAATGAACCGCTGTTGTCAGCTCCGGTGTAGGTTCCCTCAAGGCTTGATTTGGTATGCCCTTTCAGGTAACTGAATTCAGTTGAAATGGAGAAATTATCCGCCACATGAAATTCAAGGGAAGTATCTACAATCCAGCCACCACCGAGGCTGTTGTCCATTTTGAGGTCAGAATTGAGCACAACCCAGCTTTGATAGTCCCTCAGAGCCCTGTCCATATTTCCTTCATTGATCCTTGGATTGATGTGCCAGAGACCAAAGCCACCACCTTTTAATCTCATACTTACAAATTTGCCATTAATGATTAATCCCAACTGCAGAGGAATGAGAAGTGACATATGTGGTCCAGTCAAAGGCTTACCTGCATCAAAAGGCAGGCCCTTCATGCCCAAACCACCCATATAGTAGAGGGAAAACCCGGTTTCGATACCAATAAAACCCATGTCAACACCAATGCCACGGATTGAAAACGGGCTTATTGGGGCTGAGAGGTAACCATCCTTCGGGATTAGATAAGAAAATGACAGTCCCTGACTGAAAGATGGCAACACCAGTAAAACATTAAGACCTGATAACAGAACGATCCTTAGCAAATAATTCATAAGTGATTGCTTCCTTTATCAGTCAATGATAACTGGATTATCGCCCTTATCATTGTGCGAAGTCAACAAACTTTAAAGCCATCTTTAATTCTAACCCTAATCCCCTAATTTTGCGGCTTTTAAATATAGTGAAGCATGGCAGAATATCCTTTCCAGGAAATTGAGAAGAAGTGGCAACAGCGTTGGAAAAAAGATCGAACATTTCTGACGAAAGAGGATACCAGTAAGCCAAAATATTATGTCCTTGACATGTTTCCCTATCCTTCGGGAGCGGGCCTTCATGTGGGCCATCCGCTGGGTTATATTGCCACTGATATAGTTTCCAGGTATAAAAGGCTCAAGGGCTTTAATGTATTGCATCCCATGGGATTTGACTCATTTGGCCTTCCGGCAGAGCAATACGCCATAAAAACAGGTCAGCATCCTGCCGATACAACAGCGTTCAACATTGCCCGCTTCAAAGAACAATTGGAAGTACTCGGGTTTTCCTATGATTGGGAAAAGGAAGTCTGGACAAGCAATCCCGATTACTACAGGTGGTCTCAATGGATTTTTCTGAAACTGTTTCAAAAGGGCTTGGCCTATGAAGATGAGGCGTTAATCAACTGGTGCTCGAATGACAAGACCGTGCTTGCCAATGAGGAAGTAAAAAATGGCATGTGCGATCGCTGTGGTCAGCCGGTTATCAGGAGAAAGCTTCGCCAATGGATCCTAAAAATTACCGAGTATGCTGACAGGTTGTTGGAAGACCTTGATGGCCTCGACTGGCCCGAGTCTATCAAGCTATCACAGGTCAATTGGATTGGAAAGTCTCACGGTGCTGACATTGTTTTTAAAGAAAAAGCAACAGGGGAGGAGATCAAAGTTTATACTACCAGACCGGACACCATCTTTGGTGTGACCTATATGGTCATTGCTCCGGAGCATGGTCTTGTCGATAAAATAACGACTTCTGAGCAGCGGGGCGCAGTGGATGAATATGTAACGAATGCAAGCCTTAAAAGTGATCTCGAAAGAACCGAACTCGATAAAACCAAAACCGGGGTGTTTACTGGCGCTTATGCCGTCAATCCTATCAATGGTGAAGAAATCCCAGTTTGGATTTCAGATTACGTCTTGATCTCTTATGGTACCGGAGCCATTATGGCTGTTCCCGGTGGGGATCAACGGGATTTCGAATTTGCTAAAAAGTTTAACATCCCGATTATACAGGTAATTACACCTGATGGAAAAGATATCGAAGATCAACAGGAAGCCTTCCCTGGCCATGGACTGATGCTTAACTCAGGGGAATACAATGGCATGGACAGCAAGGAATTCACAAAGATCATTATTGACAGGATTGAAAAAGAATTGAAAGGTAAGGGAGCTGTGAACTATAAACTCAGGGATTGGATATTTACCCGTCAACGCTATTGGGGTGAACCCATTCCTGTTATTCATTGCGGTGATTGCGGTGTGGTACCTGTTCCTGAAGATCAACTACCGGTATTGCTTCCAAATGTTGAGTCATACACACCTACTGATGAAGGAGATTCTCCGTTGGCGAAAGTGGAAGACTGGGTGAATACTACTTGTCCGAAATGTGGTAAACCAGCAAAAAGAGAAACCAACACCATGCCTCAATGGGCCGGCAGTTGCTGGTACTATTTGAGGTTTATCGATCCGAAAAACACAGACAGGTTTGTTGATAAGGACAAGGAAAAATATTGGATGCCGGTTGACTTGTATGTTGGTGGTGCTGAACATGCTGTGTTGCATCTGTTGTATGCCAGGTTTTGGCACAAGGTCCTTTTTGATCTTGGCTATGTGAGCACCAAGGAACCCTTTCAGAAGTTGGTTAATCAGGGGATGATCCAGGGACGGTCAAACTTTGTTTACAGGGTAAAAGGAGAGAATAAATTCGTCTCTTATGGATTGAAAGAGAACTATGATGTTTCGACGCACCACGTTGACGTTTCAATTGTGGCCAATGATATTTTAGACGTCGACGTTTTTAAGAAGAGCAGAAAGGATGGTTCAGATGCCGAGTTCATTTTAGAGAATGGTAAATACATATGTGGCTGGGAAGTAGAGAAGATGTCGAAGTCGAAATACAATGTGGTAAATCCAGATGCAATTATTGAGAAGTATGGAGCGGACACCATGCGCATGTATGAGATGTTCCTCGGGCCGTTAGAGCAGTTTAAACCCTGGAATACACAGGGAATTGATGGTGTATTCAAGTTCCTGAGACGATTCTGGAACCTGTTTCATAAGGATGATGGGACTTTAGATATCTCAGAGGAAGAACCAACGGATGATGAAATGAGAATACTACATAAGACCATCAAAAAAGCTGCTTATGATGTCGATAACCTTTCGTTTAACACGTCAGTAAGCGCCTTTATGATCTGTGTGAATGAGTTAATGGCTTTGAAATGTAACAAGCTTAAAATTCTGGAATCTTTGACATTGATTATCAGCCCGTATGCTCCGCATATTTGTGAAGAGCTTTGGGAAAAACTGGGAAACACGTCGGGAATCAGTTTCGAATCATTTCCGACACATGATGAAAAGTATTTGCAGGATGACTCTTATGAATATCCGATTTCCATCAATGGGAAGATGAGGGCTAAAATGACATTTGCAATGGATATGCCCCGGGAGGATATCGAAAAGCAGGTTTTGGCCTCGGAGATAGTCTTGAAGTGGACAGAAGGCAAGCCACCAAAGAAGGTAATTGTGGTGCCTAAGAAGATCGTCAATATTGTAGTTTAGGTTGAGTAAACTAAGAAAACTATCGCGGTAGTTACTTCCACGCTTGAATTTTATTTATAGAAGGGCACGGAAGTAACTTCCGTGCCAGGAATGGATAACATATCTTTAAAATTTGAAATTACAGTCATTATTATGAAGACAAATCTACTCCCTCCAGACAAAATCTCCGTTCTCGACAGACCAGTCATTTCCGAAGAATCTAGAGTATTTGACTGCTGACAACCCATCATTCAACACACTATCGTCGAAAATCATGACATCCGGAAATGTTGATCCGTTTTCAAGGTATAGATTCGCATAGGCGGCTTTCATCCCTTTAGTTCCTGTCGCAGTTACCACGCCAATACTGGCCGTATCACTATCCGATCTTGGATAAATAAAAAGTACGCCCCAGTGACTCCCTTCCAATTGTCGATCACCAACTGTTAGATTGCCATTGCTAACCTGCAAAGGGCTTCCCTTGAGTAAGTTCTGCCATGCAGAGTTGTTATCGCTGTTACCGTACAAAATGACGTTTCGATCAGGGTATTTCTCCGGTGAAAAATCGATGTCTCTGATTATTTCAACATTACCATTGGCTCGATACCAAAATTTCTCAGCATCAAACAAGGCCCTGTTATAATACCAATCATTTTCCTGTTTTGAACCCTTTGTCGCATACACAAATACCATATTGTTCCTGAATGCATCCTTGAATCCGCCGTTTCTGTGAGGGCCTTTCTCCTTAAGGGAAGGTTTATCACCAACTTCCCATTGGTTATTATCTTTTTTCAAATACAGAGTGGTTGTATTGTCGGCAATAGCAATGTCCTGATCATCAATTCTAATTTGACCTGAACTATTCCCCATTTTGCTCAGATCTATTCCAATGGTTTGAATGTTATCCGTGGTAATATTCGATATGCTGTCACGAATAAAATTGAAGGAACTTATTTCAAAAGGAATTTCCTGTTGGACAATGCTTATGAAATGTGACTTTGCAGAAACACCCGGGGAGGCGGTATAAAATTCTATTTTATCTATTTCATTTGGCGCCTTGATTTGCCTGAATTTGAAGAAATCAAAAATCAGGGGCCAGTCAACACTATGATCGCCGTACCAGTGCGTACCATTGGGGTATTCGTAATAGGTAAAGTCATTGTGGAACTGACCCAGCGTTGCTCTCATATCTCTCGCGATGAATGTGGGTACTACGGTATCTTTCTCTCCATGCAAGACATACACTCCGTAATGAAGATAATTGCGCTTTAGTTTTAGTGTTCTGCTTGGATTGCCAGCCCTGCTGATAATGGAATCAAGCATAATATCCGATTGATCGGTTAAACCTGAGGATGCCATCAATTCTTCCAATTGATCCCGGGTCATACCGAATCTGGCAATTATCGCATCATCAGTCATCCTTTCAATTCTACGTGAAAAACTACCCCGATAACTGAGCAGGTCCGGATAACCAGCGCAGGGCGCAATCGCGGCCCAACGATCGGGATACGTTGCTCCCAGATACCAGGTGCCGTGCCCTCCCATGGAGTGCCCGGTTAGGTAGGTGTGATGAGGATCTGTCTTAAAAATTTTCTCTGCCTGATTTAATACTTCCAGGGCATCAAGTCTGCCCCAATCCTCCCATGCAAAACCAAAGGGCCTTCGGTTGGTAGGAGCAACCAAATGTCCCCAGTCCTTTTTCTTGTAGGCGTTTGCCTGATTAACAGCTTCTACTGCAGCACCGTGTACTGAAAAGAATAGCGCCTGATTGTCCTGGTCTTTGGTGGTAGAGGGCGCTACACTGTAATACTGAACACTTCCATCAATATCACTGAGAAATGTTCGCTTATGATGGTCATATTTCGATTTGACATTCAATTCCAGTGTATCGACTGCAAGTATTTTTCCTTGGTTATTCTTCAAACGGATGATAGGTCTTACCTTCTCTTCTTTAAAAGTGGAAGAGACAGGTATTTGAAATGGAACTTTACGAATATTGAAAGGTGAGATGTTTTGAATCGCTGATGATACCGTCACTCCATTAACCTCACAGGAAATACTTCCTCCGGTAAACCAACTTTGGTTTACGTTCATCACCCGGATGGCTGCCAATAAATTTCCCTTTTCTTCTTTCAGAATATCAGGCAACGTCAGGTCTCGGTTAGTAAAAGAAATACTTGGTTCAGGATCCAGGAGTCGTGCCCGCATGTTAGGAAATCGGCCACCTTCTAACACAAATACGTTTTTTCCTTTTCTTAAATGAATGGGTATCAGGTTCCATCCAAAATCATAATGATCGCCTTCATGTGGCAGGCCATTGATTAATGCGATTGTATGTCCCGAAGCATCGAATAAAACGTTGGCCTCTTTTTCTGCATTGTACTCCAGGTAGAGATATCCTGATCTCAAACCGCTATCCCGGAATTCATTTGTTTCACCGGCTGTGATAACTTCCCAGGTTGAGGGCTTGCCTGATTGATCCTTAATAAAATCCTGCCCCTCCTTTATTTCAGTAATATTTTCCAATAGAAATTTGGAAAAAACAGGATGTTTTGAAACGGAAGTCTGAGTAGATCCGAAATTTGTGATTCTAAGAATTAACCCTTCTTTAAAGACATGAATTACCTTCCCTTCACTGACATCTTCAACCTTTTCCTTCCCAAAATATTCAACAATATTTCCTAGCCTTTCCTGTCCAAAAAGCGATGTGGAAGCAATTATCAAAAGGCAAAGCAAATGATATATTAACAAATGCGATAAGATTGTTTTTTTCATATTCAGTTATTATCAGTATCAGAATTCTAAATATAATGCGTTGGGCGATGTATATTAGTGTAAATGATCCCATAAAAATACCGCGAATGCGCTACAGTCCATTTATCCTATGTCTCCTGCTAATTTCCTGTGAATCGAATCAATATACATTAACAATAATTGCCGGAGAGATAGATCGGAATGGAAGCATTGTTCAATTCATTTTTCCAGGTGGAGTAGCTCATCCTGGTGATTGGGAGCTGGTAAATGATGAAACTGCAAAAGCTCTTCCAGTACAGAAAGTGAATGATGTGGAACTAGCATTGATTTTGGATGAGCCATTGGAAGCAAATACCGAACGGAGTTATACATTACGTCAATCGGAAAAATCAGTTATAACAATGCTAGCTTATAATAATGGTGAGGACCTGGAATTAAAGAGTGGTGACAATCCATTGTTAACATTTAATGTTGCCACAGACTACCCTCCAAAAGACCAGCCCCAATATTATCGACGTAGTGGCTACATTCATCCGATGTACAGCCCCGGTGGCGCTATCGTTTCCGATGGATTTCCAGTTGGGCATACCCATCAACATGGTGTTTTTTTAGCCTGGGTCAACACTACCTTCAGGGGTGATTCCACTGATTTCTGGAACCAACAACTTGAAACAGGCACTGTTACTGTTGCTCATAAGGAACTATCTCTGACAAGTGCGGGAAGTGTTTTTACAGGTTTTTCACAGGAGTTGGCGCACAGCAGTACTAAGCACGGACAGGTACTGGAAGAATGGTGGGATGTGACTGCATTTGACCTGGATGATTATTATGTTTTCGATCTGATTTCTTCTCAAAAGAATATCACGCTGGACACACTTTATATCAACAAGTACCACTATGGAGGACTCGCAATTCGGGGTAGTAAGATGTGGAATTATGCTGATAGTCTTTCTTTTAAGGATAGTGCAAAAGTTCTGACAAGTGAGGGTAAAACCCGTGTTGAAGCTAACCACACCCGTCCTTTATGGATGGCTATGTATGGAGCAACCGAAAAGGGAGTGGCGGGTATTGCAGTTTTTGACAGCCCTGATAATTTCCGACATCCTCAGCCGGTACGGGTGCATCCAGAGATGCCCTATTTCTGCATGGCTCCAATGGTGGAGGGCACCATGTCCATTGCTCCTGATGCCACTTATCAATCCAGGTATCGGATTGTAACATTTGACGGGCAGCCGAATGTCAGGCAACTGGATGCGATGTGGGCTGATTATGCCTCACCTGTGATGGTAGAATAACCGTAAAAAAACTTCAGATTGATTTTGTAAAATCCAGAGTCCCTGAGAGACTCTGATTGGAAATGAGATTATCTTTCTCTTTGAGACTTTACTCAGCAGGATTAATAACCCCTGCAAATGTCTGACGTTTGATTTTGTCATCTTCAACTATAAAAGTGTCAGTTCCGAATGGAACGTTCAAAGTTGGAGATGACCCATGCCAAATAATGTAAACCAATTCATTTTTGACTACGAATTTATCCAGTTCAATACTAGTTCCTTCAGTTGGAAAGCTAGGAAGTAATTGAGTAAAAAACGCTTCAATGGACGCCAAACCTGTAAAAGTGGAATCGGCAGTTACCACGACAGATTCATCGGAGTAATCGGCCATAATTCCTCTGATATCATTCATTCCAAAGGCATTCAGGTGATGCTCAATAACTGCTTTTGATTGCTCAGCGCTTATAATTGGTCCACTCGGAGTGACTACTACTGGTTCTTCGCTTTGAGCTACCTGTTCTCCCGGGGCTGAGCAACTGTAATTAGTAAAAATGATCCCCGCACTAATAATTTTGATAAATGTTTTCATGGCTTGTTTGTTGGTTTAACAAATGAAATTATAAAATCTGGTAATTAAAGTCAATGCTCAGCATCTCGTACTAAGCAAGAGTTGCAATTTAAATACCAACCGGCACAGGGAAAATGACAACCGCTATAAAACCAATTTTAAAATCCTTTTTGCTTTCCAATATTCTGGAGATGCAGGGTCAATGATCAATTGGTCACCGGGTTGGCCAAAAGCCAGCACTTTAGAAATTTCAACCTCATACAATTCCTTGCCCATAAAATTCATTTCTGCATGGTTTAAGATTTGGCCTTCGCGTCTCAGTTGTACTTTGAAGGGAATACTAACTGATTCTGTAGATGCTGGCTCTCCTTTAATAAGCGTGAGCACTCCATATAACTTGATCGTGAATGAACTGTAATTGAGGGATTAGCCATTTATCAGCAAAGGATTGCAGTGAACGTTTTCATCCTGCCCAATTTCATTCCGGTCAAACTCGTTGTCCTGCATCACTTCTCGTGATCTGTCCGCCGTACCTACCGGTTTTAATGATGTAAAATGCTGGCCAATGGAAGTCAATGCAATAAGTCCTAAGAATATAGTTGCAGATAATTTAATCATGTGAAAGTTTCGGGTTCTAATTGAATTTTAAGGAAAATAGACCATATAAGTTAAGGCTTGTGAATCATTTTCTTATTGTATCGTTTAATTAGTTTTGCTACTCGAATCCGAAGTTTTCAATATTATTGTTTAGACCTAACCAACTCAAATGAAAAACCCAATATATTTCCTTGGATTGCCGCTGATCATCATCTCATGTTCAACTCCCTTCTCAGATAATGCTGCTTCAAAAGCTGCATCTGATCTTATTGCGCCAGAAGAAGTTGGCCTTATAAGTGATTCCCTTAATTTGATAGATAGTCATATCCAATGGGCAATAGATAGCCAATTTATTGCGGGGGGAGTAGCCCTGGTTGCCAGGGATAATAAAATAACCTGTTGTGTGAATTAGAAGATAGCATGTTTTATATTATTAATTGGTCTGTGAAGGATAAAATAG
>JAQCLE010000056.1 GCA_027592755.1 Bacteroidota bacterium | reverse complement strand
CCGACTAATCACAATATGTATCGGCCTGTTGATTGAATAAATGTTAGCCTATGAATAATGCGGGTTAATTCAGCTGACTCATCCTTTTCTTCACACCCAGCTGAAAATGAGCTGACAATACACCATTTACTGACACATACTTCAGGATTATCCTATGGTGGGCCTGTAGTTGGTCCGGTCTACTCCAAATTGGGTATTGTTACCGGTTGGACCAAAGATTCAGTTTTACTGGAAAGCAATATTGCCAAAATGGGAAGTCTCCCTCTCCTGCACGAGCCAGGATCACAATTTACCTATGGTGTAAGCATAGATGTTTTGGGTCGTATTGTTGAAATCGTTTCCGGGCAATCCTTTGAGGTGTATTTGCAGGAAAATATTTTTTCTCCATTGGGAATGAAAGACACCTATTTCTATCTGCCGGAAGAGAAGTATGAGCGTCTGGTGGACGTATGGTTTACAGAAGGTACTAATCCTGATGACTACACTGTGTCAGATTATCCAAAAGATGGTTATAAAACCTACTTCAGTGGTGGCGCCGGACTTGTATCCACAGCTTCGGACTACTTTCAATATGCCAGTGCAATGTTAAATAAGGGGATGTGGAATAATACCAGAATCTTAAAAGAAGAAACAGCTAACCTTATGATGAGTAATCAAATCGACACCTTGTTTTCTGGTGAAGGGGAGCACTTTGGTTATGGAGGGTCGGTTTATACAACCGATGGGTCTTTTGGGAGAAAAGTGGGCAGATTTTCCTGGGGTGGCTATTGGCAGACTACTTATTGGGTAGATCCTCAGCGAAATATGGTAACGATGCTATTGACCAATGCACGGGAAACACCGAAATGGAACGAGCTTTTTGATGGTTTTGAGCAAATAGTAAATAATTCTGTTTCGGAAGAAGCCGGTCAATAACAGATGTTGATCGTATTCCGATCCACTCTTCTAGTCCTGGTGTATTCTCTACGACATGAAGAGTATGCCTAAGTCACTTTCATTCTATAATTTACAAGCTTTAGACATTTATAAACAATCCCATGCCTGAAAGTAAGAAACTCCAGTGGCACAAAGTGCTGCAGAATAAAAGTGAGTTGCCCGAGGGTAGGGTCACTACCGTTACCGCCAATCACATTGGCATTTGTCTTACACATCACAAAGGAAAGCTCGGAGCTTTAGATAACAGATGCCCCCACCAGGGCGGCCCATTGGGCGAGGGATCTATAGAAAACGATCTTTTACGCTGTCCATGGCATGGCTGGGATTTTGATCCGCACACAGGACAATCACCTGGCTTTCATGATGATAGTATTGTGACATTTCCTGTGGAAGAGAGAGAAGATGGTGTTTACATCGGCATTGAGGAGGAAGAAAAACATGAGACCACAATTTCTGACGTGATGATGGAGACGATGGTGGAGGCTGGTGTAGATACGGTTTTCGGTATGGTAGGTCATTCCAATCTGGGGGTGGCAGACGCCATGCGAAAGTTGGAAGATAAAGGAAAACTTTCCTTTATAGGCATTCGTCATGAAGGTGCTGCTGCGTTTGCTGCATCTGCTTATGGAAAATTAACGGGTCGGCCTGCGGCATGTTTTGGTATTGCCGGGCCTGGAGCAACAAATATGTTTACGGGCATGTGGGACGCCAAGAATGACAGGGCACCAATGCTAGCATTGTCAGGTCAGGTGCAAAGCCAGGTTGTAGGAACAGGGGCCTTTCAGGAAGTGGATTTGGTTCAGGCTTTTAATTCTGTGGCGGCATTTAATCAAAGGGTGCTGCCAAATAGCAAGCACAGCGAATTGATGCTGCTGGCCATCAAGCATGCTATCATTAACAGAGAGGTTTCGCATTTGACCTTTCCCGATGACATGCAGACCGGTGTAGTGGAAGATAAAACGCTAATAAGAAAATTAACTAACCGCATTGCTGAAGACAAAATATCACCGCCTGAAAATGCCGTAAATGATGCAGTCGATCTTTTAAGTAAAGCAAAGCGTCCCGTCTTCATTGTTGGACATGGCGCTCGTTTCAGTATGGATGAAGTTATTGCTCTTGCTGAAAAACTTAACGCACCTGTACTCACCACGTTCAAGAGTAAAGGTTTGATTTCTGATCATCACCCACTCGGCTGTGGTGTATTAGGCCGGAGTGGTACGCCTATCGCCAGTTGGATTATGAATGAAGCCGATCTTCTATGCGTTTTTGGTGCTTCATTTTCAAATCATACCGGGATCACACCCAAAATTCCTACCATTCAGGTCGATTTCGACCGACTGGCCATTGCCAAGTTTCATGACATTGAAGTACCGGTTTGGGGTGAAATTGGAGTCACGGCAAAAATTTTCAGGAAAAGATTATTAAATACCGCTGCTGAAGATCAGCGACCTGATGTTAAAAGGCATTGGGAATTATGGAAGAAGGAAAAAGGAAACCGCCTTAAAGATGATCGAGGGGCAGGACTGAGCTCAGTAGCAGTTTTCGATGCGATGAATCGATTGGCTCCTGATGACGCCGTAATGTGTGTAGATGTGGGCAATAATGCCTATTCCTTTGGGCGCTATTTTGAGACGAAAAACCATTCCTTCCTTATGTCAGGTTACCTCGGTTCCATAGGTTTTGGTTACCCGGCAGCGATGGGAGCTTGTATGGCAGTCAAAGGCAAAAGGCCCGTAGTAGTTGTGACTGGTGATGGTGGCTTTGGTCAGTACATGACTGAGGTAACCACAGCCGTTAAATACAAAATGCCAATCAAACATATCTTAATCAACAATGGTGAACTTGGTAAGATATCCAAGGAGCAACGAGCCGGCCAATTTGATGTGTGGCAAACTTCTTTGAGTAATCCACACTTTGCTGATTTCGCGACGAGTTGTGGTGCGCTAGGTATCAGGATTACCAAAATAGAAGAACTGGATGGAGCGATGAAGGAAATCATGGATCATCATGGGCCAGCTATGTTGGAAATCATTGCGGATGTTAACCTTATTTAGAGATTATTGGATTAAAGAGTAAATGTTTCTTTTGAATTGATAACCAAAAAATAAACTGTGAGTAAAACTTTTGAAAATACAGATTCCATCGAAGTGGCGGTTCTGGATCAGCTTGAAAACAGGGCACCCACCTATGGACGGGCACTGAAAACGGATCTTGTTGTGATCAGAAGCAATTCGAGATATTTCTATGAACTTGCTTCAGGGAAATTCGGATTCGAATGGGACAAACTCAAAAAAGTTCAGGCCTTTCATTTCAAAGGAGGACAAGGAGCCAAAACCGGAACAGGGGGCCATTTGCCTGGCCACAAAGTATCAGCGGAAATTGCCCGGGTTCGAGGATTGAAACAAGGAGAGGCAGCTATTAGCCCAGCAACTTTTACGGATATGTCTTCAGTCGAAGATTTTCGTGAGTTTGCTAAAAATGTACGTGAACTGACTGGTGGCATTCCCGTTGGTTACAAATTGGCAGCCAGCCATATTGAAGAAGATATTGATTTTGCACTGGATGCAGGTGCAGATTACATCATCCTCGATGGGAGAGGAGGAGGAACCGGTGCCGCGCCGATTATTTTAAGGAATCACATCAACGTACCTACAATTCCTGCTTTGGCGAGGGCAAGAAAACACCTTGATAAAAGGGGAGCAGATGGCGTTTCATTAATCATTACCGGGGGACTAAGGGTGCCTTCCGATTTCGCTAAAGCTTTGGCCATGGGAGCGGATGCTATTGCCGTTTCCAATGCAGCCATACAGGCCATTGGTTGTTTGGGAATGAGAGCATGCCATACCAACAATTGTCCTGTCGGCATTGCCACACAAAAGGAAAACTTGAGTGCAAGGTTGATTATTGAGAGTTCAGCAAAACAGTTGCGTAATTTCTTCAAGGCATCCACTGATTTAATCAGGGTTCTTGCAAGAGCTTGTGGTCATGATGATGTCAATAAATTCAATTCTTCGGATTTAAGCACTTTCGATAGGGATATTCATCACTTAACCGGCATTCAATATTTAGGAGTTAATCCTTAAGCTGAATGGAATCGATCATATTTTTTACAATTGATCTCTTAGGATATTATCTGCTAATTGGTTTGGTGTTTGCCGTTTGGTATGTAACCGTCGGTGCCAAAAATTAGATGAAGGAGTCAATGGAACACCCTGGCATTTCCGATTGATTCTGGTGCCTGGCAGCATGCTGCTTTGGTTGGTGTTACTGTTTAAAAAATCATGAACAGAACATTACGAGAAAGGCATTTCTGGTCTTGGTTATTAATCGCAGTGATTACCCTTCCTATTGTTATCTACGCCTACATTAACATTCCAGTGTTTTAATTGACCGATTCAATGAGCGTTTCTTACACCTCTATACTCTGGAACAAACAAAAGAAGGCCTACGACCTTGGGATCTTAATTGTATCCTTAATAAGTCGGTTACGGCGTCAACTTGTTGGTTTTGGTAAGTTCGATGCCTTGCCAGTTTTGGAGGTGTTAAAGGAACAGACAGGTAAGGTTGATTTAGCCTAATTTGCCGTGACCCTTAGGGGACGATCATCCAGTACCGAGATAAGACCTGGATGGAATTGACCGAAGGATAAAATAGTTCTCTTTTCTTCTTGCCAATATTCGGCAGCTAATGATGAAGCATCAATTGGTTCAAAATATAAAATTCTCGATGAGGCACTTGAGAAGCCGATATTAAAGACATCCTATTTCAGTGAGCCTGTCATCATTGAAGCTTTGGAGTTGCTGCGCTATGAAAACAATTTCATTTGTCGTGTGAGATCAAAAGATGGAGCAGCGGGTATCTCCGTGAGCAACAATGATCAAATGATTTCCCTTTACCCCATTTTTATCAATCGGTTGCAGCCCTTTTTTATTGGTAAAGATGCGGTTCAACTTGAGGCGCTGTTGAAAGAAGTCTATGTGTATGAATCTAATTACAAATTGCAGAACCTTGCCTTGTGGGTGCCATTGGCCACCATTGAATTTGCGATTCTTGATATGTTGGGCAGAATAAGTCATCAGTCCATAGGCGAATTAATTGGTGACATTCACAATCCTAAAGTTGCTGTTTATCAGGCCAATAACCACCGGGGTAAAACTGCTGAAGAATCTATCGAATTTATCAAACAAGATGTTGCCGCTTCGGAAGCGCAGGCATTAAAAGTTAAGATAGGAGGGCGGATGAGTAACAACGAGGATTATCCCCCCGGCCGAACAGTAAATCTGATACCCCTCGTGCGCCAAACTTTCGGTGATAAAATGACCATTTATGCAGATTCTAACGGCTCATATACTACTGCTGAAGCGATTAGAATTGGAAAGCTAATGCAGGAATATAAGTTTGATTTTTATGAAGAGCCTGTGCCTTTTGACTGGTATGAGGAAACCCGTGACGTGGCGAGTGCCTTGTCTATTCCCATCGCTGGAGGTGAACAAGAACCAAGCCTTCACCAATTCAGGTGGTTAATCGCCAATGATGCACTGGATATTGTGCAACCCGATATGTTTTATTTTGGAGGGATGATTCGTTCCATGAAGGTTGCCCAAATGGCAAATGCCTTAAGCAAAATATGTATCCCGCACATTTCTGGTTCCGGGCTGGGTTATTTGTACATGATGCATTTTGTCTCAGCCATTCCCAATGCCGGTCCCTACCATGAATTCAAAGGATTCAATCCCGATATTCCCATCGAATGTGATACATCAGATCTTAAGAGTAACAAAGGCCTGGTCACGGTAACCAGTGGACCGGGGCTTGGCGTAACTGTCGATCCGTAATTTGTCGCCAGGCATCAGGTGGTTTCTGATTAATTTAAACTAAGTGAGCTTGATTAGGCGCGGAAGAATCTTCCGCGCCAGGAACGGGATAAACAGTACTTGGAATTGTGCATTCTCTTCTTTAATCACTGAAATAACTCCTTGTCCTTTTTTAACTATTTCAATTTATATTGCTCTTCTAATTTTAAAAATATGAAACTATCCTTTTATCAATTAGCAACCGTACTTATCGTTACTTCTTTGGGAAGTTGTTCACCGCAGCAATCGAACCAGGAAGAAAGCACAGAAGAGCAATCAGCAAGACCATCTACAATAGAACTTTTAGCAGGCAATGCTACAGGGATACACCTTCTCAATTTTGATCCATCCAATGGCTCAATCTCAAAAGTTGGGTTTTTAGTTGAAGCCAGGAGTCCTTCATACTTCCAAATTAGTGATGACAGGCAATATGTTTATAGTGTGAATGAGGGAAAGGATGGAGGTGCTTCCTCTTTCAAATGGAACCGGGACTCCAGCAGGTTGGAGTTGCTTAGTCAACAGCCCAGCAATGGTGATTACCCTTGCTACGTAGATATTGATGCTTCGGAAAAAATGATGGCCGTAGGCAACTATGGTACTGGTAACATCGCTATTTACACTATAAATGATGACCATCAGTTACAGCCACCTGCCATGCGCCAACATGAAGGTAGCGGTCCTCAACCAAGCCAGAATGGGCCTCGAGCGCATTGTGCCCGCTTCAAAGGTGATTTTATGTATGCTGTCGATCTTGGTATTGACAAAATACTTTCCTATCCAGTGAATGGAGACATGACAGTTGGCGAAGCCAAAGTTGCTATTGCAATGGATCCAGGTGACGGACCAAGACATCTTATCTTCCATCCGACAAAGGATATGGCCTTTGCAATTAATGAATTGTCGAGCACAATTGTTTCTATGAAGGCCAATTATACCAATGGTACTTTTGAACGAATTGATAAGGCTTCTACATTACCTGACGATTTTACAGAGAAAAATTCTTGTGCTGATATCCACATCACGCCTGATGGGAAGTTTCTATATGGCTCTAATCGGGGGCATAACAGTATCGCCATATTTGCAGTATCAGAAGAAGGCATGTTGACCTCACTCGGACAAGAACCAGTCAGGGGAAGTTGGCCAAGAAACTTTACGTTATCCCCTGACGGCAATTATCTGATCGTAGCCAACCGGCGGTCGAATAACATTGTCGTTTTCAAAATTGATAGAGCAACAGGTTTGCTGGCCTACACTGGAAATGAAGTGGAGTTAGAGGGAACGGCATGTTTGAAATTTAACTAGCGTTAAATTTTAAGAATGCTACCTAAGAGACATCTTTAAAAATCTTAGCTCCCTCAAAACCTATCATAGCAGTTTTTCTTGTTTGTCCCCATCGATAATTACCGAAATTACCGTCTTTCTTAATAACCCGATGACAGGGAATAATATATCCTATGGGATTTTGGCCAATGGCCGTACCTACGGCTCTTGATGCAGCGGGCTGTTTGATGAGTTCAGCAATCTGACCATAGGATGCAAGGCTACCTTCAGGAATACGAAGCAATGCCTCCCATACTTTCAATTGAAAATCCGTTCCTTTGAGATGAAGTTTAAAGAGCTCAGTAGTCGTTCGGTTAAAGAATTTTATCACCTGGTGGTGGTGCATATTTTGACCTTCAGTAAGGGTTGCTTTTGGCCATCTGGACGCTAATTCAAGGTATGCTTGTTGTTTTTCTTCTTCACAAAAAAGCAAATTAATAACCCCTTTATCCGTCGCGGCAATAAGGTAATTGCCGAATTCAGCTTCATTAAAACTATAAGTAATATTGAGATTCTCTCCCTGGTTTTTGTATTCACCAGGAGTCATCTGTTCAATGGTCACAAACAAGTCGTGAAGCCGTCCAGTGCCCGATAGACCTGTTTGAATAGCGGTTTCAAATAGCGTGGAACCTTCTTTACTAAGCAGTCGTTTTGCATGTTCTATGCTGATATACTTAAGGAATTTTTTTGGACTTATACCTGCCCAGTCAGTAAACATCCTTTGAAAATGGAATGGGCTAAGATGAACGACTGCTGCAATTTCTTCCAAATGGGGTTGCCGCCAGAAATTATTTCTGATATAGTCAATGGCAGTCGCAATTCTGTAGTAATCGTACATGACTTCATAAATTTATGAAGTAAAAGTAGATATGACCGGTTAAGATTGAAACCCGATTGTTGCGGAGATCTCGTAAATAACAATAAGTACGATTGGTATCGAATCTATGCAACTACCCACTGCTCGAACAGTGGAGAAATTCAGGGCTCCCTGAGATATCTTTCCCTAAAGATCTGCATATGGTGATGGCTATGCCCCAGGATGATGTATCCCTTAGCCCTGACTGTAAATTCTCCACCGCTCGTTATTCCTGAGCGCATAATTGCATCTTCAGCTAAACCTTCAAACAGTGCTATTGACGATTCTCTAACCGCTTTGATTTCTTTTAGAATATTTTCTATGCTCCTATTCCCATTAATGAAATCTATGTATTGATTATGGTCGAAACCTGGTAACAAGGTTTTATCATTTCTGGCAAAAAGCAACGTTCTATATGCAAACACCCGCTCAGCATCTATTACATGGCTTAATATTTCTTTAATGGTCCATTTACCTGGTTGGTATCGATAGTTGAGCATGTCGGTCGGTAGAGAAGACACCAGATCGATTATTGCCTTCAAATCCTCTTTCATGGCAGGGACAAGATCTGTATTCCCGATAACCTTGCTAACATAGGTATGGTAGAATTCAGGATACTCAGCTGGTTCAGGAGGACTAATGATCATCGTTTTTTTTAGTAAAGATGAGGTAATAATACTATTTAGGAGAAGCCGGATCTTAGGAGGAAAGTAGGCCACACGTAGTTGACAGCATGTTAATTTGCCTTGATCAGCTTTCTGGTTTCAACAAATGGACCGACTTGAAATTTCAGTATATACAGGCCTGGCTTGGTTCCGGCTGTTTCCCAGATGGCTGAATGTTCACCTGCTGATAGTCTCTCATTTATTAAAGTCGTGACTTTGGAACCCTGTAGGGTATAAATATCAATGGAAACAAAATTATTTTGGGATAGCGAAAACTTGGTCGTGGTTAAAGATTGAATAGGATTGGGGTAACTGGAGATTAAATGAACCGCTGTCGAAAAGTCACTTGCATCCCCAATTGCTGTTACTACACCAGTTCTGGTAATGCTGAAGTAACCTGAAAAATCAGAGTAATCCTGTTCGACATTATCCTGCACTATTTGAATCACAGCACCGTCAGTTTCCATATCAGGAACCAACCACTCATACTCAAGTACACCCAATTCAAGAGATGCTATTTTATTGTAGGAAACTCCTTTGTTGGAGGAAAAATTTAAATCCCAGCCTAACTGTTCATGATTCTGTTCTATTTCCCAAGTTATAGTCACTAAATATCCGGGCCTAAAGAACTTCCCATCGAGGACTGATGTAAGCTTCACATGCCCATTACTGATGTTGACGGTAACTATTGATAGAAGAATGATTAAGATACAATTTCTGAGGTTGCTCATAATGTATGAATCCTACGCAAATCACGTAATTAAGTGTCACAAAAGGGTCACGGGACAGTAAAAGTTCTTCGTTTTATTCAAATGAATAACCTTCATCTCAACACGGTAACAGTACCATTAAACTCTTGGTTGAGGTTGCTTACAAAAAAAGAATAATAATATGTTCCACTCTCCAGCCCGCTGGCATTCCATTCGTTGAGGTAACCTGTTTTCCGGAAAACTTCCTTACCATACCTGTTCGAGATGACCAGTTCATTTTTTGGGTAGAGGTGTACTTTGGCAATTTTAAATTGATCATTTAAACCGTCACTATTCGGTGTGATCACATTTGGGATGGTTATTTTGTGCTCAAATTTTATATTTAATTCGTTTGACCATGATTCAAATGGTGCATCCAGGCTAGTTGCCTTCACTTTAAGAACATGTACAAACCCATCACCAGCATTTTCGAAACTAATTTCATTTTGTTCCGGTGGAACCACAGCAACCAACTCAAAATTCTCCTGATCGTCGAGCTGTCTCCATATCTCATAGGCAGAAACCCCATTTTCCCATCCGATGTAGGAATTCCAGTTGAGTGAAACAACTCCGGCTTCTTCATTACCAATTCCTGTAAGTAGTATACTATTGTGAATTGAAGACTCAAGGCGCTGTTCACATTGATTCTTTAATGAAATTTGGTATTGATAACTGGTTTCTTCCGGTATTGATGTTTCATCTACAAAATTTGCAGTAATAGACTCCAGACTTATTAATATTTCCCAGTTATCAACTCCAAGAGGGGTTCTCCAAATATTGAGCATCCCATTTCCACGGTTTGTATTTTCTATTTCCCATGATAGCTCAATGCCCTCTCCTGATTGATTAACTGTGACATAGCGCATTTTGATACTGAGGCTGTCCTTAAATACTTCCACTGGTAGGGGATCAGATATCCCAAAACAAACGGTATCCGCGGTTGTGCTGGATTCTGTTACATAAATTGAATGAATACCGGTATTGAACCAGTCAACCAGTACTTCATTGGAACCTTGACCGGATGCGATGTTACCACCTGAAGCATTCCAGGTATAGATGGACCCATTAGTCCCTTGTGTGCTGTACATTACAGATTCCTTATCGTTTTCACAGACCTTCAAATCACCCAATGGTTTCTCAGTATCAAGCATCACATTGACGCGAACATCAAAAAATAGCGTATCATTTGTGCAGCCGTACTCGTCAATTTCAATCAGTTTTACCTGGGCATTCGGATTGGTTTGATCCCAATTGATCTTTATTTCAGATGTTCCCTGATCTGACGCAACTGCACCACCATCAGAAAACCATTGATAACTACTATTGGCAAACTCCACGGCGGAATAGTCCACTTCCACAGCGCCAGGGCAAACAGATCGACTACCAGTGATTGCGTTTTCATGAGTTGGGAAAAAGGAAATTTCCATTGAATCCCTTACAGTACAGCTATTAAGTGTCACATCCACCCAGTAAATTCCTTCGAATGTGGCGTTAAAAATGGGTTGAGTTGAACCGTCCTGCCACTTTATAGATGAATAAGCGATGGGTCCCACGTCAATTTCATAGGCATCCCCGGAGCAAATAGTGACGTTATTTCCTAAATTGATATTTGGTGGATCGATGAAATTAACCTCTACTTCATCGCTTTCTATGCAGCCGTTGTTGTCAATGATTTCAACGGTGTAATTACCGGGTTGCTGTACTTTGATTTGTTGGGTCGTTTCACCGGTGGACCAAATATAGCTGAAGGCATCACCAGCATCCAGGAGCACGTCATCACCCAGACAAGCAGATTTTATGGAGTCGAGCTTGAAGTTTTTTTGCTGAAAAGTGACTTCCAGCGTGTCTTTTAAAACGCAACAGTCACCATTAGTGATAAAGATTAGAACAATGTTATCAGCCTGGACAACGGTATCAGTTAGTAGTGTGCAACCAGTGTCATTGATTGCTTGCACCCAATATTTACCGGGTTGTGAAACCTCAAGACTTGGGCCTGAACTTCCATCACTCCAGAGTAATGAAGCTCCCGGGTCTGCTTTTGGATAAATCGTTCTGGATTCACCCTCACAAAGGACGATATCATCGCCAATGAAAAGGCTGCTGAAATTCGAGAAATAGCCAAACCTGGTGCCTGATCGTTCTCCACCATCTACAATTCCGAGCTGAAACGAATTGGTATTATTGGTGATAATATTGGCGCTACCTACGGATATCAAATTGTTGCTCATTGGTATTCCTGCTCTGTACCATTGACCATCCGTTCCCGGAACTGTGGTGAACATACCCGGTACGATTACGTTTGGATTGCCATTCAACACAAATTTGTCAATGCCAGAACTTCTGACCAGAAGATTTAGCCAAAACCCCTCATCCGATGATCTTGTAAAGCTGACCTGGGTTGATCCTTTACAGTTAATAGAGGGTATCAAAGCAGCTCCGATTTCACATCCTATCCCCGTGTATTGCATAAGATAAATCGGTTTGGATCCTCGGATGTACATGTTACCGGAAACAGCTATTGGAAATACCTGTAACCTGTTCATTGTGGTCACGAGATTTCCATTGATAAAAATATCCGTGCCATCCTCAGTGGCCGTGATAAATGCCTTTTCACTTGTGATCGTACCGCTTTTTCCAATGATATATTCATGTCCAACGACACCAACCGGAACAATTTGGTCTCCAGCTATATCATGGCAAACATCATCGTTCAAACTATCATCTTTAATTGTTATTGCAATAGGCTGGGATGAGGTAACCTGAGATCCCGTTAATGTTTCAGATGATGATAACGAAAGAGCCCGAGCTGAATATGTTTGTCCACGGTTCATCTTGATTTTGTAAGAAGCATTGGCACTATGGCCGTCAATGGCAGTGGAAGGAATAATCGTAATAATGGTGTTATCTTCTGTGGCTACGATATCAAATGATTTATAGGCCAATTCATAAGTGATGTTCCAAAAGTTCTGACCAGGAATGACAAAGTCCTGCCCAAGCGCATTCCTTCCTTTCAAAGCAAAATATTCAACATTGAACAATTGCCCGATTTCATAGTAACACGTAATGAGTGCTGTTGACCGAACCCTCAACCCTTTATTCTGGACTAAATCAGGAATCAAGTTCTCGACCAAACTGACATTGTTTATTGTATAAGTCCTGGTCTCATTAGCAGTCATTGTGTAAGTCACCGAAGGGAAATTTGGATTGGCGGGTTGGTCAATTATCACAATGGCAGGTTGGTCTGCGGTGGAAACCCTGAAGCGAACAGGACTTTCTTCATGGGTTGCGGCGGCATCTGGTGCTGCAAACCAAAACAGGCTATCGAATTGGCCGAAGGCAGACAATGGTGCCGCAAAGAAAGAGAAGATCAGTAAGCGCCTGAAAAAAATCGACAACATTGCAGTTCTTTGATAATATGGAAAGGTTTCTAAAATCGGTTTTATTGATCTCAATCTAAAGAAATCTTTAAAACTCAGATTTATTTTATCATATTTATCGGATATGAATATTTCTACCACAATTCAACTCGTCAGTCAACTTGCATTTTATGTCATAATCCTGGGCTGTCAGGAGTCTAACACGGACATTTATTCGAACCCGAATTGGTCACACTATCAGGGTGGGCCTGAGGTGAACCAATACAAATCCTTTGATCAGATAAACAAGGGTAATATAGACCAGCTGGAAGTCGCCTGGATTTATGATGCTGGCGACATCGATACATTGAATCGTTCACAGATTCAATGTAACCCACTAATAATCGATGGTGTATTGTATGGTTCTTCACTCAAACTCAAATTATTCGCTTTAGATGCAGCCACGGGTAAGAACTTATGGACTTATGATCCGCAAGAATACAGGAAGGATAAAACGGGAGCTGGTGTCAACCGCGGTTTTGCCTATTGGAGTAAAGGTGAAGACAAGCGATTATTTTTTGGTGTAGGCTCCGAACTTCATGTGGTAAATGCGACTACTGGAAAACCTATAGTATCATTTGGAGAGGGGGGGCTGCTGGATTTAAAAAAGGGTTTGGGCAGGGATTTGGAAAATAAGTACTACGCGCTCAACTCTCCTGGGATAGTCTACAAGGATTTAATAATTATTGGAGGCAGGCTTGATGAGGGTGCTGACCATGCACCGGGACATATCAGGGCTTTTAGCGTGCTGACAGGTGAAATGAAATGGATATTTCATACCATACCTCATCCCGGTGAATTTGGTTACGATACCTGGCCTGAGGATGGCTATCTGAAAAGTGGTGGTGCAAATACATGGGCGGGATTTAGTCTTGATATGGAAGAAGGGATCGTCTATGCACCTACAGGGTCGGCCTCTTTTGATTTCTATGGCGGGGACCGCCATGGGCAGAATCTGTTTGCCAATTCCATTATTGCTCTGAAAGCAGAAACAGGAGAGAGGATATGGCATTTCCAGGTGCGTCATCATGACGTTTGGGATCGTGATTTGCCAGCTCCACCGAACCTGGTCACAGTTGAAAAGGATGGGGTAAGGATTAAGGCATTGGCTCAAATCTCGAAATCAGGAGAATTATTTGTGTTGAATAGATTAACCGGTGAGCCCATCTATCCAATCGAAGAGGTACCGGCTCCTGCGTCATTGCTCCATGGAGAGGAAACATGGCCAACTCAGCCTGTACCCACTGTTTACCCTCCATTCTCCAGGAAGACCATAACAGAAAATGACCTTGCCATAAGAAGTAAAGAAGCTCGTGACTTTGCTCTGGATGCCTATTCAAATCACCCGACAGGTGAATTTCTACCGCCATCAGAGCAGGGTAACATATTGTTTTCAGGCATGGACGGAGGTGGTGAATGGGGTGGTGCAGCATATGATCCCAATCAATCGATTATGTTTGTTAATTCCAATGAGATGACCTGGCAGATGAAAATGAATAAGTATGAGCCCCAATCGCCTGGTGAATGCCTTTATCAGTCGGGTTGTGTATCCTGTCATGGCCGTGACATGCAAGGAGGAGAAATGTTCGGAACTATTCCTTCTCTCATTGGGGTCAAGAATCGAAAATCAGACACGGAAATTAGAACTTCGATACGGAATGGAAAAGGTGTTATGCCACCCTTTGCATCTTTATCCGATGAAGAAATTGAAGATTTGATCAGATTTATTAAGAATGAAGAACCTCTTGTACGCAAACCATCACTGAGGGGTGGTAAGGAATGGCCATATGCCTATTATTTTGATGGTTATAAAAAATATCTTGCCCCGGATGGTTTGCCAATCATCAGGCCGCCCTGGGGCCAGCTTACTGCTGTTGATATGGATAATGCAAAGATAAAATGGCAGGTGCCGCTTGGTGATATTGACTCACTTGATATTCCAGGATATCCGATAACGGGCACTGAAAATTATGGAGGTCCGGTAGTGACCGATGATCTTATCTTCATAGGTGCCAGTGCAGATGGTCGCTTTCGGGTTTTTGACAAAGAGACAGGCGAGGAGCTCTGGAGATATGAACTTCCAGCACCCGGATTTGCAACACCAGCCACTTACATGGTTGATGGCAAGCAATACGTAGTAATCGCCTGTGGGGGAGGGAAAATAGGGACAAAATCGGGGGATAGCTGGGTTGCTTTCTCTTTGGGGGATTCAATTCCTTAAAATTTTTCAATCCTGATGAGACATAAAAAAAGGGACCAAATGGTCCCTTTTTAATTTGTTAAATTATCTAATTAGAAGGCAATTACTGCTTCGATCATGACACCGTCAAATTCAGCTCCCTGACCTACACTACCATTCCAACCATCACCAGAATAGGTTTGTTTCATGTATTGTACTTTGGTGAGGATATTCTTGGTCATGAACCATCCACCGCCGATATCAATCCTTGACAATTTGGAAGTTTCAGCAGCATCGGATTTATCACCACTTACGCTGTTATATCGTCCACCGAGATAGAAGTTTTCAGTTGATCCGAACCTGTATATTGCTTCCCCGCTAAGCTGGGTGAAACTACCGCCAATTGAATTGCCACTTTCATCTTCAGTGTTATTACTGGAACGTTCAACAATTCCAAATACTTCAAGGCCGCCTACCTTTACAAATGGATTGATCTGAAAAGAAGTGTTGGAGGCAAAATTTGGATTAAATCTAGGAGTAAAATCGCTATCAACAGAGGCGCTGGTTAAGAGTTTATAGAACCTTGATCCGGCACGGTCACCATTGAATAAATAGTCCCTGGTACTTTCTTTTGAACTATTGTAGAAAGAACCTGTAATCCTGAACCTTACATCGGCATCCCGGCCATTATCATAACCAATTTTTCCATAGATTACGCGACCGTCATCACCGGGTGTTGGAACCTGATTTAACCTTCCGTTAGTCATACCAAGTACACCAATGATACCACTTTTCTGGATAGTGATTTCAGCGAAAGGCTCTGTTGTGAAGGCATCCATGATATAGTTTCCAACAAATGGATTGTATATTGATCTGGCATTGTCAGACCTCCTGAAGTGAGTATCACCATAGTTAATTTCATCCATACCGAATCGCAGGGTAGCTACTTCCATTAATCCGCTTAGAAAACCTGTTTTGATGAAATCAAGGTTATCAATTTGCAGGTAACCACCTTTTACATAAGTCTCGGTGTGGTGTTGGGAAGACAGGTAGGTCCGTAAATGCAACCTTAAACCTTCCTGAAATTGAATGTCAAGGTTAAGGTTAGCTGCAGGTAGATTGAAATTAGACGATAACTCATTTAATTCTTCAGGAGCACCAGCTGCTACGCCGTCATTGGACTGGCTGAGTCCCTGGAATACCATGGCAAAGTCGCCACCAACCCACATTTTCATCCCCTCGAATTCTACATCGTTTTCTTTGGGAGTTTCAAAAACATTCAGCCCATCTTTATCATTTGTCCTGAAATACTGGAGACTCGGCTGCTGAGCATAAGCCATTCCACCTATGAAAAATGCGATAAGAGGAAGGTAAGATCTAATTTGTTTTGTTAAAGTGTTCATGATTATATGATTATGAATTATTATGTTGATACAATTGAATTTCAAATTTTACTTTCACTAAATCATCAGTTTTGATAGTGCCCATAAGCGCAGAAGGAGGTTGTACCGAAAATGATGTCATTAACAATTCTTTTTCACCTTTGAAGATTATGCTGCCGGCACTTTTGGACACAGTAACATCCAGTTGCACGGATTGTGTTTTGCCCGCAATGGTCAAATTGCCTGTAGCCTTTAAAGAGTTTGCGGTTTGGCTGTCCAGGGAAAGGAGTTTAAAAGTGACATTGGGATAGTCTTCAGATTTCAGCGCTTCATAAGTTTTGCTATTCATGATTCCCTTACCACTTTCCAATGATTCTACCGGGATAGTCACGAGGAACGAACCCATTGATAATTCTCTGGATTCAGTGTAATCAAGTAGTGTGGAACATGTCAGCTTTTCAGCATCGATTACCCAATCGTGAATTGTTGAAGTACCGGAAATGGTCAGTTTGAATTCACTTAAATTGTACCTTTTCTGGCCAATGGATATAAGTGGGATGACCATCAGGGCCATCATCAGGCTTTGTTTGAAGTAATTTGTTGGCTTTGCTTCCATGTCCTGGTGTTTTATGCTCTAAAAATCAGGTACAATAGCAATATATTTTATGACAAATGTCAAGTATTAATTTAATCTATATCAACAGAGTAATTTTGCAAAACTCTTGATATTGGAGTAATCTTCAAGTATTCAAGCAGTTATCTCAACATTGATAGGAAGCGAGGATCTCTTTCAAAGTGAAAAGATATGCACGATAGTGAGTTAGATAAATTGCTTATTCTGGTATTAGGTTAGTGATAACATTCAAGATGTAAGTTGACGTTTGTCATCAAGAAGTTTGACAATAGAAGATAACTTTAACCTTATAAACATTCTGAAAGCCATGAAAGCGCACCTAATAAATTGTTCAGATTGTAAGCATTGTTTCTTCTCCAGATATTGTTCAGTTGACTGGACTGCAAGAATTAATGATCATAAGAATCAGTTGGAGTATAGAAAGGGGCAGTACATCTATTATCAGGGCAGTCCAATTTTTGGAATTTTTATTGTGGCTTCAGGTAAGGTTAAAATTATTTCTACCGGTACAGGAAAAAAGGATCAGATAATGCGTATTGCCGTCGATGGCCATGTTTTGGGTAGATGGGGCACTGATGATGAAGTTTACGCTACAAGCGGCATTGCCCTGGAGGATTCGGTTATTTGCTTTGTTCATAACGATCTTTTACGCAATGCATGTCTCATAAATACACAGTTAAGTTTTGAACTCATGCGGTTTTATGCACTTGAACTCAAGAAAGCCCAATACCGCATAAAAATATTGTCACAATATTCAGTAAAAGAGAAAGTGGCTGAAACATTATTATACCTGTCGGAAGTTTTTGGCACTGAATATTATAACCAGATACCCTCATGTATCAATCAGCATGACATTGCCAGTTTTGCAGGAACTGCTCCTGAGCAAGTAAGCAGGAACCTGTCATGGCTGAGAAGGGAAGACATTATCAGAAATGAAGAAAGAAAAATTACAATTGTTAATAGACCCCGACTCCTGGAACTTGCCCATATTTAGTTTGCCAGCAGGCAATCAACTTATTAATTGTTAGTTGATTCAATTAAGTAATAACTCATCAATAAATACCCATCCCGGTTTGCCTATATTGGAATGCCATGCTGGAAGCTTTGAAACGGGTTGTATTATCAATTTCAAATATTCATAACTGGTACTAGGTAAGTCATACGAATAGAAGGCAAAATCCTGTGGTGAATAGGCTGAGGGCATTTCGATGGATTCCTTTTTCCATAATTTTAATTTTTCAGGGTCATTACCATACCAAAGTTCGATGGTTCTGGGAGGCATTATACTTGACCCTATGCTGTTAAGGCAGCTGATTGTTATTGACCCAGGCATTGGGGTGCCTTGTAATGTTAACAAAGCTTCAAACGGTCGCCCTAGATATCCAATCCAGTTTCCGTCGGCATGATAGAAAGTTCCTTCCTCATGATCAAAAAGTGTTTCAGATCCATTACCCGAATATTTTTTATCCGGTTCTGTAAGAAGACTTACTTCACTGGGATTGAAGGAGCTCTGTAGGAACGTTTTCGATACTGTTTCACTGCTTTTCCATCCTTCTTTGAATGCTTTTACTTTGAAAACTATATTTCCTGATAAGGTTAAATCATTGTTATAAAGAGGGCTTGAAACACTATCTGGTTCCGAACTATCCAGCGTATACCTGAGCTCCACATCACTGATATAGTGATCTACCACCAGATCTTCATTTTCACTAAAAATCTTCTTCTTGTTCCGAATTAATGGAGTTGGTAAGGGGATTACCACTTCTGTAGCATCAAAGCCTGTTTCAATTTCAATCAGAGGAAAACGTGACTTTAATTCAATGATATCTGAGGACGAAAGTCCTGTGCTCCAAATGAAAACTTTATTGAGTTCATCAAGGTCACCAAGAACCTGTAGCTCAGAAACGTTCAACGCGATACCGGACAGGGCTATCTCATTCAGCTTTTTGAGTCCTGATAAGCTACTTATCCCGTTGCCGCTGATGTCGGTAAAATTGAGATTAAGCTTCTCAAGGTTCTTGAATTCACCAATTAATTTGAGCGCATCATCGGTCAGATGTGTTTTAGCCGCGTTGAATTGAACAATTTGTTCCCCTATTTTTTGAAGATCCCGAACATGATCCAATGAAAACTCTTGTCCGGAAAAGAAACTAACCGCCAATGCCGGAGAATTGCCAGCGATTTTTGCAACGGATCTATTAGAACTATTAAGGGATTCAATTAATTCCGAATCGGCTTCATTGAATGCGTATTTATTAGCTTCTTCTGCCGCCAGAAATTTTTCAGCAGTGAGCCTATAGAGTGGGTGTTCTGGTGGATATGATGTGGCTAATTTTTCAAAATGAGCACCATCGATTACCCATTCTTCGATGACTTCAATTTCATAATCAGAAAGCTGATTTTTTTCAATTGGAGGCATGTGTTCTTCATCGTCCTCAGGAAGGAATATTCTTTGAAGAATAAGGCTCTGATCGGTATTCAAGGTGTCCCACAACATACCTGATTCACCTCCTGATCGAAGCGATTCGGAAGTTTCCATCACCAATTCACCTTTGGCCTTCCTGCTATTATGACAAGCAAAACATTTCTCTTTTAAAATTGGCCTCACCAAATGAGTAAATACCCGTGCACTGTCAAAGATGACTTCCTCTTCTGGCTCGTTTTGAGTCAGCGGTGCCATTATGAAGTTTGTTCCATGAGTTATTCCGGCACCAAAATGTCCTGATAAAGTGACTGATACCAACATTATCACGGGAGCTATTCGATGAAGCGCCCCGGAATTAGTAATGTAATTTCTTGAAGTATACCAAAAATAAGAACCAAAGGCTGTCACACTCCCAAGCCACTCGTGCCAGAAGAGTCCATCCGCTGTGTAGCTTCCATCCTGAGATAGAATTAATCCCATTAATGCCGAAATCGAAGCACTCAAGCTTCCAATGAGCAGTATGTCATCTGCATTGGGATTGTCTTCAACTATAATTTGATTTGAATTGGGAGAAATTATTTTCCAAAAAGCATAGATGAAGATGAGCGCTATTGGGAAGTGGAGCAGGAGAGGATGCATTCTCCCAATTACCTGAAGCCAATTAGCAAATCCTTCACCTGGAACAAAAAGGAATAAACCCAGTATGCAGCACACCGAGAAATTTATACGGGAAAGGATTATTCTTATCCTGGGAATCATCGTGGCCGGTGAATTCTTCAATTGGATCAGGCTAAAATGTCCTTCACAACATGACCTGAAACATCAGTTAGCCGGTAACGCCTTCCCAGATGTCGGAAAACCAGTTTTTCATGATTCAGACCCATCATGTGGAGCACTGTGGCATGGAAATCATTGACATGAACGGGGTTCTCTGCAATATTATAGCCAAAATCGTCTGTTTTGCCGTAAACAAATCCGGGTATCACTCCGCCACCAGCCATCCAGATGGTGAAACTGCGGGGATGATGATCTCTTCCGTAATTGTCTTTGGTTAATGAGCCCTGGCAATAGTTGGTTCGACCGAATTCGCCCCCCCAGATAACAAGTGTTTCATCCAGAAGCCCGCGTTGCTTGAGATCGGTAATCAAAGCTGCTGAAGGTTGATCCGCATCCTTACATTGCCCTTTAATTTGTGAAGGTAAATTATCATGGGCATCCCAACCCTGGTGATACAGTTGAACAAAGCGCACACCACTTTCGCTTAGTTTTCTGGCCAAAAGACAATTAGCTGCATAAGTCCCGGGAACCAAACATTCAGGACCATACATTTTAACAATTGATTCCGGTTCATTTTTAAGATCTGTAATTTCAGGCACAGACGTTTGCATTCTGTAGGCAAGTTCGTACTGCTGTATTTTTGCCAATATCTCAGGATCTCCGAATTCATCGTAATTCTTATTGTTTAATTCCCCGAGCTTATCAAGCATTTTACGACGTTCTGAGGATTTCATTCCTGTGGGATTGTTCAGATACAGCACGGGATCGTCGCCACTACTGAATTGTACACCCTGATGGATGGAATCAAGAAATCCATTGGTCCATAATTTGGAGTAAACGCCCTGGCCATTTCCCTTTCCCCTTGATAACAGGACACAAAATGCGGGAAGATTATGATTTTCACTTCCTAAACCATAGCTCATCCACGCCCCCATACTGGGCCTGTTGCCAACCTGGGCACCAGTTTGAAGAAAAGTTAGTGCTGGATCATGGTTGATGGCTTCTGTATGCATGCTTTGAATAAAACAGATGTCATCGGCAATGCCTGCGGTATAAGGAAGTAATTCACTTATCCAGGCTCCTGATGAGCCATATTGTTTGAAATCGTAAACAGTTCCTGCCAGTGGGAAGCTGGCCTGATTAGACGTCATTCCAGTCAGCCGCTGTCCCATTCGAATGGATTCCGGAAGATCCTCGCCATACATTTTTTGAAGCATGGGCTTGTAATCAAAAAGATCAAGTTGGGAAGGTGCGCCATTTTGAAAAAGGTAGATAACCCGTTTGGCTTTTGGAGCAAAGTGGGGGAGTTGGGCTAAGAGGCTATCTTCCAAATCCTCCTTCGAGCTTTTGTAAAAATCCGGGATAAGTAAAGACCCAAGTGCAAGACTTCCAATGCCAAGACTCGCTTTAGACAGAAACTTCCTTCTATTCTTATTAAGACCGTTTTCTATAAATGTGTTTTCCATAAAGCTAAGTTTTGGTGATGGACTCCTCCATATTATAAATAATCTGGATGACTGCGATTAATGATGCAGCGGTTTTCGGATCCACCTCTAAATGAGGGAACTCCCCTGCATTCAGAAGCACTTCTGGATTACTTTGCCCGGCATCAAAAATTTGAATTTGATCCTCATAATAGCCGTTCAGTATGTCAAATTCTTTCTCCTGGGGTAACCTGCAAACAATAAGTCTAAATGCTTTGACAATTTTCTCTTCAGGTGTGGAAGATTCGAGTGATAGCTTTTCGCCTAAAACCCTTGAGGCCTCAAGAACGGTTGGATCATTCATCATTACAAGAGCCTGTAATGGTGTATTTGTATTTGGTCTTTTAACCTCGCATTGATCCCTGTTACTTGCATCAAAGATCATTGATGAAGGAGGCGTCAAAGTCAGTTTAATGAATGTATACATTCCCCTTCGATAGAGACTTTCTCCTTTGTCCTGACGATAAGTGTTCAAGACACCTCTTCCAGAGGTAGCTGCTTCCCAGAGCCCATCGGGTTGATACGGTTTGACGCTTGGTCCGCCAATTTTATCAACAAGCAGCCCGCTGCTTGAAAGAATCAAATCACGAACAAATTCGGCAGGCAAACGATATCTTGCGCCAACAGATAGATAGACATTATCCGGATCGACACTCAGTTTTTCCTCCGACACTTTGCTGGATTGCCTATAAGTTGATGAGTTAACAATCATTTTTACCAATCTTTGAATGTCCCACCCATTTTCCATAAAGTCGACTGCCAACCAATCCAGTAATTCGGGATGTGTAGGTAGTTCTCCCTGCATTCCAAAATCTCCGGAGGTTTTTACAATGCCTTTGCCAAAGAAATCCTGCCAAATTCGATTAACATAAACCCTAGCTGTAAGCGGATTATCTTGATCAATAGTCCATTTAGCCAATCCTAACCTGTTCGGCACAAATTTGCTTGTATCAAATGGCATGACAGCGTTGAGGGCACGAGGCTTTACTTCTTCTGTTGGTTCATCATATTTTCCCCGATTAAGGACGTAGGTTTTGCGCAGGGTATCCAACTCCTCCATTACGGAAACGATCATTGTGTCCGTATCCAATTTTTTGATAAAAAAAAGAATGCCTTTAATGTCCTCCTGAGTCAGTTCAATGAGGGGGTGTTTAGCTGGTTTTGACATTTCAACACTGCCCTCATAACCTACTTCCGGTGTGTTGTTGAAAAAGGCCAGCAAACTGTAGTAGTCTTTCTGTGGAATGGGGTCGTATTTATGGTCATGGCACTGGGCACATTCAGCAGTTAATCCAAGAATTCCCTTGCTGAAGGTCTTGGTCTTGTCCAGCAAATATTCAATCCGGTATTCTTCATCAATTACACCACCTTCTTCCGTGTACTTGTGATTCCTGAAAAAAGCGGTTGCAAGTATCTTCTCTTTATCTGCGTCTGGTAGCATATCACCTGCCATTTGCCAGGTCAGAAATTGGTCATATGGCATGTTCTCATTAAACGCATGAATTACCCAATCCCTCCAGGGCCATTGTGTACGGATGTTATCATCCTGATAGCCATAGGAATCGGAATATCGGGCAACATCAAGCCATGAGACAGCCATTTTTTCTCCATATGATGGAGATGAGAGGAGTTTTTCCACAACATTGTCATAACCGGATGGTGTGTCATCAGCCATGAACCCATCCATCATTTCGAGGGAAGGAGGGAGGCCGGTCAAATCAAGGGCTACCCTTTTGAGCAATCGTTCTTTATCAGCCTGGGCATTTGGTTCCAACCCAAGATCATCGAGTTTATTAAGAATGAAATAATCAATTGGATTAGCACACCAGTCTTTGTCAGATACTTTTGGGAGTTCTTTCTTCTCCGGTTTCATAAAAGCCCAATGATTCTCAAATTTCGCTCCCTGTTCAATCCATTTTTTTATGAGTGCTACTTCGTAATCCGTCAAAACAGGGAGGTTTGACTCGACGTTGGGCATTAAATAAGTTGGGTCTTTGGATGCAACCCTGTGAAAAAGTTCAGATTCTTCAGGTTCCCCGGGAACCAAAGCGAATTTACCTGGATTTTCTTTGAGTTCTGCCAGGGCTAATTCGGGAATATCAAGTCTCAATCCGGCTTTGAGTTTGTTTACATCCGGGCCATGACATGCGAAACATTTGTCAGTTAATATTGGACGGATATGGAAATTGTAACTAATCTCCTCTGGGATTTGTTTGTTTTTTGATCTGCAACCAGAGAAGACAATACCTAATGATGCAAATGATAGTAATAGAAATCCATAGATATGTTTCATTTGAATTATGTTGCTCTTCATAATTGAAAAATCATCTGGTAATTAAAACTTAAATGAGAGAGTCTTTTAAATATCAATTTAAAAGACTCTCAATAATCAGTTTTTATTTCTCCATTAACAGGAATTCGAAGTTGATAGCCAATATTTTCATCGAAGTTACCATCTAAAACATCAAGTCCATATTTGATTTTCTTAGGATCATCATAGACCATAGTACCAAATATACGATCCCAAAATGAAAATATGTTCCCGAAGTTGGTATCGGTCCAGGGTCTTTCAAAATGATGATGGAATTTATGCATGTTAGGAGATATAAATACAGTGCTCATTGCTTTGTCAATCCAGGGTGGGAATTGAAAATTAGCATGTGTCAGATAAGTGAAAAATATTGTCATTATTCTGTAGAACACATAGTAGGAGACTGGAATACCAATCATAACCGCAGTTCCAATGCCAAATATTTCCCGGAATAAATAATCTCCAGGGTGGAGACGTGTTCCGGTTGTGGCATCTACTTTGGTGTCGCTATGGTGTACCATATGGAATTTCCACATCCATTTAATTCGATGAAGGAGGAAATGAACTAAATATTGAGCCATGAAGTCGAGGAATATTACAGCGATTAATAATTCAGCCCAAACCGGCAATACAATCATATTAAGGAGTCCAATATTCTCCTGATCAATCCAAAAGAAAATGCCGACAGAAGAGATTCCCACAACAACATTAATGACCATAGTAAATGAGAGGAAAATGAGGTTGACACCATCGTGTTTTAACTTCTTATAATCAAGCTTGAAAAGTGGGAATCCTTTCTCTAAAATCCAGGCAATGATCAGGCAGAAGGCAATCCAAACTAATTTTTGCCATGTTGGCATTAGTTCGAAATATGACAAAAAATCATCCATGATCAAGCATTTAGGAATAATGCTAAAGTAAATTCATATTATATTACATTTTCACAACTATCCGAAAGTCTAATTTCAAAAAACGGATAAAATAGCGGAAA
>JAQCLE010000055.1 GCA_027592755.1 Bacteroidota bacterium | reverse complement strand
GCTATTCCTGAATCAGGTTAAATGCTCCTTCTGCTAAAAACTCACTATCCTCTCCAAAATCCTCATGATTGATGATCTGTACGAAGCCTTGATCCGTTTTACCAACCCTGACCTCGGCTTTTTCGAATGCCAATATTTCTGCATTCGAGCTTTTTTTAACTATAACGAAGTAAGATTTGTCTATATTGACCACTGCTTCCTGAGGTAAAGCTGGTGATTTTACAGCATCAATAATTACCTCTGCCTCTATATACATGCCTGGTACAAATCGTTCGCCCTCATCATCATGCAGAAGATGACCATGGACCTTTGAAGTCCTTTTTTCAGGGTCTATTGATTTACTTACAAGGTGTACAGAGGCTGAATATTCTTCATTCAAATCATTTTGAAGTTTAAACCTGATTTGCTGACCAATTTTTATCAGGAAAACGTCTTTCTCGAATACACTTAGTTCAACATGTAAATGATCCGAATCAATAATTCTTACTGCAACATCCTGAGGATTGAGAAACATACCAATTGACGCATTGACCTCATCAACGTAACCACCAATTGGAGATCTGACTTCAATAGTGGTAGTAATGTTATCTGCCATTACTTCACCGGGATTGATACCCATCAGGTTCAATACCTTTTTTTCAGATTCATATTTCGCCAGGGTTACCAGGTATTCTGACTCCGCTTTAAGAAAAGTTTTCTGTGATGTGATATCCTCTTCAACCAGTTTCTTTTGCCTTTCATAGTCAGCTTTGAGGTATTTCAATTGTCCTTTGGCTTCAAGAAAATCTTCTTGAATTTGTACATAATCAGGGTTTTCTAATATAAATAGCATTTGACCTTTTCTTACCTGCTGCCCGGGTAAAAGACTTAATGCTTTAACATAGCCTCCAAAATATGCACTAACCGATGCATTGCTTTCCGGTGGTGCCTCAAACATGCCATTGGCTTTTACGAGTTGCGAAAATTCATGATCTGATAATTTCACAAATTTCATATTTGAATTGGTGAATTGTGACTCTGTGAGCGTAATAATACTTTTATCTTCAATTTTACCTTGTTCCACCACTATTACTCCGTTGGATTCATTTGAAGAATTACAAGAAGCCATGCTAATCACGACAATTAAAAAAGAACAATCCCAGCTTAATCCCATCTTATTTTTATGCGATCGATTCTTCATGTTAATTCATTAAATGATTGGCTTCCAAAACAGTTTTATTATAATTATGGAGATCTTCCAGGTATCTTATCTCTATATCCTTCGCACTTTCTAGTAACAGAACATATTGTAAAAAATCAATTTCTCCATTCTGAAAAGCATTCACTCCATGAGTAATCAGCTCCTGGGAGAGTGTTTTTCCTGTGGTGTTGTAGTAATCAATTGCCTCTTTATATTTCCTAAGATCGGATTGTAATGATTGGTATTTAGATTCAAGCCCGATCCGATAATTCTCAAATTCATTGCCGGTAACAATCATTCCAATTTTGGCTGCATTAATTCTGGCCTTATCAGCACCAAACCACAAAGGAATGGCTAATACCGCTTCAAATCCTCTATAACGCCTTGCATTCATACCGTTGTTGGTCCCCTGGAAGTAGGAGAATTGAAGGTCTGGCAAAAGCCGTTGCTTTTCTAGCCCTAAAGATTGTCTTGACAGGTTTTGAATAACCTCGTAGTACTTTATACCAGGGTGAGCTGAAGTGTCGAATTGATCTACAAGTAACATTGACATGGATTCATTAGCAATAGTATAAGTCGTATCAGATTGCATCCATTGGCGAAGCAATAGGTAGGATTTTTCGACACTCTCCTGGCTTTGCCTCAACAGAAGATCAATTTCTTTATACTTTGTCTCCGCTGTTAACTTTTCAAGATAATTGGTCTCCCCTACTTCAAACCTGCGTCGGGCTCCAGAAGCAAATTGGGAATAGAGGCTGTCCAGGTAAGAATAGTTCCTTGCCAAATTTTGCCAATACATTACTTCACTATAAGCTTTTGAAACCTCTTTGGTTATCAATCTTTCATCAAGTATATATCGTTGTTTAGACAGGGTTACTGCACCATCCCTTAATCTTCTTTGAGCCTGATAAACTGTAGGAAATTGCAGGGATTGACTGATTCCCCAGGTTTTCAGTGCTTTGCCATTTTCGGCAATATTGTTCTGATCATAGTTATAGTAAACTTGTGTTTTATCCAGGTTAAAAGAGGTTCCAATTAGCTGTTCATTTTGATTGATTCGAGCAGCGGATGCTTTAAGATTTTTATTATTCTCAAGGGCAATTTGAACGGCCTGATCCATGGAGATCGGATTATTTTGAGCATTGCTTACAAAGGGAAAACTGATCACCAATAGCAAAAACATAAGCGTTTTATTGATTTTCATTTTGGGCCTGTGGCCTCTTATATCAAAAATTGCATACAATACAGGCAATACAACCAGGGTCAGACTGGTAGCTGATATCAGACCACCAATTACAACCGTAGCTAAGGGGCGCTGTACTTCTGCTCCTACTGAGGTTGAAATCGCCATTGGTAAAAATCCCAAGGAGGCAGCAGCAGCAGTTAGCAAGACTGGCCGCAGCCGATGTTGCGTTCCCATAAAAATTCGTTTGTAGATATTGTTGACTCCCTGGGCTTTCAATTCTTTAAATTCCTCAATAAGAACAATACCATTAAGGACGGCTATTCCAAAAAGGGCAATGAACCCAACCCCTGCAGAAATGCTAAAGGGTAATCCGCGAAAATACAGAAGCAAAATACCACCAACGGCTGCTAACGGAATGGCACTATAAATCATTAAAGCCTCTTTCACTGAATTAAAAGCAAAGTATAGTAGAATAAATATCAGGATCAACGCAACAGGAACGGCTACCATTAACCTTTCCCTGGCAGCCCGCAAGTTTTGAAATTGAC
Source organism: Bacteroidota bacterium (assembly GCA_027592755.1). Lineage (GTDB taxonomy): Bacteria > Bacteroidota > Bacteroidia > Cytophagales > Cyclobacteriaceae > JAJCYL01. Next base: position 22,245 of record JAQCLE010000055.1, on the reverse strand, counting down.
CACCATATTCTACTGAGTAGCCCATTGGAAGCGATATTTTATTGTCAATAATCCGTTGTACGTCATCCACAACCGATTCGAGGTCACGACCCCTGACATTCACCCCAACGACAATTCTTCTTTTTGTATTATCACGGGATATTTTCGCCGGGCCTTTGGTATAAGAAATTTGAGCAAACTCGCTCAATGGCAGTTTGTTTCCATTGGGTAACAGTATTGAAGCAGTTTCTATATCCTCAATATCCTTGCGATGCTGAGGATCAAACCGAACCACCAAATCAAATTGTTTTTCTCCTTCGAAAACAGTTCCAGCTGGCAATCCGGCGAAACCCATAGTAATGAGCCTGTTGAGAGACTCTACATTCAGGCCGTATTTAGCAATTTTAAGTCTGTCATATTTAACCGACATCTGCGGAAGACCCACCACTTTTTCAACCGTAATATCAGCAGCCCCTTCTACATCTTGTATGGCATTTTCTATCTCCAGCGCCTTCTTCGATAAAATATTAAGGTCTTCACCGAAAATTTTTATTGCTAAATCAGCCCTAACTCCTGTTATCAATTCATTTAAACGCATTTCTATGGGTTGCGTAAATTCATAGTCAATACCAGGAATAATTGACAATGCTTTCTTGAGTTTGTCAGCCAATTCATCCTTACTTAAGGCTGAAATCCATTCCCCTTTCGGTTTAAGTTTAATAATAACATCACTTTCTTCCATTGACATGGGATCAGTCGGTACTTCTGCAGCACCAATTCGGGTTACAACCTGATCAACTTCTGGAAATGTGCCTAATATCTTCTCAATCCTTGTGCTGATCTCTATCGTTTTACTTAAGGAAGTACCCGCTTTTAGAAGTGGTTGAATGACGAAATCCCCCTCATCAAGTGTGGGTACAAATTCGCCCCCCATTCTAGTAAAAATGAATCCTGAGACAATTAGTAGTGCTGTTGCCATACTCAAGACCCATCCCTTTTTCCTCAAGGCCAATGTAATTGTCGGCTTATACTTTCTTTCCAGATAACTCATAAGCCTGGATGATAAGGTTCTTTTTTGTGGATCAGATGGTTTAATGAACATCGATGCAACAACCGGAATATAGGTGAAGCACAGGATCATAGCACCAATGAGTGCAAAGCAAAAAACCTGGGCCATTGGTTTGAACATCTTGCCCTCCACATTGGACAAAGACAGTATAGGTATAAATACAATGATGATTGCCAATCCCCCAAATACAACGGAATGCATCATTCTAGTCGTGCTCTGAAAAGTAATATTGTCAATGAAGTTTTGCTTATCATCCGGGCGGAGAAGCATTAATTTCGATCGCTCACTCGTGATTTTAAAAGCAATAAACTCAACAATAATTACTGCCCCGTCAATGATAATCCCAAAGTCGATTGCCCCTAAACTCATCAGATTGGCGTCAACATTGAAAATATTCATCAGCGATAATGCAAACAATAAGCTCAGTGGTATGACAGAAGAGACAACCAGTGCCGATCGAATATTGCCTAGAAGTACTACGACTACCAGGATAACAATCAAACAACCCAATGTTAGATTTTCAGCAATAGTGATGGTTGTTTTCTTGATGAGCTCGCTCCTCTCAAGAAAGGCATTTATGGTAATCCCGGGAGGCAATCCGGGTGTTATTTCCGCAACTCTCGATTTTACTGCCTCAATTACAGCTTTCGAGTTGGCACCCTTCAGCATCATTACCTGGCCCAATACCATCTCACCCTTCCCATTTCCTGTGATCGCTCCGAATCGGTTCGCATGCCCAAAACCAACTAATGCAACATCCTTCACATAAACCGGAATACCGTCCCGGGTAGTTATTACAATGTTCTCGATATCCTCTATGGCAGTTACCAGACCTTCCCCCCGAATAAAAAAGCTTTCATTCCCCTTTTCGATGTACCCGCCACCCGCGACACTATTGTTTTGCTCCAGAGATATGAAAACTTCCGATAGGGACAAATTCATGGAGCGTAAACGCTCAGGATTGATGGCAACTTCATATTGCTTGAGAAATCCTCCCCAGGTATTCACTTCAACCACACCGGGAATACCGGACAATTGGCGTTTAATTATCCAATCCTGGATGGTACGGAGGTCAGTGACCGTATATTGATCCTTGTAGGCTGGATCTACGTCTATAACGTATTGGTATATTTCACCAAGCCCTGTAGAAATGGGGCCCATAAATGGTTTACCAAATCCCTCAGGGATTCGCTCCTCGGCACTTTTTATTTTCTCTGCAATAAGCTGACGGGGAAGGTAGGTACCTATCTTATCCTCAAATACAACTGTAACTACAGAAAGGCCAAATTTCGAAATTGATCTGATTTCCTTGACGCCTGGCAAATTGGCCATCTCCAATTCCACCGGGTAAGTAAGGAATTGCTCCACATCCTGGGTGGCAAGGTTTCGGGAAGTGGTAATGATCTGTACCTGGTTGCTGGTAATATCGGGCACCGTACCAATTGATATGTTCAGCATAGAATAGACGCCAAACCCAACAAGACCGGCAGTAAATAGAAGAACAATGAGCTTATGATGAATGCTATACTGTATTATTCGCTCTAACATTTCAAGTTGTCATTAAAATCATAAACTGATGCAAGTGGTTACGGTTAGAGCGTTTCAAAAAACAGAATAGAAGGGTTTTGCTAAACAATAGAAAAGTTATCCTTTCCCCATGCGAAACTTGATAAAGATGCTATCTATGGGGCTCAATGGTTGTAATCATTCCTGGAATTCAGCCCCACTACTCCATTAATACCAATCATCAAACATAAACAATGTCTCCCGGATTATATTTGCATAGTATTTCTGTTACTATATCTCAATTAAAGAGCATATTGAGACCGTTGCAAAATCCTGTTGTTTCTGGGATCAATTATTGATTGTCCAATGACTTTGAAGTCTTTGGGGTCTTTCAGAGCAGGATTTTCCGGTGCTGACAATTTGCTTGCAGTTTCAACCAATTCTCCATAGGAAAAAGTTTTGCCGGATGAATGTGTGACGATTCCATTTTTAGCGGAGCATTCACTCACATTAGCTTTCCACTTCTGGGCTGCTGCTGAAATCAACATTTCTTTTGCAGCCGCACCCATTAAGCGCATCCTGGCAAATTCACCCTGAATACTATGGCTCCCGACAACCATCTGGCTTCCATAGAGATCTGAGTTGGCTTCAGATTGCCTGATTTCAACGGCATTGATATCTACTTCCAATTCCTCTGCCAAAATCATTGGTATGGCCTGGTATATCCCCTGCCCCATTTCCGGCCGGTGATTGTACAGAATCACTTTCCCTATATTATCTATGCTAATGAATTGGTTCAACCCTACCGGATCAGTGGCTGAGAGGTTGGCTATACTTTCTCCTGACGAATTGGGGACGCAACCGATAACCAGGCAAGCCCCGGACACGGAGGTAAGTTGCATGAATTTTCTACGGGATATTTGTCCGGTTTTCATGATTTAGAGGCTTTAAGGATGGCTTTTTTGATTCTATGATAGGTGCCACAGCGGCACAATACTGAATCCATGACTTTATCAATCTCATCTTCAGACGGATTAGGGTTTCGGTCCAGGAGCGCCACTGCAGTCATAATCTGACCAGACTGGCAATAGCCACATTGCGGAACTTGTTCCTCAATCCAGGCAAGTTGTACGGGATGGTCATTATTTTCAGAAATGCCTTCAATTGTGGTTATTTCTTTGCCTTCAAAAGCGGACACCGGCATTACGCAGGACTGGACCGGATTTCCATCCATGTGAATGGTGCATGCACCACATTGCGAGATGCCGCACCCGAATTTTGTTCCCGTTAACCAGATAAAGTCCCTGATCACCCACAAAAGGGGCATTGCGGGATCAACGTCTACGGTTTCGGACTTTCCGTTGATTCTTAAATTGAATGAAGCCATAATAAAGGAAGTTAGACTGAATCCGAATTTAGGCTTTTATTGACTAAAAAGCCAGAGGGATTATTTGGACTATATTATTAGCTCTTTGCGATAATTACCTGACTTGCCTGGATAATCCACGAACCGCCCCTGTATTTCCTGAGAAATGTCAGCGCTTTTGAAAAAAGATAGGTCTTTCTTTGCGCCGAATTAATTGTAGAGCCAACGAACTGATCTGATACATGTTTGTGATCGAGATAAAAATTTATAAACAATGCGCCATATTCTTCATGGCTCTGGTTGTGTCACTTGCCGGTTACTCCCAAAAAATCAATGAATCATATCGGTTGATTATCCGCAAAATATCTACGCCGGTTGTAATAGACGGTGTTGCTGATGAGAAAGCCTGGCAGGAAGCCGATGTCGCCACCGATTTCTATATGATATCGCCCATGGATACGAGTTTTGCGAATGTGAGGACTGATGTTCAAATGGCTTACGATGACAACAATATTTATCTCATCGCAGTTTGTTATCACGGATTACTAGGCCCGTATTTTGTTGAATCACTTCGAAGGGATTTTAGTTTCGTCCGTAATGATAATTTTATATTTGGTATGGATACTTTCGATGATCAAACAAATGGCTTCACATTTGGAGCCAATGCTGCAGGCGCTCAGTGGGATGGCACACTTTACGAAGGTGGCAGGGCTGATTTAAGCTGGGACAATAAGTGGAACTCAGTAGTAAAAAGTTATGAAGACAAATACATTTTTGAAATGGCATTGCCATTCAAAAGTATTCGCTATAAAAGGGGGATTTCGGAATGGGGAATCAATTTCAGCAGGTTGGATTTGAAAACTACCGAGAAATCATCCTGGGCACCGGTACCGAGACAATTTCCTTCAGTGTCCCTTGCTTATACCGGAATTCTTGCCTGGGATCAACCGCCACCACCACCGGTAGCCAATGTATCCATAATACCATATACCCTTGGACGAATTTCGAAAGACCATGAAAACGGCGAGGATGCAGAATATAAAGCTGAGTTTGGCGGGGATGCGAAAATTGCTGTGAGCTCATCACTGAATCTGGATCTTACCATAAACCCAGACTTTTCCCAAGTGGATGTTGACCAGCAAGTAACCAATCTTGACAGGTTCGAATTGTTCTTTCCTGAAAGGAGGCAATTCTTTCTTGAGAATGGGGATCTGTTTTCCAATTTTGGTTACGAACGGATTAGGCCGTTTTTTTCAAGGAGAATCGGTCTTGGTGTCCCAATTCAATTCGGTGCCAGGCTAAGTGGCAAAATTGATCGTAACTGGCGCATTGGTGTAATGAACATGCAAACTGAAAAGGTGGAATCAAAACATTTGAACGCTCACAATTTTTCAGCGATTGCACTTCAAAGACAGGTCTTCTCGAGAAGCAACATAAGTCTGTTAGTAGTTAACAAGCAAGCTGTAAATTATAAGGCTGACCCCACGGGCGAACAAACAGATACACTGGCTTATAATCGCAACATAGGCCTTGAATATAATCTCGCTTCTTCAAACAATGAATGGACGGGTAAGGCATTAGTTATGAAGTCCTTCAGACCAGGATCATCAGGTAAAGAATTTACTCATGCAGCGAACCTCAATTACAATACTCAGGTATGGGATATTTCATGGCAACATGAATATGTAGGCGAGAATTATAGTGCGGAAGCTGGGTTTGTGCCCAGGAAAAATTTTGTAAGAATCAATCCCACTATTGCCTACAATTTTTATCCAAAGGGAAAAACACTTCTCAGTCATGGTCCTCGTTTGTTTTCGAGCACCTTTTTTAAACCGCATTCCGGCCTGACAGACAATACCACCGGAATGATGTATAATTTTCGGACACGAAGCAATCAAAGGTTTTCAATATGGGGTGCCTTTGATTTTGTAGAACTTCAATCACCATTTGATCCCACCAACACCAATAAAATTGAACTTTTAACAGGTAGTGAGCATCGTTGGCAATCATGGGGAGTGAACATCAATTCCAAACCCCAGAGTGTTTTCACTTATACCTTCAGCTCAAGATATGGAGGATATTACCAGGAGGGCACCCGGTTGAATTTATCAGGTGACTTGGGATTGAGGTTCCAGCCCTTTGTAAATATCTCTATGAGTGCAAGCTTCAATGAAATCGACATGATTGATCCATGGGGAACCACAACATTTTGGCTCGCCGGTCCCAGGATTGATGTCACTTTCACCAACAAAGTCTACCTGACTACCTTTATACAATACAATGAGCAGGTTGATAATGTGAACATCAATGCCCGATTCCAATGGCGCTATGCTCCGGCTTCAGATTTATTCATTGTTTATACAGACAATTATTTTCCTGAGCCCTATAATGTCAAGAACCGGGCGGTGGTACTAAAACTAACTTATTGGTGGAATATTTAACATGAATAGTATGTTTGACATTTAAGCGACAGATCAGCACTACATTGATCATTATTAATCCCTATCTTTAATATTAATTTCCCATGGAAGTCCAGATCATAGGATCCTAAACGTCATCTTTAAACAAAATAATAACCATAATGAAAACCTCACTTAAAATTATTGCAATGGCATTGCTTCTTGTTGGAAATAATGCCTTTGCCCAAACTCAATTGACAAAAGATGAAAAAAGCAAGGCGCTCGATCATCTCCAAAGTTCACAGTCAGAGCTACTAAAAACTGTAAAAGGATTGTCGGAAGAGCAGCTTAATTATAAGCCGACACCGGATTATTGGTCCGTTGCTGAGTGTGTCGAACATCTTGCAATTTCTGAAACCAATATTTTTGGAATTGTCCAAATGACGCTCCAATCCGATCCTGATCCATCGATGAGAGGTCAGGTGGCCATGGATGATGATGGTTTATTAGGTATTATAACCAGCAGGGAACAAAAAGTGAAAACACGTCCTGAATTCGAGCCTTCTGGTAAATTTGGGTCATTTAAAGAGACTCTTGATGAGTTTAAGTCAAAACGTAAATCAAACATGAATTATGTTAAGACGTCAACGGATGATTTGCGAAACAGGTATTTTGATTTTCCTTTTGGAAAAGTAGATGTTTACCAGGTAATACTCTTTATGTCGGGACACGCCATCAGGCATACTGACCAGATTAAAGAAGTTATGGCAGATTCTGGCTTTCCCAATGTTTAAATAATTAATGATCACAATTGAAGGCTGTTCTTTGAACGGCCTTTTTTATTCAATCGCTGCAGAATCACATATATAATCAGGGATAATACCAAATTGCTTGATTCTATCACTGGCATTTTCGGGCAAGGTATTTCCGGTTAAAACAAGTGCTGTGTCAATCCCAAATTTATTACCTCCCATGATGTCGGTAAAAAGTGTATCACCAACCATGAGAATACTTTCTCTACCCACTTCAATTGCTTTTTGGCAATGTTCATAGGCGAAAATGAACATTTGGGCATCCGGCTTTCCGAATTTAATGAACTTTCTGCCAGTAATATCTTCAACCATATTGGCTATGCCACCAATCGCAATACCTACTTCTTTATCTGACACGGGATAGGATTTATCAGTATTTGCAACAATTGAGGGAATATTCCTATTCCTCAATAAATTGACAATTTTAGTGATATCATGGTTCCAATCAAAACCTTCATCATCCATGAAAACCAATGCATTCACATTGCTAACATCTCTTAAGTTTAGCTCATGAATTGGCAACGTTTTAAGGCCTGATTGTTCGAGGTAATGGGCAGACTCAACGGTACCCAGATAGGCCACTGTACCATGCTTCACCTTCAATCTTAAATATTCAGTTGCAAGCATACCGGAGGAAATTATTTTATCATGAGTTACTGAAGTAAGTCCTTCATTAATATAATATTGAGCAAGACTCTTAGGACCCCTTGAAGCATCATTGGTCAGGATATAATAATCGATATTATGTTCTTCTAAGTACTTAAAAGTTCCTTCAATTCCCGGAATCAGGCCAGCCGAATTTTTGAGTACGCCATATGCATCAAAAAACACCACCTGGTAATCTTTAACTATATCCTTAAAACTTGAATACTCCATAAATATCTAAAAGTCAAGTGATGCTAATATCTTATCGGGATTAAAATTATCAATTTGGGGAAAATAGATTTCAAAAGCTTCCCGTTGCAATCTTGTAGCATAAACTTCATGAAAGAAATATCGCCCATCCTTTACCACATAGTTTAAAATAAAAAATCTGTAAGCTTCTTTAAAGAATATGATTTCCTCCCTTGTAAGTGGATATTCTTCGTGGTATTTTTTTAAAAACAGAATGAATCTATCCTCCATCATGGGATCGGTAAGGTAGCTAAAAACAGATTTGTCACCTACGCTAGAACATACCCTGCTGAAAAAATAGAAATCCATTACCCGTGAACTCATTCTGAACCAGTCATAATCCCATCTGGAGTAAAAACCCCCATCCTGATCGATCGAGAAATTGCCAATGTTCCAGTCAACAAAAACAGGTATAGGTGTCCAAGTATCAGTTTTTAATTCTTTCAAATTTGTAAATAATATCGCTGCCTGGCGCCTGATTTCATCAATATTTCCACGGTGTTCATACTGCCCATGTGGGGTTTTGATTATCTCAAGCAAGTGCATAATATCAGTTTGCATTGTTTTGGACCAGGAAGGTAAAACGTTGGTCAATGTGGCGCATGTCTTATGAAATTTCGCCAGTTCAGTTCCAAGCTTTCCTATCTGAACTTCATCTAAAATCTTAGGCAGTTGATTTTTTACTTTGATCGGATTATAAAAAACCACCCAGACATCCAACACACCACTTCTGTGGCGGTAAGTGTATAGTTGATTTTTTTTAAGTAATGACTTTGAAAGAAAGTTGTCATATGGATCGGGCAAATTATTGGCCAATGCATTTATTAGTGTGTGATCCTCCAAAAAGTCATCGTACTTCCCAAAATATGAAAGCTTACCAATAATTGAAGTGCCACTTCCCAGCACTAACTTGAAAACATGGTTTGTTGAAACTTTGGCACTGATATCTTTAATTGAAATTATCTTTCTAGAGCCATCGTAATGCTCCCAGGCCTCGGTAACAATGGCATAAAAATCTGGATACATAAAGAAACTTGGTCGAAAGACTAAAGATATATGATTGAAATTGTATATGAAGCTACTTTGAATGATGAAAAGAAATTATTGAACAAAATTCAAAAGAAAGTCCGGTTATTTGCCGATCTGATTATTTAACGAAATAGACCGACCTCCTTGAATAAAAACGTTTGGATATTGACGTTTGCCCAGGCACTGATGACATCCTGTGCTTCATTGGTTGTCTTTTCCGGCAGCCTTATTGGCAATCAACTGGCTACTGATCCCAAACTTAGCACCCTACCACTAGCACTGATAATAATTGGTACTGCAACAACCTCTATTCCAATTGCAATGATGATGAAACAATTCGGGAGGAAATTGATCTTCCTCTGTGTTTGTGTTTTTGGAGTGATAATGGCGATAGCCATAACTGTTAGTATAATCAGTGCATCATTCATTGCATTTTGCATATTCACTTTTCTAATTGGAGGAACAATGGCTGCTGTGCAACAGTTCCGCTTTGCTGCCATGGAAAGTGTTTCGGAAGAACTCATTCCAAAGGCCGCATCACAGGTGCTGCTTGGAGGAATTGCTGCTGCTTTTATCGGACCGGAAATAGCAGTAAGGGGTAAAGATTTACTATCACAGGAATACGCCGGATCATTTCCTATCTTAGGAATGCTCTATGTTTTGGCATTTCTAATCTTGAGTCAGTATCAGAATGTTGGAAAGCAGGTTACCACCTCCTCCAATGATCAGAGAAGCCTTGGGCAAATTGCAAAGCAACCGTTATTCTGGGTTGCTGTCATAGGTGCCATGGTGGGCTATTCAATCATGAGCTTTATTATGACCGCCACACCCATCAGCATGCACGTGATGGATGGCCACTCCCTGGATGACACAAAATGGGTGATCCAAAGCCATATTGTCTCCATGTTCCTTCCCTCTCTATTCACAGGATGGATTATCAAGCAGATTGGAATAATCAGGATGATGTTGGTTGGACTGGTTGCTTATTCGATGTGTCTCATCATCGCCTTTTTGGGGCATGAGTTCATGAACTATTGGATTTCGCTCATTCTTCTGGGAATTGGATGGAATTTCCTTTTTATAGGTGGCACAACGTTACTACCCCGGATTTATAAAACCAGTGAGCGATTTAAGGTGCAGGCGTTGAATGAATTCATGGTTTTTGGTGTTCAGGCAATTGCCTCTATTAGTGCCGGTTGGGTGTTGTTCCAGTTGGGGTGGCAATCTATGCTGCTAATCACGATACCGATGATTGCTTTGCAGATTGGTGTTATTATCTATTGGACAGCATCAAATAAGCAACAGACCTGATTACCACCGCTTTCTCTCCCAATGCCTGGCTTCCCTTTCCCGCTCAATCTCCTTTTTGATCTTATCCGATTTTAGTACTTCACTAACTTCTCCTTGTGAAGTGAGGTGGTAATCCCCACAGTCCTGGCATTCGTAAACATTAACAGGTCCAGTTTCCAGCGGATACCTGAATTTGATCTTTGTTTCAATCAACACCTCTTCAGCTCTTTCTTTGGTGGGATACGCTCTTTTACCTGAAGGACATTTCATAATGCAAATTTAAATTTAGTTTGATTCTTGACAGATCATTTAAAATTGAATTCTAAGATCCTCCCGATAAACCACTTTACCATTACCTTTCCGTAAATGAATTCAATTATGAAACAGGTTATAAACATCCCTTTGCTAATCACACTCTTTACTGTCATTTCAGTTAGCCTTCATGCACAAAACTACCCTGATGAAGAAGAATGGATCCAGATCTTCAATGGTAGAGATTTGGACGGTTGGCAACCCAAATTCAAGGGATATGAGCTCAATGATAATTACTTAAATACCTTCCGGGTTGAGGATGGCATCCTGAGCGTGAAGTATGACAACTGGCCCAGTGCTTTCGACGGACAGTTTGGTCACCTGTTTTATAAAGACAAATTCTCGCACTACATCCTCAAGGCCGAGTATCGTTTTGTAAGGGATCAGGTAAACGGCGGTCCGGGATGGGCATTCCGTAACAATGGGTTAATGCTGCATGGACAATCAGCAGAGAGTATGGGTAAGGACCAGGATTTTCCAATCTCCATTGAGGTGCAGTTGTTAGGTGGAAACGGTAAATATGAGCGGTCTACAGTTAACCTGTGCACACCGGGAACCAATGTGGTAATGGATGGAAAGCTAAGAACAGCACATTGCTTTAATTCTACTTCGAAAACCTTTCATGGCGACCAGTGGGTGACAGCGGAAGTGAAGCTGTTGGGCGACTCTCTTACCCATTTTGTAAATGGCGAACAAGTGATGGCCTATGGTGGCGCTCAAATAGGTGGAGGTGTTGTAAGCGGTTACGATGAATCTGTGAAGGTAGATGGTAAACTACTTTCAGATGGGGGTTATATCTCCATCCAGGCAGAAACACATCCAACTGATTTCAGAAAAATAGAAGTACTCAATCTTGAAGGATGCATGGATAAGAATGCCAAAAACTATAAGTCTTATTATGTGAAAGCGGATAATACTAAATGTAAGTTCTAATCACATTCCTTAACGCCAAAGTTGTCAACACCAACATTCAATTTCAATAAGGATTTTTCTTCTTACGATTACCGCTTCTGTAACGCCAAAGTTTGCGGTCATTCTGCCCTACTTTGGGATCCGAGTGTTTCCAAATAGGAAGGCCACGAACTTCAACCCGCTTTCCTGTTTGAGGGTGCATGATCACATGTTTAACATTTACCTTGTCACCGACAATTGGTGAGCGTGGTATTTCCGGGAAAGTAAGGCTGATTCCGAACTGAACAAAGAAGGTGGCGTTATTATGTTTAATCGAAGTCCCCTGTTCATCAAGATTCAGTTTATAACTTTTAAAATCGTAGGTAGGTTTGATAATTATCCTGAAATACTCGGACAGGTTTTTCTCAATAGACAAACCAAAGCTTGTATAGAGACTGGATGGGATAGTGCTGAACTGCTTGCCATAACTAGCCTTACCAAGGTTAATTTCGGCAGCAAATGAGTAGTCCCAGAAGTCATAGAATTTATAACCTAAGAGTAAGAAATATCTGAAGTAACTCGTTTTTTTAAACCCCGGATCAAAATCTCTGATCACATCCCCATATTTAGTTGGCTCAAAGGGTTTAAAAGTCTGTCGTTCCCACATAATACCCCCTCCTATTCGAAATTTACCCATGAGATTATAATGCAGGGAAAGCTGTAATGGGATCGACCTCCCCCGGGAAATGAATCCAATAGAAGCTGTGTCTGTATCAGCAACAAATGATCCTGGTATTGATATTGCCGTATCGCTTAATACCGCTTCATTAAACCAATTGTTGTAACCTGATAATTGTGCCGGAAGTGTTCCCGCATTATTATTTACTAATAATTGTTGCAGGGAATCCTGGTAAAAATAGAACCCGTTTAGATTGTGCGAGTATTTGGTTCGCCCATACCCCGTTGTAAATGAGGCAGAGAACTGATTCAGAATGGCCCTCAGCGGGCTTCTGTAAACGTCTTCCGTTTGTCCGGTGTAGGGATTATATGCCTGGTTTTGTCCCAACAATTGCATTGGGAGTACCACAACAAGGGCAATGAATACGAAAACACCTGTTATTATTATCCGTTGCAAGGTTTTGCAATTACATATCAAAAATATTGATTTATGCCGACTTAAGTCGCAATACTTGCTTAACGAAAGAAGAATGGCTATTGGTATGGATTTAATTTCGATCTATTTTACATTGTATGTCTTGGTAAACATCCGGTAAACTGGAATATGATCCAATTCAAGTTTATGTCCAATATCAATTAATTTCTCATAGTCTTTTAAAACAATTAATCGTGGATTAATAATATCTTCATCATCTTCCAGAAAAAAGGACGACAAGAACCTGATGAAGATATATGGTGTTGACATGACTACTTTTTCATACTCAGCCGGTGTAAACTCCAATTGTTCTGCTTTATCAGTCTTCATCCCTTCAATATCGAACGACTCGCTCATCGCTAATTTTATCAGGGTAAAGAATTTATCTTCCCAAATCGTATAATTCTTAATAAGAAATTTCATGGCATGGACTACAGGATCCTGTTTAAGGAAATAGCCTCCCTTTGAGAGTTTTCGAGCCTTTTTATTTAACGATAATTCTTCGAAAAGTGAGACACTGCCATTGGCCAACGCTATTCCCACTGTCTGAGATAACATGACCAATGAAAAAAAATCTGCTTCTGATATTTCCAGGTACGGAGCTTCGGTTTTAATGAAATCTTTGCGAAGCACCTTTGTGGCTTCTAAAATGACTGGATCACCAACCATTAACTCTACTTCATTTTCAGTGAACATAATTATCTATTATCATTCTGCTCAATTTAGCAATATATGGCTGCACACAAAATAAAGGTAATGTTGATTGAGATAGAGTCAAAATTTGATACTATTATTTCCAGTGATAGTTTCGCCACAAATTATGTCAAAAATGAAAGAATCAAGGATCAACTTTACCGTTACACTCGACAAGGATAATGTACCCGAAAAAATTATGTGGGATGCCACGGATAAGGAACCTCAGGGCATGGAAGAAACAAAATCCATCAGTCTCACGCTTTGGGATGAAAAGCAAAAAAACACATTACGCATCGACCTTTGGACAAAAGACATGCCCGTAGATGACATGAAAAGGTTCTACATCGACTGCCTTGGTGGGATGGCACAAAACATTCTGAATGCAACAGGAGACGAATTCATATCTCAGGAAACCAATGCATTGGCCGAAAAATTGGTTGAACATGTAAAAAAAACATCATAATTCTAATAAATATAGTATGCATGCCAACTATATTCATTGAAATAATCTAAATTCAAGGCCATTATTAAACTTGATATTTTAGAATTTAATCTTCAGCCATACTCAATGAAGCATTGGCCGCAGAACCAACATTTTTTACCCTTTGGTTGGGTGGAAATGATATCCTGGATTATGCTTCCAGTGGAGGCACAACAAGTGCCGGAACTAATCCCCCACCTGTTCCACCGGATTTTTTGGTTGTAGGTATTAATCCAACTACCGGAGCTCCAATAACAATTCCAAACACCGTGGACTCCGTTGAAGTAGCCCATGGATTTTGGTTATATGATGTCCCATTAAACCAACTCCCAGGCATCACAGATTATTATCAAACCAAAGCTCCTGCTAACAAATCATCTCTCACCTCTACCGAGTTAATGGATCCAAGTGGGATTACAAGTCCTGCAGTTTTTGAACAGGCTTTTACTGGGGTTCTTGGAGCAATGATGTCAACCGGAGCAAAGGGTGTTGTGATGACAATACCTGATGTCACAACGGTTCCCATTTTCAATCTTGTGCCAATTGATTTGTTGAAAGTGCCAATTGATCTTAGCGAAACTTTACCTGAAACTGTAGCAGGGGCTCTTGGTTTACCAACAGGATCTACTTTCTCTACAGCTTTGAACATTGTTTATGCTCAGTTTGGGTTTGCCAATGATCCGGCCACCGGCCTTCCAATAAGACAAATTTTTGAAGCGAGCGCTGACAATGGTCTTGTAATTGAAACCTTTGATGCCAATGGAAATCGTATTTTCAGGCAAATCAAAGACACAGACAAAGTCTTAGCTGATCCAGCTCTAATAGCAAATCTGGAAGCTGGATGGGGTTCACTTACTGGAATAGTACTTGACGCGAATAACAACATCGACCTGGCCGCTACCGATCTTACAGCACTCAGACCATACCCGATTCCAAGCCAATATATCATTGATGAAGATGAGGTGCTGGCATTGCGAACGGCAAATGCCCAGTATAACAGTGCAATAGGTGCAATAGCCACTTCGATGAGTGTGCCAGTAGTCGATGCCTATACTATTCTTATTACCGCTGCCGTAACTGGCGGCATTGATGTTGGTAATCAATTCCTTCAATATGATTTTAGCCCCAATGGCTTCTTTTCAGTGGATGGTGTTCATCCCAATTCAAGAGGTCAGGGCATCATAGCAAATGCAGTTATTGATGCCATGGCAACGGCATATGGGAGTGACATACCAAAAGTCGATATCCTTAGTCTGCCTGGGGTTACACTTAAACCATAAAAATAAATAGCTTTGAAAAGCTGTTCCGTTTAGTTTCGGAACAGCTTTTTTTTCATCCCAACTTTTGATGCCTGGTATTGATATTATCCTAAAATACTTCCCGGACTTATCTGAGAAGCAGGTTGAACAAATGGTTCAATTTGGAGATCGGTTGATCGAATGGAATGTGAAAATCAACCTCATTTCCCGACAGGATACAAGTCATTTTTACGAAAGACATGTCCTTCACTCACTTGCTATTTCGAAGTTGGTCGACTTTAAAGCAGGCACTGAAATTCTTGATGCAGGCACTGGTGGAGGTCTACCAGGAATTCCTCTCGCTATTCTCTTTCCTGAGTCGGAATTTCATCTGGTGGATTCCATTGGAAAAAAAATTGCCGTAGTCAACGATATTGCTCGAGGCCTGGGATTATTAAATGTTCAGGGTGAAACCAAAAGGGTTGAAGATATCAAAAGAAAATACGATTTTGTTGCATCAAGGGCGGTCACAAGAATGAATCGCTTCATTCCCTGGGTAATTGACAAAATCAATTCCAAGTCCAAAAATGAAATGTACAACGGAATATTGGCGTTTAAAGGGGGCGACCTTAGTGAAGAGCTAAAAGAGATGAAACGTCCCTATCAACTTACTGAAATAAGCACTTTCTTTGATGAAGCGTTCTTTTCAACTAAAAAATTAGTCTACATCCCCTTATAAAATGGATAGGCGAAGATTCATAAAGTATGCCGCTGTTCCCCTGGTTCTACCGCATTTAGAACTGGACATATTCGTGGATGACTTTGATGTAGAAGCCATCACCGGGTTGAAACCTCCTGAATTAATTGGATCTAATTATAAATTAAGAAAGGATGCAGCGCAATCGTTTGATGCAATGTCCGGTGCTGCATTAATGGAAGGATTTAAAATCAGACCAGTTTCCAGTTACCGGAGCTTCAATGATCAAAAGCGTATTTGGAATAGTAAGTATCAACAATTCACCACAGAAGATGGCTTGCTGCCACAGCAAGCAATATTGAAAATAATTGAATATTCCACGATTCCAGGCACCTCCAGACATCATTGGGGAACCGATATTGATATTGTAGATGGTAACCGAAAAGTTGAAGGAGATGTGTTAGTCTCCCATTTATTTCAGGGAGATGGCCCATTTGCCGCATTCAAGTCCTGGCTAAACACCAATGCCTCCAGGTATAATTTTATTGAAGTTTATACTTCAGATCAAAATCGGAAAGGATTTAAATATGAGCCCTGGCATTTTAGCTATGCCCCGCTAAGTATCAAAATTCTGAAAATCTATCAGGAAATAGATTTCATCAAATTGCTTAAATCCCTCTCAATACATGGGAATGATTATTTTACCAATGAATTCATTGGTAAATATTGGGATGAAAATGTTCTGGATATTAATCCTATACTCAAAGGAAAGTAGTCCTCCACAACAAAGAACATCCCTAAACTTAAGCTACAATCGGCTCCAGATACTTTCGCCATTCATCCTGAACGAAACCAGAGGATTCGCGAATAAAAACCAGATAAGAGGGTTTATATGGGGAATTCATCAATTTCATCTCGGCCTCTTGTAGCGTAAAATCTCCCTTTCTGGTATTACAACGCTTACAAGCCGTAACAAGGTTTTTCCAATTGGATCTTCCTCCTCTGGATCTTGGAATAACATGATCTAAAGTGAGCTCTTTATTGGTACCACAATATTGACATTGGTTATTATCTCTTTTAAAAATATTTTGTCTCGTCATCACTACACCCCTGTAGGGTACAGTAATGTAATGGTTGATACGAATCACCGATGGCATTGGGAAATTTCTTGAAACTGTTCTGAGGAAGTTGTTTCTTACCGAATTGAGTAATTCCGCTTTATCCAAATAAATCAATAGGAAAGCCCGTTGCACAGAGCACACAGACATTGGACTGAAGTCCTGATTTAAGACCAATACCCTTTGATTCATCCCATTGAGAATTATTGTGCCAGATGTTAACCCGAATTTGTCATCCGATGCTTCGGATCGAACAGATTATTAGAACCAAGAGCAAAGATTAAAGATTTGAAAATCACCATGTAATTATTTACTCCAACTAATCCATCTGAGCTTATTAATTAACCCAAATCAAAGTCTATTAATCTATTATGTTAATTTCTTGGTTCTCCAAAAAAGTCTTTTTGATTTTTTTGGTTTTAACAATTTTAAAATTTGCCATCTCCACTATCAAACGAGATGAAAATTTAACACTTGATTGTCAATCATAAAAAAATAAAAGATCAATAAATGAAAAAGGCCCTCAAAAAGAGAGCCTTGCTTTATATAAACTCAATAAAATCTGTTATAATACTATTCCAATAAATGATTTAAATGCAATTCCCATTAATCCCGTAATGAGCATTGTTAAACCAAGTCCACGCAAACCATCCGGTACATTCGAGTATTTAAGCTTCTCTCGTATCGCTGCAAGGGCGATTATTGCAAAGAAAAATCCCGAGCCCGAACCGAAACCATATGCCGTTGCCTCAACTAAAGTATAATCCCTTTGAACCATAAAGAGTGCTGAACCAAGGATTGCGCAGTTCACAGCTATAAGCGGTAAGAAAATTCCAAGAGATCCATAAAGCGCAGGAGAAACCTTTTCTATTATCATCTCTACTAACTGAACTATGGCTGCAATTACAGCAATAAATATGATGAATTGCATAAATGTTAAATCAATGGTTTCATAAGCTGAACCCATCCATGCTAATGACCCTTCTTTGAGAATGTTTTCATTTATTATCCAGTTCACTGGAACGGTAATAGTCAAAACAAAGATGACCGCCAGACCCAACCCAAATGCGGTACTTACCTTTTTTGAAACGGCGAGAAATGAACACATGCCGAGGAAATAGGCAAAGATCATATTGTCTATGAAAATTCCTCTTATTACAATATTTAATGCTTCCATAATGCCTTATTAGTGAGCTTCAACATGACCTGTTTTGGTCCTCTGAATCCATATCAGAATGCCTAGTATCATAAATGCCCCAATGGAATCCACCATCAAACCATTTGTTGGAAAGCTTGACCATCCAATGGCCTGGAATATTTTGAAGTCAAAAATTGACCCCGAACCAAGTAATTCCCTGAAGAATGCTACTACCAGAATAATCCATGCGTAACCAAAACCGCTGCCAAGTCCATCCAAAACAGAATCGTATGGTTTGTTAGCCATTGCGAAGGCCTCCAGCCTTCCCATAACGATGCAGTTGGTGATAATCAGACCCACATAAGCACCGAGCACCTTGAACATATCGTAATAATAAGCTTTGAGTATTTCACTCACCAGGGTTACAAGTGCCGCAACAATGGCCAGTTGAACAATAATCCTAATTCTATTGGGTATGAAATCCCTGATAAGGGATATAATCAAGTTGGAAAATACGATCACAGCTGTAACAGCAATCGCCATGGTCAATGTAGGTTCCATTTTTACGGTGACCGCCAGTGCTGAACATATCCCCAGTACCTGTATTGAAATCGGGTTGTCATCAACCAATGGATCCGATATAAATTTTTTCCTGCGTTTCGATAAAAGCCCCTCACTCGGCTTTTCCTTAACTAATACCGCTTCTTTATGCTCTAAGGTTTCAGTACTCATTTCGCCTTTCTGTTAAATTATAATGAAGCAACCTTACTTCCCTGTTTAGTTTTAGAAATAAAATTCCCGTATGACTCAAGATATTTTCTTAGCATGGCATTCACACCTTTGCCAGTCATGGTAGCACCTGACATTCCATCTACATGGTGATCATCAAGCGGTAATCCTTTCTCCCCTTTAACCATATCTATGCTTTTTAGAGCCCCACTTTGATCATATATTCTTTTTCCAACATAACGTTTCTGTATCTCTACATCTGTTATTCTTGCTCCTAATCCTGGAGTTTCAGTTTTGTGATCGAAGGTTATCCCTTTAACTGTATTTAAATCTCCTTCCAACGCTATGAAACCTGAAATCCAATCCCACAGACCCTGACCATACATGGGGAAAATATAGGCCTTGTCTCCACTAATGGCTTGAAATACCGGGTACATTCGATCTTCTTTTGGCAACTTTGAATTCTTTGCAACATTTATCTTCTCGGCTACAACATCCATCCCCTTCGCATCCTTTTCTATTACATTTCCCTGGAAATCAACAACATAGGATGAGATATTCTCCGAATAGACTCTGAGGATTTCATCTGGATCTTTTATAGAAGACACCTCCATAACGGCGCTAAGTATTTTCTTTTTTGTATCCAGCTCGACCTGCTTGTCTTGCAATGGTTTGAGTACAACTGAAGCAGTTGAAAGCAACCCACCGACTATGATGGTCAGGCCAGCTGCAAAAATGAGAATGTATGTATTAGACTGTCGCACGTTTCAATCTTCTTTTTTTGTTTGCACCTACTACGTAATAATCAATTAATGGAGCGAATACATTCATAAACAAAATCGCCAGCATAATACCCTCCGGATATGCTGGATTGAAAATTCTGATAAGAACGGTTAACACACCTATCAAGAACCCATAAATCCACTTACCCTTTTCGGTTTGGGCAGCTGTTACCGGATCCGTAGCCATGAAAACTGCTCCGAAGGCAAGGCCTCCAATTACCCAGTGATAATGTGCTGGCAGCAACATAAAATCATTCGCACCAATCAAATTAAAGATGATTCCCATGAAATAAGCACCTCCAAAAACACTTACAATAATTTTCCAGCTACCAACTCCTGTACCCACCAGGATCAATGCTCCTATTAGACACATGATAGTCGAAGTTTCTCCTATTGATCCGGGAATATAACCCAACATCATATCCATGAAACTGAATCCACTCTGATTCAATTGGGCTACCAATTCGCCTGAGGATTCACCTGTGGTAGTTGCAGCGCCCAATGAAAGGGCAGTTGCTCCTGAAAAGCCATCTGCAGGTGTGCTGTCTCCAAAATAAGTCCAAACGTCACCTGAAATATTCGTTGGGTAGGCAAAGTATAAAAAAGCCCGGGCCGTCAATGCTACATTCAAAACGTTCATTCCCGTACCACCAAAAGCTTCTTTGGCTATTACAACTGCGAAAATTGATGCCAGCGCTACCTGCCATAGAGGAATTGTTGGAGGCATTACCAATGGAATGAGCATGCCGCTTACCAAATAACCTTCATTCAAAGGATGTCGTCTGATAACGACAAATACCACTTCTACCAAACCACCTGCTACGTAAGCAACAATCACGATTGGAAGTACAACCTTTAAACCAATTAGTATTTGAGCCATTAGATCAAGCTCTTGCCCAGTTGATAGTGCATGCTGTTTGCCAACATTCCAAATACCAAAAAATAAACACGGGAGCATGGCTATGACAACCGTGATCATCATGCGTTTTAAATCAACTGCATCTCTTATCTGAACACCTTTGTTATTCGCTGTTGTATTTGGCGAAAACATGAAAGTATCCTGCGCTTCAAACAAATAGTAGAACTTTTCAAACTTGCCTCCTTTTTCAAAAAGAGGTTTCTGCTTATCAAGTATTTCTCTAAGAAATTTCATTACTAATAGTTGGCGATTTAACTGGTCCTTAATAATTCTAATCCCTTCCTCACAATAGACTGAATATCATGCTTTGAGACATCCACAAATTCACACAAGGCCAAATCCTCCTCAATGACTTCCAACAAGCCAAGAGATTCCATATCGTCATAGTCTTCGGCCATTATGGATTTGATCAGGTAAGTTGGTAAAATGTCCATCGGGGTAACGCTTTCGAATACGCCAGTTTCCACAAATGCCCGGGGTTCACCTCGTGAATTGGAGTCAAGCACATACTCTTTGTTACCACCATTCAGGAACGATAAAAGTCCTATGGCCCTGTGAACGCTAAGCTTCTTGGTTGTAGGCTTGATCCAGCCCAAAAACTCATGATAATCCCCTTCTGGTATTACAGTTACCTGATGGTCGTAATAACCAATATATCCATCATTACTAATCCTTTCACCCGTCAGCACATTTCCCGAAATAAACCTCGAGTGATTGCTGTTAAGGTTATCCTGAATAAATTTGCTGATTGAGGCTCCAATATATGTTCTGAAATATTGTGGAGCTTTCACTTCCGAACCGACTACAGCAATTATCTTGGAGGCATCATATTTCCCATTTAGAAAAAGCTTGCCTATTTGTATCACTCCAAAGGGGTTAATGGTCCATACAATTTCACCCTTATTCACGGGGTCAATGTGATGTATTTGTACCCCCACATTACCTGCCGGGTGTTTACCACTAAATTTATTAACATCAGCATTTGAAATATGGGCAAATATTGGCGCCACTTCGCCTTTATTGTCAATGTTGACATTAATCTTGCCCGTGGTGAACCTCGATAGGATATTGATGCCAGCTTGAAAATTTTGCTCTTGCCCCTGAAAAATAAAGTCATACTCGGGTGCGAGAGGATGGGTATCGAATGTGGATACGAAAATCGATTTCGGTGTATCCGCCGGATTAGCAACAATGCCGAAAGGGCGTTGCATTAAATTTGGCCAAACACCACTCTTAAGCATCTCTTTCTGTACTTCTTCCTTACTTAAGTTGCTGATTTCAGAAATGCTTCTGGCATCATATTGCTCATTCTCAATTTCTTTATCTGCTAAAATGCGGATTTCTAAAATTTTCCGTTTCTCCCCTCTAACGATCTCAGCGATTTCACCACTTACCGGAGCCACATAAAGGATCTCAGGACTAAATTTATCATAAAACAGAGGCGTGCCTGCCTTTACATTATCTCCTTCTTTCACCAGCAACTTCGGCCTGGTAATGGCCAGGAAATCTGTTGGTTTGATTGCAAAAGTTTCAGGTTGAGGACTTTCTCCGATTTTTCTTTCAGCCTTGCCGGCCAGATTGATATCAAAGCCCTTTGTCAGTTTGATGGTTTTCGACATGTTTACCTTAATAGGAAGTCGTTATGGTCTTGTTTAGGGTTGGGCAAAATTAATAAAAATATATTCACAACTATCCGAAAGTCTAATTTCAAAAAACGGATAAAATAGCGGAAAAAGTTCAAACCTTT